>JANPMI010000365.1:0-4335 GCA_031422725.1 Chitinophagaceae bacterium | reverse complement strand
CAAAGTTTGGTTAGAGAATGAGTTACTCATAACAAATGATGGGTGACCCGTAGCACAACCAAGATTTACCAATCGGCCTTCTGCCAGGATGATAACATCATGTCCATCTACATTATAAATATCCACCTGTGGTTTGATGGTATCTTTTGTATCACCATAATTAGTATTCAACCAGGCAATATCAATTTCAATATCAAAGTGGCCAATATTACAAACAATTACTTTATCCTTCATCAGTTTGAAATGCTCGCCTCTTATCAAATCACGGCAACCCGAAGCGGTAACAACTATGTCCGCTTCTTTTACCGCATCAATCATTTTCTTTACTTCAAAACCATCCATCGCAGCCTGCAATGCACAGATAGGATCAATCTCCGTAACTATAACACGACAACCTGCACCAGCAAGAGAAGCGGCAGAACCTTTACCAACATCACCATAACCACCAACAACGGCTACTTTACCAGCCAGCATTACGTCTGTAGCACGGCGGATGGAATCTACCAGTGATTCTTTGCAACCGTACTTATTATCAAACTTAGATTTAGTAACAGAATCGTTTACATTGATAGCAGGCATTGGTAATGTACCTTTTGCTACTCTTTCATATAAGCGGTGAACACCGGTAGTTGTTTCTTCAGAGATACCTTTTACATGCTGAATTAATTCAGGGTATGTATCCAGAACGATGTTGGTAAGATCACCACCATCATCCAAAATCATATTCAACGGCTTATCTACGCCACCAAAGAATAATGTTTGTTCAATACACCAATCAGCTTCGGCTTGTGTCTGTCCTTTCCAGGCAAACACACCAATACCGGCAGCAGCAATAGCAGCTGCAGCATGATCCTGTGTAGAGAAGATATTGCAGGAACTCCACTTTACTTCTGCCCCTAATGCCGTTAAGGTTTCAATCAGCACGGCAGTCTGGATAGTCATGTGTAAGCAACCGGCTACTCTTGCACCTTTGAGTGGTTGAGAAGGTCCGTATTCTTTACGGATAGACATCAGACCGGGCATTTCTGCTTCGGCTAATCTTATTTCTTTACGACCCCATGCTGCGAGGGAAATATCTGCAACCTTGTAAGCAAGGTTGAAATCAATAGAGGTTTTTGATAAAGTTGACATATTTAAATTTTTAGAACACAAAAATACCATTATAGAATAATATTCTAAATAATTATGTAAATTTGGGAGAATATCCTTTTAATGCAGGACTAAAAGGAGAAACCCCTTTTTAAACATGGCAAAAACGATTAAAACAGAAAAAACAGCTATTGATACTATTACCCTCGATGCAAAAGATCTGGCAATACTCAGTTTGCTTCAGCAAAATGCAAGGATGACGGTGAAAGAAATTGCTGATACCATACACCTTAGCACCACACCGGTTCATGAAAGGATTAAACGAATGGAAGCAAACGGGGTGATAAAACAATATGCTACATTGGTGGATCATACCAAGGTAAAGAAAAGCCTGATGGCCATTTGCTATGTATCATTGAAGGAACATAATAAAACGGCGGGTACAAAGTTTGTAAAAGCCATTCAGCTAATGCCGGATGTGGTGGAGTGTTACACTATTTCAGGAGAATTTGATTTTATGCTGAAGGTAATGTGTGAAGATATGAATGCTTACCACGACTTTCATGTAAACAAACTAAGCAATATTGATAATATGGGGCATGTTCAAAGCATATTTGTGATGGGTATAATCAAGCAAACACATCAGTTGGTGTATGGTTAAAAAATATTCTTATTGCAGTTTCTGAAAAACAAGGAATAACTTTATAGAAATAAAACCGTAGAAAAATGATAGCATACGATACAGTATCCGAAGCGATTAACGGGCTGAAAAAAAGAGGTTTTGATCTTGATTTCAACCTTGAGGAGAATTGCCTCGTCTGTCATGGTGATAAGTTTAATGTAAACGATTTTGAAATTACAGAAGTCTATCGGTTTGAAGGAAATTCTGACCCTTCTGATCAGGCGGTGGTGTATGGCATTGAATCGGTGAATGGTAAAAAAGGCATACTGGTAAACGGTTACGGTATTTCGGCTGATACATTGAGTTCTGAAATGGCAAAAAAATTGAGTATCCAGAAACCCTGATAAATTACTACAATGAAAAAATTGGTTAAGCTTTGCCTGCTGGCAGTTCTCCTGCAACCCGCCAGCCTGATGGCCCAAAATATCCGGCTGATGTGTCCGTTGAATGATGCAATTATAGTACCCCCGCCCAAAAATGTAATTCATTATGACGAGCCTGACCTTTGCATTGTATTGCAAAGCGTTCCGGACAGTATTGTAAAATCTGTTGGTACCGGGAGGGTGACTAATACGGAGTTTACGGATGAGTCAAAAGGCGGCGTAGTCCTTTTTGTGAAACTAAACGGGAAGGACTATTATTTCTGGTATACCGGTATGAACAAACTGCTGGTAAAAAGGAATGATGTCGTGAAACTGGGCCAGCCACTGGGCTATGTTTCACCGGGTGAACGGGTGGAATTAATGATGTATGAATTTGAAACACCTGTGGATCCCATCAACTATCTTGATTGTAAAAATGTACTGAAAAGCGATAAGTAATCTTTGTTATCATTGCTTATTGAGGAGAAACATTATTTTACAACTTCTTTTCCATTATATAATCATTCATAAAATAACCGTTGCCAATATCAAAATCGGCTTCTTCAATCACGGTAAATCCCAGCTTTTCGTAAATTTTTTTGGCGTTGTTATTACGGTTCACCTGCAATTGTAAGGCCGCAGCACTCTGCTGTTGAATTTCGTTGATGATATGATCAATTACAAATCTGCCGATTCCTTTTCGCTGTTCGGAAGTGAGTACATAAATTTTATGCAGTTTGAAAATGCCCGGTTCTATCTCCTGGTAAGAAGCAAAGCCAACCGCTTCTGCTTCATTAGATACAATTATAAACCGGCAGCCCTCCTTCATTTGTTTTTGTAAGGAAACTACGCTGTACATCATCTCCAGCATGAATTCAATCTGTTGCGGTGAAATAATGGCTGCATAAGTCTGCGGCCAGACCTTAAAGGTCAACTCTCTTATCAACGGGATATCGGGTGTAGTTGCTTTGCGGATGCTAAACACTGATGTTTGTATTTTTATCAGAAAACATTTGTTTGGAAATATTTCTTTGCTGCCGGATGAGTTTACGGCTCAGTACCAGGCAGATGATGTACGAGCCAATTGCACCGGCGGCCAGCAGCACTTCACTGAGGTGGCGTCCGGCAAAGGAATAACTTTTTATAAAAAGGAAGAAATCATAAGTGCCGTGGAAAAAAACAGCCGCCAATACACCCATTACCATCAACCGGAAATTATTTGCAGGGCTAAACTTTGCCTTACCAATAAAATATCCCATCACCACGGCAAACGATGCATGGGCCGGCACACTCAGGAACATTCTTTGCAAACCCACTTCCATGCCCCGGCCTGCCTGTGCATAATTTAGTACATACATTATATTTTCCACCGTAGCAAAACCCATGCTGACCATAACACTGTAAACAATTCCGTCTAGTGGTTCGTCAAAACTTTTTTTATTATAAGAATAAAGCCGCAGACCCAGAAATTTGCTGAATTCTTCGCTGAAACCCACAATAGCATAAGCAAAAATAGCAACGCCGCTGATGCTGCCATCAATAACAGAAGTAAAGGATTGCTGAAACCAGATAGCAGGAAGGATAGCCAGGCAGCCTAAAAAAAAACTTACAAACAGGTTGAGTTTTGGCTCCCTGTTGTAAACGTCTCTATAAAAGATATACAACGAAATAGCAATGCCCGGTGCTAATGCAATAGCTATGTAATCCATAATTAATTGGTTTGTCGGGTCTGAAAAAAGATTCATCAAAAAAGGGCACTCGTACATTTTGAAAGATAAAAAAGAAAACCTGTTGCCGGTAGTAACTATTCTTTATCTTTTTTGCCAAATATCTTTTTCAGCAAACCTTCTTTTTTCTTTGGATCACTGGCAGGTGAGCCGATGGGTTTAGTATTGTCCTCTTCTTTTTTAACCGGTGATTTTGAGGAAGTATCTTTTTTGGGAGGCTTATTATCTTCCTCCTCGGTATATTTTTTTGACTCGGGCCCTATCGAATCGTTGTTATAATCATTATTGTAATCCTGTTCATCGCCAACACCCTGGTCATCTCCCTGGCCGGCGGGATCGGGATCTGAGTTGCTGATGAGTATGTCTGCACTGTTGATTTCATTTTCGAGTTCTGCGGGTTTTACAAACTTTGCATCCTTTTCAATACCTGATTTTTTATCGGCCAGTACTTTTTTAAAAAAATACTCACATATTG
>JANPMI010000364.1:0-13488 GCA_031422725.1 Chitinophagaceae bacterium | reverse complement strand
TCTACGGTGCTGATGATAGATATTTCTCACTCCATGATTCTGTATGGAGAAGACCGGATAACTCCCGCCAAAAAAGTGGCGATGGCTTTGAGTGAATTAATAAAAACAAGATACCCGAAAGACACTTTGGAGATTGTGGTGTTTGGAAATGATGCCTGGCCGATTGAAGTAAAAGACCTCCCCTATTTGCAAGTTGGCCCGTATCATACCAATACCGTTGCCGGTTTGGAACTGGCGATGGATATTTTGCGCAGAAGAAAAAATCCGAACAAGCAGATATTTATGATTACGGATGGCAAGCCTACCTGTTTGAAAATTGGTAAGCGGTATTATAAAAACAGTTTTGGCCTTGATAGAAAAGTAGTGAACCGTTGTATCAACCTTGCTGCGCAATGTAAGAAGGTGAAAATACCGATCACTACTTTTATGATTGCCACTGACCCTTATCTGCAAAAATTTGTGCAGGAGTTTACAGAGATGAATAATGGGAAAGCATTTTTTGCATCGTTGGATAAGTTGGGAGCATTTATATTTAAGGATTTTGAAAGTGGGAAGAAGAAGACGGTGTATTAACCCCTATCCTCCGCCGATTGTCGGACAGACTTAGGTTTAACAGCTCTTAATTTTTTTAATACTCTTTAATAAAGAAAGAGTCCTTGCCCCGAAGGGGTAAAATATTTATAACACCGGGTGATAACCCGGTGACTAATAATGATAAGGTAGCTGAACCCCGTAGGGGTTCAATATTGGTTAGTAAAAAGTAATTCCTCATTGACATAGGAATGTTGCAAAATGCTGAATAGAATTACAGAACCCTGAAAAGCCCCGCCGATGGCTGGGACAGTCGATGATAGTAGCACTGGCAAATAAAAAAGAAATTAAAAAAAATGAACATCAAAAAAATAAAAACACTCGGTGAATTAAAAGCAAGTGGCTATAAACCCAGAAGCATTAAAGAAGAGATACGGCAGAATTTAATTGCGAAGCTGAAAAAAAATGAACCGACGTTTTCCGGCATTGTTGGCTATGAGGACACGGTGATACCTGATGTGGAAAGAGCATTGCTGAGCAAACACAACATTTTGTTTTTGGGTTTGCGGGGACAGGCGAAAACAAGAATGGCGAGGCAGATGACGGAACTGCTGGATGAATATATCCCTTCCATTGCCGGCAGCGATATTAATGATGACCCGATAAAACCGGTGTCAAAATTTGCGCATGAAGAAATTGCAACGCATGGAGATGAAACGGCTATCCACTGGATACACCGAAGTGAACGATATGGTGAGAAACTGGCAACGCCAGATGTGAGTGTGGCCGATTTGATTGGTGATATTGACCCCATCAAAGCTGCGAACCTGAAATTAAGTTTCGCAGATGAAAGAGTGTTGCACTACGGCATTATACCAAGAAGTAACCGTGGCATATTTGTAATTAATGAATTGCCCGACCTGCAGGCAAGAATACAAGTAGCTCTGTTCAATATCCTGGAAGAAGGTGATGTACAGATTCGTGGATTTAAATTGCGGTTGCCGTTGGATATTATGTTTGTGTTCACTGCCAACCCGGAAGATTATACCAATCGTGGTTCTATCGTTACCCCTTTAAAAGACAGAATTGAAAGTCAGATACTCACCCACTATCCAAAAAGTTTGGAAAATGCACTGGAGATAACCGAACAGGAAGCTGAAATAAGTGATGAACAAAAAGCAAAAGTGAAAGTAAGCGACCTGGTAAAAAGATTGATTGAACAAATTGCTTTTGAAGCAAGGGCCAGTGAATTTGTTGACAAGAAAAGCGGTGTAAGTGCAAGGCTTACTATTTCTGCTTTTGAAAATGCGGTGAGTTCTGCCGAACGAAGAGCCATCATTAATAACGAAAAACAAACACAAGTATGGATGAATGATCTGGTCGGCATCATTCCATCCATTACCGGCAAAGTAGAATTAGTGTATGAAGGCGAACAGGAAGGACCGTACCAGGTAGCGATGAACCTGGTTGATAAAGCAATCCGTACGCAGTTTGTTCAATACTTTCCGAATCCGGATACATTAAAGAAAAGAAGAAACACCGGTAAGCCTTCGCAGCAATTGGAAAAAGAAGACGAGAATCCTTATCGTTCCATCACCAGTTGGTTTGATAAAGGCAATAATCTGAATATGTCTTTCAATACGTCTGACAAAGACAAAATATTGTTGTTATACAAAGTGGATGGTTTGCATTCACTGGTAAAAAAATATTTTCCTCAACTGAATGAAGAACAGTCTGCATTGATGATGGAGTTTGTATTGCATGGCCTGTCTTCTTTTTCGCTTATCAGTAAAAAGATATTTGAAAACAAAGTGGAGTTTAAAGACCTGGTGGGAAGTATGATGAATTTTACGGAGAAGGATTTTGAGTTTGATGAAGAAGCTTAAGATTATCCGTGCCGGGTTTTGAAACCGTGGCACGGATAAACAATCAGAATTTTATCCCGGCAGAAATACCACCCCAGGGGAAAAAGACCCCACCGCCTAAGATTACAGGGCCAACATAAATACGTCCGACAAAGCCCTTACCCACCTTTCCATACCGATAACCCAGAGTTGGCATAATAAAAGTGGTGCTCCCCGTTTCGTTTGTATCATCAAAAAGATTAACAGTTGCTGTAATGGGAGTAACGCCTATTCCGATTTCCAGGTGATGAGCATCTTTACCTGTCAGGTAATTAATCCCTACAGGAAAAGTAAAAACGGATACATCGGAGCCGCCGGCAAAACCAACACCAACACGGAAACCAAATCCATTTTCCGTTTTGGTAAAACGCATATCATAATTAGCTGAAAAAACAAGACCGTTTCCACCCAACTCCCCATATACTGCCTTGTTTTGTGCCCCTACCAGTATTGTTCCCATCAAAATAAAAGCTGTGCTGAATAAGATTTTTTTCATATTGTTGATTTTTGGTTGCATAATAGTATTAAATCCCGGGTAAAAATAAAAATTAAACTATATTCACCTCTTTTTCCAATGTAATATCAAATCTCTTTTTCACAGTTGCTGCTATTTCTTCGCTAAGCTCAAAAATATCGTTACCCCCGGCATTCCCGTAATTTACCAGCACCAACGCCTGCTTAGCATGGCAACCTGCATCTCCTTTTCTGTATCCTTTCCAGCTTGACCCGGTTTTATTGGGGCCGCATTGTTCAATCAACCAGCCGGCAGCCAGTTTTACGTTCCCGTTGGGTAAATTATAACCAACAATGGAAGGGAATTGAGCAGTGAGCATTGAAAATTGAGCAGTGTTTATTTCCGGGTTCTTAAAAAAACTTCCTGCATTGCCAATCTCCTTCGGATCTGGTAATTTGGAAGAACGGATATTTATTACAGCATCAGAAATAGCTTTTACAGAAAGTTCCTTCACTCCCATTTTTTCTAATTCCTGTTCTATGGCACCATAGCTGGTGTTGAACAAAGGTTGCTTTCTTAATTTGAAAGTAACATGTAGAATTACAAATTCATCTTTATACTTTCCTTTAAAAACACTGTCCCGGTAACCAAAGTCACAATCCTTTAAGCCAAAAGTGTAGTTGGTTTTTTCTTTCAGATTAAAAGCTTTTAGTTCATGAAATACTTCCTGTATCTCCACACCATAAGCCCCGATATTCTGCATGGGTGATGCCCCCACATTGCCGGGTATCAGCGACAGATTCTCTACTCCCGCCCAATCATTTTCAATACAATGCAATACAAACTGGTGCCAGTTCTCTCCTGCCCCTGCCTGGATATGAACAAATTCATTGTCTTCGTCCACCTTGTTTATTCCTTTAATTTCATTTTTCAAAATCAGTCCATCGTAATCTTTAGTAAAAAGTATATTGCTGCCGCCACCGAGAATGAGAGTCGGGAGACGGGAGTCATTAGTCAGGAGTTCAGATAGTTCTTCGGTGTTCTTAAAGCTGGCGAAATATTTTGCCTTTACATCAATACCGAAGCTGTTATATGGCTTTAATGAAATATTTTCCTGAATTTGCATACTGCAAACATCCTGAATTTTATGACAGCAACACTCATTGGCGCAACCGGGCTTATCGGCGGCTATCTTCTGGAAGAACTCTTACAGGATGATTATTATGACACCATCAGGATTCTGATACGCCGCCCTCTGGAACTCATCCATCCCAAGCTTGAAAAAAAACTGGTGGACTTTACCGATGCTGAAAGTTTTCGCCTGGCATTAAAAGGCAACGATGTAGTTTTTTGTACCATTGGCACTACACAGAAAAAAGTAAAAGGCGACAAGGAAGCTTACCGCAAAGTGGATTATGATATAACCGTAAATGCAGCAAAGTTTTGTAAAATGAACGGATGCGAAACATTTGTTTTTGTATCATCTGTTGGAGCTAACAGCAAAAGCAACAACTTTTACCTGAAGCTGAAAGGCGAAGTGGAAGATGCGGTGAAAGCTGTTGGTTTACAATCGGTACATATTATGCGGCCATCTGTTTTGCTGGGTGATAGAAAAGAATTTCGGTTGGGAGAAAAAATATCGAAAGGGATTATGTCCGCCTTTTCATTTTTGATTCCTTCGAAATATAAACCGGTCCATGGAAGGGATGTGGCAAAGGCGATGGTGGCTGCAGCGAAGAAGCATGATGAAGGTTTCTTTGTACTGGAATACAGTGGCATAAAAAATAATTGACAGGCATTTATTGTATATTCAATAACTGCCTGGAACTGGCAAAAACTAAAACCATTTAATTTAACTATTATGAGAAATTTTATTCTCCTTTTATATAGTATTCTCCTTACTCAGCTATCTTTTGGCCAGAATACCGGTGATCTCTATAAAGCAGGAGATTCGCTTTACAAAGTAAAAGACTATAAAAATGCAGCCATAGCTTATGGGGATGGCATACGAAAAGAAGGGCCAACAGCTTCAACTGGCAGGTACAGATCCAGTGCGGCTGCATGGTCATTGGCTGGCGAAGCAGATAGTGCTTTTTATTACCTGAATTTAATTTCGATATCAGACAGAACAAATAAAGTGCTCGCAAGAAATATTGAGTATGGTGAAGACTTTATTTCTTTAAACAAAGACAAACGCTGGCAACCTGTAATTGATAAAATAAAAAACCAGGCTGAAACTAATGGTTATCCCCAGGAAGAATTTATTTATGGCCGAAAGGATGGAGTGGCACTTACATTAGTAGATATAAAACCAAAAGTAAAATCAAACGGCAAAGCAATAATATATGTAATAAGTGGCAGTTGGTTTTCCTCCTATAATGGAATTGAAGTCTCAACCACAGCTGCGGAACAATACCTGGCAAAAGGATATTCCATTTTTGCAGTCATACATGGCTCACAGCCGCGGTATGCAATTCCAGATGCACTGAATGATATAAAAAGGGCTGTCAGGTATGTTCGTTACAATGCAGATAAATTCGGCATTGACCCCAATCATATTGGCATTACGGGTACTTCAGCCGGGGGGCATTTGTCCTTACTGGTTGCCACTGCTGATGATAAAATAAATCCTGCTGCTCCTGACCCTGTTGACAGAGTCTCATCAAGAGTGCAGGCCATTGCCATTTTATTTCCTCCAACAGACTTACTGAATTGGGGCAGCTCCGGTTTTAATTTCGTTAATGCAAAAGAATTACTGAAACCAAGCAAGGTCTGGGGAGCTCTTGATTTCAAAGTATGGAATGATAAATTCGCATTATACGAAGAAGTGACAGACACTGCTGCAAGAAACAAGATTGGCAGAGAAATTTCACCATTATATTTAGTATCACCCGATGATCCCCCGGTATTTATTATTCATGGCGATGCAGATCTTACTGTTCCTTTGCAGCAATCACAGGCAATCATTGCCCGGTTCAATGATGCAGGAGTTCCAAACAGGTTTGTTCTTAAAAAAGGCGGCAAACATAATGGTGATGACATGAAACCGGAATGGCTGGAGTTTGTGGATTGGTTTGATAAGTATTTGAAGTAAAAAATTTCAAGTATTTGGTTTGTGTACTTGCGATAGTTTCAGTCTGCTAAACTTACTTATACCTCTTCAACAACCAAGCATTAATTAACAAGCAACTTACCAAAGGCAATAACAGCATCGTAAAATAACTGAAATAAGAAATCGTAATAACGGGTCTTGGCATTACTTCCACCAATAACTGGTTGCCGATTGTATTACCAGAAAAAACAACCATCTGTACAATGCCCCAACCAAAATGAATGGCGATGGGTATGTACAAGGAAAAAGATTTAGCGTAGCCATAAGCCAGCACTAACCCCAAGGCTCCGGTTGCGAAAAATTCGATAGCCATTTGCTGCGGATTTCCCCAAAGCTCATGAGAAAACCAATGATAGATGCCAAACGCAACAGCAGAAATTACAATAGCCCATGTTGCACCTAGTTTCTTAATAAGTATATAGAATAACACTCCCCGGAAAATAAGTTCTTCAAACAAAGTCGCCTTTACTGTAAACCATACACCTTTTGCAATAAGCCATACATCAAGTTCAGGATTCAGCATCCAGCTTTGTTTGGCTATAAGGTTTTTCAATAAAAAGCCCAAAGCACAGCAAGCCGCTGTTACGAAGAAGAATAAGGTAAAGTCCCGCAGCCTCGTCTTTGTGGGCATTAATCCCAGAAAACTAAGATTACCTTTTTCAAACCACAAGATTATCAGCCAGGAAATGGCCAATTGAACTACAATACCAATCATGTAAATAAATTTGAATGAAAAATGTTACTTATTCTTCCATAATAAAAACAGGATGCCGGTAACCAAAAGAAGAATTACCGCCGAAAAAACAAGCAACTCAAAAGTAGTTTCGGGGAAACTAGATGATTGTGCAATAAATGCCCATGATAAAAAAAAATAGTTAGGAAAATACCGGCAGATAAAATGATGCGTTGCCTTTTATTGATAGATAACGCCGGTGTTTTTTTTATTTCTGTTTCAGTGATTTCTTTTTCGTTGGAATTTTGAGATTGTAAGATTTTCGCAAATTGTTCAAATGGCTGTTCTAATATTCCTGCCAGTGTCTTCAGGGTATAATTTCTCGGCAGAATATCACCATTCTCAATCCGCTGGATGGAGCGGATACTGATTTTGGAAAGTTCAGATAATTCCTTTTGCGTATATCCTTTTGCCATCCTGCCTTCTTTTACCAGGGCTGCTATCATTTCTTTCTGATTTTGTTTCATCGCAAAAATATCTGATGATTAAAGGTAAAACTAATCCTACGCCAGCCATTCAGGTGACATTTGAACGACATTGAAGAATAAAAGATGACATTTCACGACTTTCATAGGTTTCATACAAAGCCGGTTCTCCATTCACCATTGACTATTCACTATTCACCACTATACCGCATCCACATCCGCCACTATCGTTACACTTCTGAAACTTTTATTCTGATGCAGCATAGCCACCTGTTCCAGTAAATCTTTTTTACATTGGTTGATAGTTTTGCCATCCCTGGGTAGTTTCAGCAATAGTTCCATCAGGTATTGGTTTCTTATCCGGCCGATAACGGGTTCAGCAGGGCCAACGATATACTGGTCGTATTTAGTTTTCATTGCATCAGCATATACCTGTGCTGCCCTTTCCACTACTTCTTTTATTTTATGTTTAAAAGTAAGGTGAATGATGCGGGAGAAAGGCGGATAGAAAAATTCTTTTCGCTTTTTAATTTCTTCGTCGAACATCATTTTAAAATTGTGCTGTTGTACAAATTGTAAAACAGGATGTGTGGGCTGAGAAGTTTGTACCAACACTTTTGCAGTTTCTTTCCTTCCCTCAGGAGTTTCAATGTAGGAGGGTTTTCTTCCGGCACGGCCACTCACCTGCTCCATCAGTTGAAAGGCCCGTTCGTTTACTCTAAAATCAGCAAAGTGTAATAAGCCATCGGCATCTAAGATACCAACAAGATCAACGTTATCGAAGTCGAGACCTTTCACCACCATTTGTGTACCTACTAAAATATCAATACGTTTTTGTTCAAACTGCTGTATCAATACATCATGTGCATTCTTTCCTTTTACTGTATCAATATCCATCCTTGCCACTTTAGCATCGGGGAAAGTTTCCTGCAGTTGTTCTTCTATTTTTTCAGTACCAAAATTGCGTTGAGTAAACTTATCGCTACCACAGGCGGCGCAGGTATGCACCGGCGGATACGTAGTGCCGCAGTAATGGCAAATTAATTTATTGGTGAGTTTATGAAAGGTTAGTGACACGTCACAGTATTTGCATTGCGGTATCCAACCACAGGTGCTGCATACCTGGTAAGGCGAATAACCACGGCGATTCTGAAAAAGAATCACTTGTTTATTTCTTGCCATCACTTCATTCACTGCTTCCACCAATTGCGGAGATAACATTACTTTGGTTCTGTCTTTCTGAATGATTTTTCTTGTGTCAACCATTTCAATCGGCGGCAGTTTTAAATCGCCGAAGCGTTGTAGTAGTTCCACCAATCCGTATTTACCCGTCGTTGCGTTATAATAACTTTCAACCGAAGGTGTGCCGCTCCCAAGCAATGTCTTTGCATTAAATAATGAAGCAAAATAAATAGCAGCGTCTCTCCCATTATATCTTGGTGCAGGTTCCTGTTGTTTGTAGGAAGTATCATGTTCTTCATCACAGATGATTAAACCTAAATTCTGATACGGCAGAAAAACAGAAGACCTTGCACCAAGTATCACCCGCAACTCACCATTCTTTACTTTGTTCCAAATCTCCACTCTTTCATTTTGTGAAAATTTGGAATGATAAATACCGATATAGCCGCCAAAATGTTTTTGCAGCCTTCGGATAACTTGTGAAGTGAGTGCAATTTCCGGCAGCATGTACAATACCTGCTTACCCTGTTTAATATATTCCTCAATCAGTTTAATATAAATATTCGTCTTGCCGCTGGAAGTAACCCCGTGCAATAAACAAACTGGTTTGCTTTGCAGTTGTTCCTGTGTTTGTTCAAAAGTCTTTTGTTGTGCTTCCGTAAGTTCAAAATCAATCTGTACATTCTTAGGAAGATATTTAATCCTGTCAACCACTTTTTTTTCTGTCCACAAGATTTTCTTTTCTATTAATCCTTTTAACTGCGTATCAGATGCGCCAGATTTTTTCAGTAACGATGATTTTACTACTTCACCTTCTGTTTTCATCAAATGGAGATAACTTAACAACAATTCCATTTGCCTGGGAACTTTTGCCCAGTTGTTCAGCAACTCTGATAGTTTATCTTCATTATCATACTCCGGGTTCAGCAGTACATAGGTTTCTTTCTTGGGTGAATAAGTTTGCTTCAATGCTTCCCACACAAAACAAACTTTCTTTTGAATAAGACGATTGATAACCGGATAAACATGAGACGAATCCAATATCTGCTGCACTTCCGTAAGGCTGAGCTCTTTTTTTATCAGCAATGCTTCGCCAACAATGTATTCATCATGGTCGAGGGCAGTAAAATCGTCGCCGTATTCTTCATTGTAAACTAAAATCGTTTCGCTGGATAATTTGAAATGAGCAGGCAGGGCAGCAGCCATTACTTCGCCTTCGCTGCACATATAATAGGATGCAATCCATTCCCACAATTTTAATTGCTGTTCAAATACCACCGGTTCTGCATCCAATACATTCAGGATATCTTTTGTTTCGAAGAACTCCGGCTTTTCATTGTGCAGTCTTTTTATAACACCTGCATATTTTTTGTTTTTGCCAAGATTTACTTCTACCCGGCAGCCCATTTTGGCTGTTTCCTGCAAATGCGCCGGAATTGACCATGTATAATTTTTGGGTAAGGCGGATGGGATGATGATTTCGGCATACAAAACCCCAACCTCCCGCAATGACGGGACAAGTTCTAAAGAGGCTTTAGAATCTTTTATATCAGTGTTTTTTTCCTGCATCTATGCGTTAAAGATAACAATGAATTAAGGAGCCTGTATTACCCCCTTTTAGGGGTTAGGGGTTTCTTTTCTCCAAGCGGCATCGTATTCAATTAATTTTTTTTCCATAATTGTATAGACTTCATCTTTTAGTTTGCCAACATCTTTTAAAGTATATCCGGTTACCGGTATTTCAGCTAAATAAACAATACGACTGATGCCGGGAGTCATCAGAAATAAACTTTCATACGGCATCCTTCGGTATGCATCCAGAAATAAAACCGGTTTGATGGGAGTTTGTGTTTCAATAGCCACCCGAAAAGCACCATCATAAAATTCTTTCAGCGGAGTTGTTCCCATATTAAAAGTTCCTTCGGGAAAAACCAGCACAGAAATTCCTTTATTGATAAGTGACTTCAGAATTCTCACACTGCTGGCTCTGTTTGAAGTACTGGTACGGTCAACTGTTACAATGGCATTTCTGTAAATAAAACCAAAGACAGGTACTTTACTCATTTCCACTTTCCCCAATGGCCTTATCGGCTGACGATACGCTTTAACAATTATTGCTGAATCAAGATAAGATATGTGGTTAGAGAGAAAAATGCAGGGTTTCTTTTTATCATGCGGGGTTTCATATATCTTTTTATGCCAGATAAAAATTAATGGAAACCAAATATCGCCCCAGAGCATACAAAGCCTCAGGATCATGTTGCCGCCTTTTATCCGTCCAAAGAAACTGGCAATAATAGCAAAAGGAAATATCAGCAGCATGAGGGCCACAAAAGTGATGAAGGCATAGATGCTGTATATACCTTTAAGTAGTTTCAACAGAAAGAATTTAATGAAGCAGGAAGGCTAATTGCAGAATGCTGAGTAAAATTACAGGACGATGAAGAGTGCGACGCAACGAAGATGCTCAAGGAACCCAAGCTGGTAACAAAAGATTGCTTCGGCTTCGCCTCGCAAGATGATAGTAGTAATATAGCCGGGTACATCATTTTAATTTCTGTTTTTATATTTATCATCATCACCGGGGCAACTGCATTTAAAATCAGTTTCCAAATCTATAACTGTAACCACGGTTGTTGATTCATTGCATTGTGCATACACAATTCTTACCCGTTGGTCGTCGCTGGTTTCACCTTCCACCGCATAGCGGGGGCAACGGGCATTTTGCAAATCACTTTTATTATAATTAATATTTCCATTCCGCATTATTTCTTCCACTTCTGCCTGCGAAATTTTCCGGCACTTCATCCGGCATTTTGCATGATTGCTGTATTCTAACAATGCAGTGCGGCGGTCAAAACCTTTGTCCCGGTCGGTGGGGTTGCTGGCTGGGTCTTTTGGTTTATCGGTATTGGTAACCTTTGGCTTTGGTGCCGGTTCGTTGCTATTTTTAAATTGCCTGATAACAATAACTGCAATTAAAAGCAACGCAATGAGTATATATGGAGCCCATTTCCTATTCAAAACAAATATTTCTACAAATTAAAAGTAAATTGGCGAGAGCCTTACTTCTATCTCTGGCAAATCCTTTCAATCTTTAATACCAAGCCTGACGGCAGGCAGGTCTTAGTTCTTGCTTATCTTTGCCGCCTCTATGGCAGAATCAAGAACAGTGGCATTTCACACCCTCGGTTGCAAGCTCAATTTCTCCGAAACATCTTCTCTTTCCCGCCTGTTGGAAAATGAAGGTTTTGAGAAAAAAGAATTTGATGACATGGCCGATGTGTATGTTATCAATACCTGTTCGGTTACTGATAATGCGGATAAAGAGTGCCGGCAGTTGGTGCGCCGCATTCAACGAAAAGCACCGGAAAGTCTGGTGGTGATTACGGGTTGCTATGCACAACTGAAACCAAAAGAAATTTCGGAGATACCGGGAGTGAATTTAGTATTGGGTGCTGCAGAAAAATTCAACCTTGCAAAACATATCCGTGAACTGGCGAAAGGTGATTCTGCTAAAATCTGCAGTTGCGATATTGATGAAGTGTCGGACTTTCATTCATCTTATTCTGTAAATGACCGCACCAGAACTTTTTTAAAAGTGCAGGATGGCTGTGATTATAATTGTTCTTTCTGCACCATCCCGATGGCAAGGGGCAAAAGCAGGAGTGATAGTATTAAAAATGTGGTGAGCAATGCAGAGCACTTAGCCAAACATGGAGTGAAGGAGATTGTATTGACAGGAGTGAATCTGGGAGATTTCGGCCCCCTCAATCCGCCAGCTGGCGGAGCTTTGGAAACTTCAAAGAAAGAAGACTTTTTTAGTTTGGTACAAGCTCTTGATTTAGTAGAAGGGATTCAACGCTATCGCATTTCGTCTATTGAACCAAATTTGCTGACGAATGAAATAATAGAGTTTGTGGCGAACAGCGATAAGTTTATGCCACATTTTCATATTCCTCTGCAAAGCGGTAGTAATAAAATATTGGGATTGATGCGGCGCCGCTATAAAAGGGAATTGTATGGTGAAAGAGTGAAACTGATTAAAACCCTGATGCCACATTGTGCCATTGGTGTGGATGTGATTGTAGGCTTTCCCGGTGAAACTGATGAAGACTTTAAAGAAACATTTGACTTTCTTCACTCTTTAGATATTTCTTACCTGCATGTGTTTACATATTCGGAACGGGATAATACTCATGCACTAACGTTGAAACCAGTCGTTCCTGTTAACATTCGCAACGAAAGGAATAAAACGCTTCGCAATCTTTCTTATATGAAGTTGCAATACTTTACCCAACAACCTTCCGGACAAATCCGGAAGGTATTATTTGAAGGCCATGTTAAGAATGGAATGATGGAAGGCTATACTGATAATTATATCAAGATTACTACGCCATACCGCAAAGAATGGGTAAATGAGATTGTGGAGTGGAAAATGTAAAAGGAACGTTAGCTCAGTTGGTTCAGAGCACTACTTTGACAGAGTAGGGGTCACTGGTTCGAGCCCGGTACGTTCCACTTCTTTAAAAATTTGCCGGAAAGTCGGAAAGGCGAAAAGAATTAATTACTGGCATTATTTACTTACCGTCTTATCACCTTACCGGCAGGAAAATTTCTTTTCCCACCAAAAGCAACTTTCCTGCTTTTAATTTGTCATTTATACAGATGCAGAAATACCAGGTGACGATACATTTCGAGATGAGTGATGAATTTATGGATTTGATTCCTCCTCACCGTACTTATATCAACTTCCTTATCAACAAGGGAACTATTGACCATTATGCTGTCAGCATGGAAACACAGCGGTCGTGGATTACGCTGAATGCAGAAAACAAAGAAGAAGTAGAAAAATTGCTGAAGAAGTCTCCCCTCTTCAAATTCTGGACTTTTGAGATTGATGAATTATTTGTGCTGGATGGCCAGCATTACCGGCTGCCGGAAGTAAATCCCAACTAAGAGAGTCACCATTGACCATTGGCTATCTCACTTCCTCGCCCATTTAGGTTTTTGTTTCATTATTTTTTTATACACAGGACAATTTTCTGCATGTGCTCCTGGTAAATAACCGGTACTCATTAAAAATTCATTCACAATCTCACCACCGGTAAACCGGAATGTTACTTTAAAAAGCTTCACCCATTCTT
>JANPMI010000363.1:0-31214 GCA_031422725.1 Chitinophagaceae bacterium | reverse complement strand
TTGTTTTTTATCAGTAAATACTTTAAACCGGATCCGGTCTTTATCAACCATGTTTTGCTAATTGTAAACGTTGGAATGCTCTATTCCTTTATTTTGGGTATATTGCACTCCGCCCAGTGTTGTCAGAAAACGAAACTTCAGTTCCTCATCATCATATAAAAAATTAAGCACTTTCAGGTTCAGTTCTTTTGGTGCTTCAAAGGTGAGCATACCATAGGGCTCTTCAAAATCAGTTACCTGTTCAGGAAATTTATCAGTTATTCTTTGTTTAATATGATCGTTAGTCAGTGCCATAAACCCCAAACCCCTAAAGGGGCTTTTGAACCCTATAATTTGTAGCCCATTACAGGACCCGTATTTCTATGATGAATAATTTTATATCAATAGGAACTCTTCAACCTAAGTCTCCCTTTAGGGGGACAGGGGGTTTACTGTATTCCGTAACTTTCTAATAATAACTTATACTTCTCTCCATTCCTTCTTCTCAAACTTTCCTTACCTACCAAATCCTGTATCCGCATCACTCCGTCAATAATTGCTTCTGGTCTTGGCGGGCAACCTGGTACATATACATCCACCGGTACCACCTGATCAATTCCCTGTAACACACTGTATGTATCGAAAATACCTCCGCTACTGGCACATGCACCAACGGCAATTACCCAGCGGGGTTCTGCCATTTGCAGGTACACCTGCTTCACAACCGGGCCCATTTTTTTGGCAATGGTTCCCATCACCATCAGCAAATCACACTGGCGGGGAGAAAATCCCACTCTTTCTGAACCAAACCTGGCTAAATCGTAATGAGAGCCCATAGTTGCCATGAATTCAATACCGCAACAGGAAGTAGCAAAAGGCAGTGGCCAGATAGAATTTTTCCTGGCCAACCCAATTATATTATTAAGTTTCGTAGCAAAAAAACCTTCACCCATGCTGCCTTCCGGCATCTCAGCCATGCTGATGTCGGTCTCCAGCGGTTTTTTTATAAGATTATATGATACAGGACGAGCCATAATACCCCCACCCCCTAAAGGGGAGTTTTAATCACTCCGAAAAGTGAAATATGTTTATTGAAATATTGACCAAGACAGAATTAATATCCTTTTCTTTAATCAAAACAATTAGTCATAAGAACTGTTCAACCTAAGTCCCCCTTTAGGGACAGGGTTTAATCTTCCCACTTCAAAGCGCCTTTTTTAATAATATATATAAACCCGCAAAGGAAGAGTCCTACAAACATAAAAACTGCCCAAAAACCACTCCAGCCCAATTCCTTAAAATTCACCGCATAGGGATAGAAAAAAATAACTTCTACATCAAATAATACAAAGAGAATAGCGGTTAAAAAATATTTAATTGCCATTGGCTGGCGGGCATCGCCGTGGCTTTCAATACCGCTGGCAAAGTTTTGCAACTTATCAGAAGTTTTTCTTTTAGGGCCCAATAAATGAGTGACAAAAGTCAGGAAAATAATAAGCCCTACCGCAATAAAAATCTGCAGACCTACCGGCAAGTAAGAGCTGGAAGCAGCACTATTCAGATTGGTTTGCAATAAATAAATCATAGGTTTTCCTCTATGCGCAAAAATAAGGCGGCAGGGTGAAAATACCTTAATTAATATAAGCAGAATAAGCTACCAGTTGTTGAATAATTTATACCAATAAAAAGAAAAATCCCCGGCCATAACGGCAAGGGATTTTCTTTGTAAAAGAAGAAAACCGAGTTCTTATTTCTTTATTACTGTCGTTTTTTTGACAGCAGTGGTAGTCTTTGTTTTTGTTGATGTACCTGGTTTACCAGCTACAGCCTTAACAGGTTTGGCATTTCCTTTTGGTGTAACTGCGGGCTTTGACGGCTGTTTTGATGGCCCTTTTTCTATTTGATCAATGTACTGCTGTATGGTGGAAGCATTAGCTACATCAGCTTCCTTCCATTTTTTAAAAAATTCTAGGGACTTTTCCTTGTCCTTCGCTTTATTAATATAGTAGGCGGCAAGGTAGCGGACAGTGCTGATATATTGTTTTTTAAACTTTGCAGTATCTTTTTGTGCAAAGTCATATAGTTTTAAAGCATCAGGCACTGCTATACTGTCCTGCTTTAAGGTATCAACGGGAATAGCATTATTAAATGCCCACTCGTAACCATATACCTGGTCAGGAAACTTGTCGATCATTTTTAGGGCTTCTTCCCTGGATCTGGCATAATTGCCGCCAAAATAATAAGCCAGCGTCAGGTCAAAATAATCGTTGATGGAAGGCTTGGGTTTCAGCGCTATAATCTTCTCTATTATTATTGCTTCTTTATCCCTGAGCTTATTTTCTTTAAAATAGGCAAGCCCCTGCTTCAAAAAATCAACTTTTGATGCAACAACAGTATCCAATTCAACTCCTTTCATATAAGTGTTAAGAACTTCATCAGCGGTACCCCCGGTTTTTGATAAAATATCTGCCAGTAGTTTATAATCAAAAGAAATCAAATCTTCTTTTTTCTCTTTGGCAAAATACATATCGCTGTATCTTTTTGCATTGGCATAATCTTTCATCGCACCAACACTATCTTTTGATAACCTTGCCATTTCTCCTTTCTGGAAATAAGCATCCGCCAGCAACTTCAGTACTTTGGGTTTTGTTTTATCACCCATTGACGTTACCACACTTTCAGCTTTAGTAATAGCACAGGCAAAATCTTTCCTTGCCCAGCAAAGTTGTGCATACAGGTATTCATGCTGCACATCAGCATCTGAGTTAGCGATGTATTTTGTCAGTTGCTCTTCGGCTTCCGGATATTTTGCACGAAAAAAATTATAAAAGAAAAGTTCGTAATAAGCAGGTGCAAACTTTGGATCTCTCTTAACAGCATCATTAAGGTACTCAAGCACAAACTCCCAGTTTCTTTGAGATTCAAAAATTTTGGCCAGCCTCAGACTTGCCGTTGCAAAAGAAGGATTCAGCTCCAGTGCTTTTTTATAGCTTTTAAAAGCATCGCCGCCCCCATCACCCGGCCGGGCTTTGCGGTATGCATTGCCCAGTTGCAATAGTGTTTCTGTACTCTTATCGCCCTTATCTGCTGCTGCAGTCAATTTTTCTATAGCATAATCAAAGTCTCCTGCTTTTGCATCCACATTAGCCCTGCCGATTGCAGATAGTACAAGCGGGTCGGTTCCCTTTTTTGTACTGGCAGCAGTTATTGCTGCTTCAAACTTCTGGCGGGCATCAGCAGTTTTGTTATCATGCAAATCAGCATGACCCAACCCTACCAGAATTAGTGGTGCACTGCCATTGGTGGCCAATGCCTTTTCATACAATTGCCGGGCCAGGGCATTATTATCCATATCAAAATGGACCTGACCTAACCAATAAATAGCTTCACTATTATTAGGATTGGTAGCTATTAATTTTTCAAAAACGCCACTGGCACTTTTAAACCTGTCCGCATACAGATGGTTCATTCCCTCCTGTATGGTCTGGGCTTTTAGCCCGGATATTAATAGTAATCCGGAGACTAAAAATGTGATTACGGTTTTCTTCATTTCTTCTTCTTTTAAGGTTGTAAATATAACTAACTGCTTCTTTTACTCGTTCAGCCTTACCGGCCTGATGCCAAAATTTTTTTGCGCCGGTGCCAGGTAAGCTCTTCTGAAAATCATTTGCCCGATCTCCCCACTCATAAAATTTGCAAAAGCGGTTCCAAGGCCTTTATAATTTTCTTTGAGTATATAATTCAAATCCCGTACCATAGGATACCGCTTTATGTAAATGTTTGCCTGGTAAGCTTTAACATATGCTTCCGGGATATCTGTGCTTTCAATTGCTGCTACCCTTACTTTTTTCAAAAAGCTAAGCTGGGAGGTGTCCTCAGGGTTTCCTATCCAGCTTATTCCTATAAAACCAATCACACCAGGGTTTTTGGCCACATAATCAATTACTCCTTCGCTGCTGCGGGCAGCCATCGCTTTAGGAGTAAGAGAATCACCCCGCAAGACTGAATCGATGACAAAACGTACCGTACTGGTTGCTTTTACCCCGTCAAACACCGGAATTAAATTTTTCCTAAATGTTCCGGTAAGTATCTGCCTGATTTCTGTCATAGTAAACAATGAATCAGGATCCTGTGGATTTACTATGACGGCAATCGCATCCCGGGCTACTGTCATTGCCTTTGGTGATTTTCTCATTGAATCCACAATAAATTCTTTTTCATCCTCATTATAACGACGGGTGACAATGACCATGCGGATACTATCTATCAGCAAATCTTTTAAGCATTCCGCTTCATATTTATATTGCACAATAATTTTTGTTCCGGGGTGATTGGCCTCATACACTTTTACCTGTTCGTCAATAACAGGCTTAAATGATTCGTCGGCACTGACATGCAGGGTGCCTTTACGGCTATTATCCGGCAACTCATCTTCTTTATCTTTGAATGACTTGCAACCCGTAGTTAAAAGCAACAGGCATACTATCACAAAAAAAGAACTGCGGAGTTTCATAGTGTCGGAAAATTTCATCTGAAATAATTTTTTTTATAGCCGCGGTAAATACGCCATGCTCCATAAAAAATACAAATAGCACCAAAAATTTTATCAATGTCATTTGGTGGAAATCGTTGATTGAAAGAAATATTTCCAAGCTTACTTCTAAAAAAGAATAGCAAGCCAGCCAGTAATATAAGGAGGCCCATGCCGTAATCCAGCAGGGACCTCATCACAGAAATTTGCTTCCTTTTCTTCTTTTCATATTCTTCAAACATCCGCCACTATTTTAGGGATAGCAAATTATAGAATTTTACTCTTCCACCCCTATAAATGTTACCGGCAGTATATAGCTTACCGGAACATTAATTCCGTTTTGAATCGCTGGTGTCCATTTGGGCATCTTTTTACATACCCTTACTACTTCGTTGTCAAAATCGTTTCCGCCACTGGTAACTATTTCAAAAGTATTGACACTGCCATCTTTATCTACCTTAAACCTGATTTTAACCACCTTTTTTTCACCTGCTTCCAATTCCTCAGGGGTGGACAGATACCTGGCCAGAAATTTTTTCATTGCTTCTGCACCCCCGGGAAACTCAGGGTCTCTTTCCTGGATCACAAAATCATTTTCTTTTGGGAGAGATGGGCCGGCACCAGTTCCATTTTCAACTGGCCGGGTTACTTCTTTTATTATATTAGCATCCGGCACACCGGCAATATTTTGAGTGGAAATCGTTTTACCATTCAATTCTTCTACTGCTGCTATGGGATCTTTTACAATGGCTACAATTTTAGGAGGAGTCGTAAATTTCACTTCAGCTACTTTAGGTGTAACCGGTTTTTGCCTGACCACCTCTTTCGGCTGTTCGGGTTCTTTAACTTTCTCCTTCGGCATTTCAATTGCTCTTATCACTAATTCTTCTTTATCAATTTTAACAGGAACAGAAGAAACATAATTGCGGTTCATCATACTTGTTACTGCAAAAAAAATAATAACGGACATACCGGAACCCAACGCTGCAAGCAACCGTGTATTATACCCTTTCCGTAGTGCATAGGCTCCATAATCCTTGTTACGGTTCTCGAAAATAATATCAAGCATACTGGCTTGCATAATTTCTTTGTTTGTCATGGTGGTGTGTTTGGTAATTAGATGCTGATCAGCTTCAAAATCCATAAGTCAGTTCGTAGTCGGCAGCAGCCAATCATCAGAATATAATCGTCATCATTTATAAAACAATCAACATATCCGGGCTGTAAGCTGTAATTGCAGGCTGCCAACTGCTGACTGAATATTATATTTGCTTTATGAAAATTTTAATGGTTTGCCTGGGAAATATCTGCCGCAGTCCGCTGGCTGAAGGTATTTTGCAGGACAAAGCATTTAAGGCAGGTTTGAAATGGAGTGTAGAAAGTGCAGGTACCAACAGCTATCATACAGGAGAAAAGCCACATCCATTATCGCAAAAAGTAGCAAAGCTAAATGGGATTGACATCAGTCAGCAAAGAGCAAGAAGATTTACAGGAGAAGATTTTGAAGTGTATGATAAGATTTATGCTCTGGCAGCAGATGTGCTGGATGAAATGTGCCACATCGCTAAAAATAAATTTGATGTTTCAAAAGCTGACCTGCTGATGAATGAATTATGGCCAGGTGAAAATATGGATGTGCCCGACCCGTGGTATGGACCAGAACCGGGATACCATGAAGTGTATAAACTTATCAGCAAAGCCTGCGATGCCATTATAGAAAAATATGCTGCTGTCAAAGATTATCAGCAACCAGTAACCAGCAACCATGAGTAAACCATCACTACCACAAGGAACAAGAGATTTCGGGCCGGATGTTGTTCGTAAACGGAATCATATTCTGAATACAATCAGAAATGTATTTGAATTGTACGGTTTTCAGCCATTAGAAACTCCGGCAATGGAGAATTTGGATACATTAATGGGGAAATATGGGGAGGAGGGAGATAAACTGATATATAGAATATTAAATTCAGGGAATCCATTCACTCAAAAATTTATATCAGCATTTCTTGAGCTATTATTAGAACTTCAACCTGATAAAAGTCAGTTCTCTATTCTATTTAGCAATCCGGTATTATTAGAAACTTTTGCTGCCGGTGTTTTAAAAAACGAATCATTACAAAAGCGATATCAAAACAAATTAAAAAATGAAATCACAGGTAAAGCATTAAAGTATGACCTGACTATTCCCTTTGCTAGATATGTTGCAATGAATCACAACCAGCTTACTTTTCCTTTCAAACGCTACCAGATACAACCTGTCTGGCGAGCCGACCGGCCACAAAAGGGAAGATACCGGGAGTTTTTTCAATGTGACGCTGATGTGGTAGGAAGTAATTCCTTATTAAACGAAGTGGAGCTGGCAAATATTTATGCAACTGTTTTTGAAAAATTGGGAATTGATGCAGAAATAAAAATTAACAATCGAAAGATTTTGAAAGGAATTATGGAAGTAGCTGATATACAAGAAAAAGAAAAACAAATTCTGATTACTATAGACAAACTCGATAAAATTGGCATCGAAGGTGTACGTAATGAGTTAGACGACCTTAATATACCTATAGAAAATTTAAATAAACTCTTATATATATATGCTCCAGTAACAAAGAACGAAGAAACTATCATTTTTTTAAAAAATATTTTGTCTTCCTCAAGGATAGGAATGGAAGGTGTTAAAGAACTGGAATATATTGTATCCACAATTAGCAACTCCCAATGCAGAGTCCAAATTGATCTAACGCTTGCAAGAGGATTAGATTACTACACCGGCATCATCTTCGAAGCAAAAGCACCAGCAGAAGTAAAGATGGGCAGCATCGGCGGCGGCGGTCGCTACGATGACCTTACCGGTTTATTTGGAGTACCTGATATTCCGGGAGTGGGTATTTCCTTTGGTGTGGACAGAATTTATGATGTAATGGAAGAACTGAATCTCTTCCCTGCTGATGTGCATGTTGGAACACAAGTATTGTTCTTCAATCTTGGTGAAGCAGAAAGTAAAACAGCTTTCAGCCTGATGCAACAGTTACGGCAAAAAGGTATCCGGAGTGAATTGTATCATGAATTGTCAAAATTTGACAAACAATTTAAGTACGCTGAAAAGAAAAACATTCCTTATGTTATAATTATTGGCGAAAAGGAACTGAAAGAAAATACCTGTAACATAAAAAATCTTGCTGCCGGCGAACAGCAAAGCATCACACAAGCAGCATTATTGGATTATAATTTTTAATCCCTGAAAAAATAATAGAGAAAGGCCAATCGTATGGACCGGCCTTTAAATGCAATTAACCCTTATACTCAATTTCTACTTCGGACCGGCAAAAAAACTTGAGAGCCGGTAATTGATATCCCCTCTGTTTTTGCCCCTTCGATATTCACATCCCCTACCAATATCTGTACACCGGTTACTTTTCCTTCTGTTCTTTTAAAAGTGGCTGTACCGCCATAAGCTACCACCTCATATACGTCAGGCGTGGAGGTTGGCTTAAACTCAGTGCTGCCCATTGCGGAACTCGCCATTAAGGCACCATTATCTACTGTCACGGTTATTTCAGCGACAAGACTTCCGTCGGGAAACTTGTATTTACCAGTGTACTGTTGCAACGAATCTGTTTGTGCATTCCCTGTAATAAAGCCAAACAAAACAAATAAGGAAAAAAATATTTTTTTCATGTAGTATAGTTTTTAATTTATAAACGAAAATTACGGGAAAAAGTTACTGCTAATAATATTTTATCAGATTTTTTCATAAATCACCGCAGCCCCCTGCCCCACTCCCACACACATAGTGGCCAACCCATACTTCACATTTTTCTTTACCATTTCATGCAGCAACGTAGTGGAAATGCGGACACCACTGCATCCCAGCGGATGGCCGATGGCAATGGCTCCGCCATTTACATTTACCTTATTTATATCCAGTTCAAGTTCTTTTACACAGGCTATGGACTGGGAGGCAAATGCTTCATTTAATTCTATGAGATTAATATCAGTTAGTTTCAACCCTGCCCGTTGCAATGCCTTCTGTGTAGCCGGAACAGGGCCAATACCCATGATGGCAGGATCTACTCCGGCAACAGCCATAGCTATAATTTTTGCCAGCGGTTTTAACCCATATTTCTTTACCGCTTCCTCACTTGCCAGCAACATAGCAGCAGCCCCATCATTAATGCCGGAAGAATTACCCGCCGTTACAGTCCCGTCTTTTATAAAAGCCGGTTTTAGTGCTGACAATTTTTCTAGTGAGGTTTCTCTCGGATGCTCGTCATTTACTACCCAGCTGATTAACCCTTTGTTGTTGATCTCCACAGCAGCAATTTCATCTGCCCATTTATCAGTCGCTTTAGCAGCAAAATATTTCTGTTGTGACGAAAGGGCAAATTCATCCTGCTCCTGCCTGCTGATTTTCCATTGCTTTGCCACATTTTCTGCCGTTTCTCCCATGGTGTAAGGATGATGCAACGCTGACAAATTTTTATTGATAAACCGCCAACCCATTGTAGTGTCAAATATTTCTGACGAACGGCCGAATGCCTCTGTACTTTTTGCTATTACAAACGGAGCCCTTGTCATGCTTTCCACTCCGCAGGCAATTATTAATTCAGCATCGCCGCACATTACCTGTCTTGACGCATCCATGATAGCCTGCAAACCTGATGCACATAAACGGTTCACCGTGTTTCCTGCAATTGTTACCGGCAAACCGGCCAGCAGTGCTGCCATTCTTGCAACATTACGATTGTCTTCGCCAGCCTGGTTGGCAGCACCGGCTATTATATCTTCGATTGCATTTACATCAATCGAACTATTCCGGTGCACTAAACTTTTTATGATATGCGCCAACAGATCATCCGGACGAACAGAACTTAATGTACCGCCATATTTGCCTATCGGGGTTCTTACTGTATCAACTACATATACTGCTTTCATCATCGGTGTTTGAGTGGCAAATATCAGTGAAATCATTTAATCTATAGAGGAGGGGTTATCTTTGTGCCAGCATGAAAAAGGTCGCAAAAAATATCCGTCACCTGACACTGCCGGAACTGGAACAGTATTTTGAAGAAATGGGTGAGAAAAAATTCCGGGCCAAACAGGTGTATGAATGGCTTTGGCTGAAACCAGTGCAGCATTTTGATGGCATGACCAATATTTCCAAAGAACTGCGCCACAAATTAGCCGCCGAATTTACATTACCCGGCCTGGGCATTGATACGGTACAACACTCAGACGACGGTACTGTTAAAACCCGTTTTAAAACACATGATGGTCATTTTGTAGAAGGGGTGCTGATACCTACCGCATCAAGATTTACAGCCTGTGTTTCCTCACAAATCGGTTGTTCACTAAGTTGCAAGTTTTGTGCTACCGGCTATATGGAGAGAAAAAGAAACCTCGATTTTGATGAAATATATGACCAGGTAGCCATTATCAATCAGCAATGTGAGAAAGAAAATGGTAAAAAACTGAGCAATATTGTTTTCATGGGTATGGGGGAACCGTTGCTGAATTATAAAAATGTATTGCGGTCCATTGAACGGATTACTTCGCCGCATGGAATGGGAATGAGTCCTAAAAGAATTACTGTTTCTACTGCCGGTGTGGCCAAAGGCATTCGCCAGTTAGGTGATGATAAAGTAAAATTTAAACTGGCTTTATCATTACATGCAGCCACAGATGCCAAGCGGCATGAGATAATGCCTATCAACGACAGCAACAATATTCAAACACTTGTTGAAGCATTGAATCATTTCTACAAGCAAACTGAAAATGAAATAACCTTTGAGTATATTTTGTTTAAAAATTTCAATGATTCACTGCAGGATGCGGATGACTTAATAAAATTGTACCGCCAGGTGCCTGCCGATCTTGTCAATATTATTGAATACAACCCTATTGAGTTTGCCAAATTTGAAAAGCCGGAAGAAGAAAAAGTGCAGGCTTTTATGGAGTATCTCGGCAAGCACCGGGTAAATGCAAGGCTGCGCCGCAGCAGGGGAAAAGATATAGATGCGGCCTGTGGACAGTTAGCCAATAAAATTTAAAGGCTTTTACAGTATTATTTTCTTAGCATATTAAGAGCTTCCACTTTATTCTGCACATGCAGTTTTTGATAAATGTGTTTGATGTGCTGCTTCACTGTTTCATGGCTGATGAAAAGTTTTTCCCCAATCTCTTTATATATAAGCCCCTGGGCTAACTGTTGCAACACTTCCTTTTCCCGGTCGCTAAGCAATCCTACTGCTTGCTTTTCTTTTGGCTTTTGCAAACTGGCAATTACTCTGCGGGCAATATAAGGACTCATAGGTGAGCCTCCCTTTTTAATTTCATCTAATGCAGTCAGTATCTGATCACCTGAACTGTCTTTCAATAAATAACCAAGTGCCCCGTTTTTTAATGCCGAAAAAATAAATTCGTCATCATCAAACATGCTGCAAATGATACATTGAACATTTTTATTAGCCTGGCTGATATGGGAAACCAGCTTAGCTCCGTTCATTCCCGGAAGTTTGATATCTACTATAATAATACCTGTTAATTGATTGATAAATGGCAATACTTCCTCCGCTGAAGAAAACACTTTTCCCAACTGGTAGTTTTTACTCCCGGTAATCAATGTCGCCAGCGCCTCCTGGTACTCTTTGCTGTCTTCTATTATAAATACGAGTGTCTTAATGCCTGTAAATTAGGGCAGTAAAGCATATAAAGCAAACCAATATGAAAAGTTTATTAAAAAAATTATGGGATGACTAATGAACACTAGTACATGTCCTACGAAAGTTTTCCGACTTATTAAACCTTGCAGGTGATACCCGGTCTGTAATGAGTCATTTTTTTTACAAGCCAAGCCCTGTGTTCTTTGGTAAACCTTTAGCAGAAAATCCGAAAGTTTACCGGAAGGCAGGAGTCTAAAAACAAAACATTAAATATGAAAAGAATAATCTTCATTGCACTGGTACTATCATTTACTGTTGCCGCAAAAGCCCAGAAAATGCCCGAAAGAAAAGCTGACAAACCACATATGATGGAAAGAAAAAGACAACATCATGGAATGGATATGCAGAAACTGAACCTGACAGAAGATCAGAAAGCAAAATTCAAATCACAGAATGAAAGCTTCCGCATACAAATGGAAGAACTGAAAAAGAATGATAATATTACTGTGAAAGAATGGAAAAGTAAAGCAGAAGGTTTGCGTAAAGAGCATAAGAATAATATAGCTGGTCTTCTTACCAATGATCAGAAAGCTCAATTAGAAAAAAGCAAAGCGGAAGGCAAAGTAAAGCATGAGGCTATGGCGAAAGAAAGAGCTGAGAAAATGAAAACCCGCCTTGGTCTGACGGATGAACAATCAGCCAAAATGGAAGCAAACCGCAAAGAAGTTGGTGAAAAGATGAAAACTATCCGGGAAAATAAGTCGCTGAGTGAAGAGCAAAAGAGAGAGCAAATGAAAGAACTGCATAAAATACAGAAAGAAAATATGAAATCAGTTCTTACCGAAGAGCAGTTAAAGAAATTAAAAGAATCCAAACATCATAAGCCCGGTGGAGAAAGGAGAAAAACTGAGGCAAAACAAACAACGATATAACACAATCCGTTCATTAGTGAGAACTAAGCCTCCCGCCTTTGGCGGGAGGTTTTCCTTTTAGCAGATGAAGATTGATTGCTTATCTTTGACCCTCACTACTGTTGTAAAACAGCAAATCACTCCACATGAAGAAAAAATCAAGTCACTTCGACAAGTTCAAGCCTAAAAAAAGTAACGCTGCTATCAAAGAGCAATTCAGGCAGGAAAAAAGAAAATACAAGAAAGAAAAGGAAGAGTTTTTTGATAAAAAGAAAGCGGAAGTAAGAGCCCAGCAATCATCCGTAAGAAGCCGGGGCGCAGTAGTTAGTGCAACGCCAACACCAATTACACATAGCAAACCACCAACTTCGGCCCAAATGCCCCTGAATAAATTTATTGCTCATACAGGCATTTGTGGCCGGAGAGAGGCCGCTGATATGGTAAGAAAAGGATTAGTAAAAGTAAACGGGGCAGCAGTTACTGAACCAGGGTATAAAGTTTCAGCAAAAGATGAAGTGAGTGTAAACGGGAAAAAAGCTTTCCTTGCTAAAAATCTTGTTTACATTTTATTGAATAAACCCAAAGATTACATTACCACTACTGATGATCCGCAGGGAAGAAAAACAGTGCTTGATATAATTGGCCGTGCCACTACTGAAAGGGTTTATCCTGTAGGGAGGCTTGACAGGAACACTTCGGGTGTTTTACTGCTTACCAATGATGGTGAACTGGCACAAAAACTTACTCATCCAAGTAATGAAATAAAAAAAGTCTATCATGTTACACTTAACAAACCATTAGAGAAAAAAGATTTTGATAAAATACTGAGTGGTATTACACTCGAAGATGGTTCAGCCAGTGTGGATGTGCTTGCCTATGCAGATATAAAAGACAAAACGCAGGTTGGCGTTGAAATACATAGCGGACGCAACCGCATCGTCCGCCGCATATTCGAAGCATTGGGTTATGATGTAAGAAATCTTGACCGGGTGATATTTGCCGGCCTCACCAAGAAAAATATTGAAAGGGGCAAGTTTCGTTTCCTATCGGAAAAAGAAGTGAGGGACTTGAAACATTTTGGGAAAGGAAAATAAAGCCCCTACAGGTTACACAGTTATAAATAATGAAAATTCCGGAATTCATAGTTTTTGAGAATGATGATTTAATTGCTTTAAATAAGCCTTCCGGCCTGTTGTCTATTCCTGACAGGCAAGGCAAAGAGATTTCATTGAAAGTATTACTGAAAGAAAAGTATGGCAACATATTCACTGTTCACCGGTTGGACAAAGACACCAGCGGCCTGATTGTTTTTGCAAAAAATGAAACAACACATAAACATCTCTCTTTACAATTTGAAGGCAGGCAAACTAAAAAAATATACCAGGGACTGGTAATAGGCTCACTAATGGAAGCTCAGGGAAGCATTGACTCCCCTATTGCTGAGCATCCGGCATTAAACGGAACAATGATCATTCATCGCAATGGCAAAGAAGCATTGACAGATTACGAAGTACTGGAAGATTTTGTCATCTATTCTCTTGTACAGTTCAGGATACATACCGGAAGAACTCACCAGATAAGAGTACACATGAAAGATATAGGCCATCCGATTGTTTGTGACGAACTGTATGGAGATGGGAAGCCCATTTTAGTTTCCTCTTTAAAATCAAAATTCAAATTATCCAAAGATGTGGAGGAAGAAAAACCTATACTTGGCAGGTTGGCACTTCATGCCTTTCAACTGTCTGTTAAAGATATTACCGGAAAATGTATTGAACTGGAAGCACCTTTGCCAAAAGATATCCGGGCCACATTACAACAGCTGGCTAAAAGAAAAAAAAGAAGATAGTATTGCCTGATTCTTGAACCGGTGTTTAAACAAATTTTATTTCATGTCCGGCTGAGGCGTATATCTCAAATAAGGCTTTACCACTTTTACTCCTTTTGGGAATTTTTTAATAGCATCCTCTGTTGAAACAGCAGGCACTACTATCACATCTTCACCATGTTTCCAGTCAGCTGGAGTTGCTACACTATGATTAGCCGTTAATTGCAATGAGTCCACTACTCTCAGCACTTCCACAAAGTTTCTTCCTGTAGATGCGGGGTAAGTAATCATTAATTTGACTGCTTTATCAGGGCCAATCACAAATAATGAACGGACCGTGGCAGTAGCTGATGCATTCGGATGAATCATATCGTAAAGTGTCGCCACATTTCTGTTCTCATCTGCAACAATCGGGAAATTAACATCGCAATGCTGTGTTTCATTAATGTCTTTTACCCATCCTTCATGCTTATCAAGGGGGTCAACACTTACAGCCATCACTTTTACATTGCGTTTGGCAAATTCCTCATTCAGCAAAGCTGTTTTACCTAATTCTGTTGTACACACAGGTGTATAGTCAGCAGGATGAGAAAACAAAATACCCCATCCACTACCTAAATACTCATAAAAATCAATTTCTCCTTCGGTGGTTTCTGCTTTAAAGTTGGGAGCAGCGTCCCCTAAACGTAGTGCCATAACAAAAGGTTTTATTAATTACGAAAATAAGGTAAAATCGTTATTCTATCAGGACGGTTCCTGCATTAATTAAATGTGCATTATTCAATTACCAGTTCATAATTGATCGGGGAATTCTTTTTTAACATGGCGGACACTCCACAATATTTCTCCAGCGACAGTTCAATTGCTTTTTTTACTTTGTCCTCATTCTGCTTTGCAGTTTTAATGTGATAAGTAATTGCTATTTCTTTAAATACTTTGGGATGTTCATCGGTTTGTTCGGCCGCTGTATCAATGATAAAATCAGAAAAAACAACTCTCATCTTTTCCAATATGTCAACTACATCAATTCCTGAACATCCTGCCAGCCCGGCCAATAACAATGCCTTAGGGCTAAATCCATTTTCTTTGTTACCGTCCAGTTTGATTATATTATTTTCCTGCCTGCTTTCAAATTCATGTTTTGCTTTCCAGGTGGTAGTAGTCTTCATATTAATTCATGTTTTTTATTCCGTGATATGTTTTCCAGTGTCCAGTTGATCTTTTTTTCAAAATTATGCTGCCTTACGCTGCAATCAGCTTTATTACAAATTTTACACTGAAATGGCAGGCAGCCGTCTGAATGAACAAACAGTTCCAGCGATTCACCAAATTCTTTCCGTATCAACTGCGCCAGTGCATCAATTTCCCGGTGGGCTTCATGCACATTCAGGTACCAGGGCACAGTCAGGTGACAATCCACATGCAGGACACTGCCATATTTAATTACACGCAGATTATGAAGATCAATCCAATTTTCCCTCCTGCTGGTATTCAGTACCTGCACCATTCTTGTCAGCAGTTTCACATCAGCTTCGTCCATTATACCTGCGATGGAACGACGAATGATACGGTAACCTGTAAACATGATTAATAAACTAAACAGAATGGCAACAGCACTGTCAATCCATTTGAATCCTGTAAAATATAAAAGCACAAGACCAGCAATAATGCCAACGGTGGACCATGTATCACTTTGTAAATGTTTTCCACTGGCCATTAATGCCATAGAGTTATTTATTCTTCCGGTACGAAGACATATATACCCCACTATAAAATTTACTACTGCCGTTGCCGCCACCAGCCATATCCCATAATCAATTTTGTGAAGTTCAACAGGGTTAATAAGATTTTGAATCCCCTTATATAAAATTATAGCCCCTGCACAGGCAATTAATGTCCCTTCTATTGCTGCAGAAAGAAATTCAGCTTTCCCATGTCCGTAAGGATGATTATGGTCACGGGGTTTTGCTGCTACATATAAACTGTAAAGGCCAATGAATCCGGCTGCTACATTAACGATGCTTTCCAGCGCATCAGTTAAAATTGATACTGAATGAGTACTGTAATATGCAATAAACTTTACTGTCAGCAGCAGTACAGAAACTGCCGCCACCCATTTTTGAATCGTAAGATTTTGCTGTGCTGTTTTCAATTCACAAAAGTTTTTTCATCCATTTTTTCTTCCTGACCCGCTACTTTTTTGCAGAGCGGTTTGAAAATAAACGGGCTATTTTTTGATAAAACTCTTTATTGAAAAGGTGAGAATCCCGCATGGCTTTATAAATGAGAAAAACGCCAATTATACCAAGTATAAAGGTTGCCAGCCACATACCGCTAAATGGGCTAAGTGTATTTTCCCTGGCCATTTTCTCCCCGGCTGTACTGGAAAAATAGAATAACATAAAAAAAGCAATAGCAAAAATCATGGGGGTACCCAAGCCTCCTTTGCGGATAATGGAACCGAGAGGTGCGCCAATTAAAAACAATACCAGGCAGGCAAGAGAAAGTGATATTTTACGGTGCCACTCAATTTGGTGTCGCCTCAGATTTCTTTCCTTTTCTTTTATCGTTGTCCGGAACGATTCTGCACTCACACTGATTGAACCGGCAATATTTTGTACATTCTGGTTGACAAGAGATTCTGCAGAGTCGGGTAATAATTCATCAAAATTTTTTATTTTTTCCCCTGCCGTTTTAACAGGCATGGTTATAGTATTCCATACAGTGTCCAGGAAACCAATGAATTTAAACTGGTTGAACATATCATTTGCCGCCTGCTTTTTTAGCTGCTCATTTTCTTTTTTCAGTGAATCAATTGCCTTTTCCAGTTGCCGCATGCTGTACATTCTTTCATTATTCTTATTTACACTGTCAGCTGTCCGGTTACTGAATCCCAGCGAACTGAGATCGAATTGTTTTTTATATTCTTTAAACCCGATGCGGATAAATTCTGAGCTGGCTTCACCATAGTTGTTACCCCTTTCCTGGTACCGCCATCCATCCCGCAGGTTAAACTCCAGAAATCTTTTGTTTTCACTAATCCGCATGATGCCGCTTTTGGCAATAATAAAATTATCCTGCAACGAGTTTCCCTGTTCATATACTATTACATCCCTGATTACACTGTCATTGGCTTCTTTTGTGCCGATTTTAATGGCAAACTGCGGTATTTTATCATAGAAAACACCTTCTTTTAAATCAAAAGCAGGTTTCGCAAAAACGATGTCTGATAAAAGTGTCCGGGATTTTAAGTTGGCAACCGGGATTACATAATTAGAAAAAAGAAAAGCAATGCCACTGATAAATAAGCTGACAAAAAACAAAGGCCGCATAAAACGCAACAGGGATATCCCGGCTGACTTAATGGCTACCAGTTCGAAACTTTCGCCAAGATTGCCAAATGTCATTAATGATGAAAGTAATACAGCCAATGGCAGGGCAAGTGGTATAAGCACAGCACTCTGGTACAGGATAAATTCAAGAATAACATTGGTACCTATTCCCTTCCCTACAAAATCATCAATGTAGAGCCAGAAAAATTGCATCACCAATACCAGCAGCGTTATAAAAAACGTGGCGATAAAAGGGCCAATAAAGGCTTTAATGATGAGTTTGTCTAATTTTTTGAACACTTATCTTTAAGGTATGAGTGAAGCAAAAATAAGGCTTTCGCAAAAGGAGATGGAAATGGTTATCAATGCCGAATGGATTTTAACAAAGAATGCCATTCTGAAAAAAGCAAATCACTTATTGGCAAATTTGCTGGCAAAGCAACAAGAATGTGTAAAAAATTATACAATAAAATTACCAGCAGTAGTTTTACAATCATCACCCAAAATTTCAAAAGGAGAAAACTATAAAGGGCTCCCTTATGTTGTACTGGACTATCCAAAAAACTTTTCTGCCTCAACTATTCTTGCCATCAGAACGATGTTCTGGTGGGGAAATTTTTTCAGTGTTACCCTTCAACTTTCAGGTAACGATAAGAAAGAGTCAGCAGAAAAATTAATGGCCTCGTACGGCGTTTTGAAGGAGAGAGGTTATTACTGTTGTGTAAATGATGGGCCCTGGGAACATCATTTTGAGAGAGATAATTACATCCCGATAACGGACCTGAGTAAAAATGATTTTAGAGAATTAATCACGGAGAAACCTTTTATCAAACTGGCAAATAAAATTTCTTTGTCCTGCTGGGATGAAGCGGAAGAAATGTTGCTTATGTATTTCAAACAAATGATTGCGTTGCTGGCTGACTAACCGCCAAGACGATGAAAAAGTTCTTTCACCTGGTGATCCCATAGATTACTCTGATCCTTTATATCTTTTTTCTCCGCAAAATCTTTAATAATGAGAATGGTCTGGTTAGTAATCTCTGATTTATCAATCCGAAACTCAAAGTATTCCTCTTTGGGAGAAGTTACCCAGTGAAAGCGTATAAATTTATCCTGCTCATTTTCCAAAACGTCTGCTTTTTCAAAAGCACCATTCCATCCAAAATAAAAAATATTGTCTCTTTCATCAACTATTTCTGCAAACCACTCTCCCAGCCCCGCAGGAGTGGAAAGGAAATCATAAAGTATAGATGGCGAACAGCGGACCGGGAACTCTAAGGTGTATAATTGTTTACTCATTCTTCTTTTCTTCTAAAAATCATTGCGATACCTGCAATAATAGAAAATAAATCATTGCTGCAAAATATTTTATCGTTTATTTTTCCCCTTCTTTCAAACCAAAATCAAGCTACGATAATAAAATGAGTGTAAAATCGTTAAAAGGATGTCAAAATTTATTTGGCCTGAATAGGGAATAGGCTTAAATTGCCTTGAAGTTCAATAAGTTCTGAACAACCAATGAAACCGTGGTGGGTATTTTTAGAGTCATAAGCGAACCAATCTTATAATTCTTAACCCTTTAAATACACCATACTAAATACCATTCCTATGAGCATGAGACAACTCAAGATTACCAAATCTATCACTAACCGTGAATCCCAAAGTTTAGAAAAGTACCTCCAGGAGATCGGCAAAGTCGAACTCATCAGTCCCCAGGAAGAAGTCAAATTAGCTATTCTTATCAAACAAGGGGATCAAATGGCCTTAGACCGTTTGACAAAAGCCAACCTCCGTTTTGTGGTGTCTGTGGCAAAACAGTATCAAAATCAGGGCTTATCGCTGCCTGATTTAATAAACGAGGGAAATCTTGGCTTAATCAAAGCTGCACAGCGTTTTGATGAAACAAGAGGTTTTAAATTTATCTCCTACGCCGTTTGGTGGATTCGGCAGAGTATTTTACAGTCATTGGCCGAACAGTCCCGGATTGTACGTCTACCGTTGAATAAAGTAGGGTTGACCAATCGTATTCAAAAAGCCTATTCCCTGCTGGAACAGCAATTTGAAAGAGAACCTTCTGCTGAAGAGCTGGCGGAAGTACTGGAGATGGATATTGAAGAAGTAACGGCAACCCTCGGCATTAATGTTCGCCATGTGAGCATGGACTCTCCTCTTTCAGAAGGCGAAGAAAATACCCTGATAGATGTACTGGAGAATGCCAATGCTGATAAAACAGACGGCCAACTGGTTCATAATGAATCTCTGAAAACGGAGATTGACCGAAGTCTGAAAACACTGACTGAGCGTCAAAAAGAGGTGATCTGTTTTTTCTTCGGTATTGGTGTAGATCATCCCATGAGTCTTGAAGATATTGGTGAAAGATTCAGCCTGACAAGGGAAAGGGTAAGACAGATAAAAGATAAGGCAATAACAAAGCTGAAGGCCTCAAATCGTTGCAAGTTATTGCGTACGTATCTTGGCACATAATTTAAGTTTAAAAAAGAAATAACTGACATAAAATTTTACATTTCTATCTTTGTACTTCTTTAAAAAGTGAACATCAAATGTTCACTTTTTCTTTTTGAATGGTTGTCAGGCTGAGCTTGCCGAAGCCTGTTAAAAAATATGACTCACCCTTCGACAAGCTCAGGGTGACAGCAGAAAATGAATTGAAGATATGTTCAACAGCTTACAGGAAAAACTAGAATCAGCCTTTAAAAATTTAAAAGGTCAGGGTCGTATTACAGAACTCAACATTGCCACTACATTAAAAGAAATCCGCCGGGCATTGGTAGATGCGGATGTGAACTATAAGATCGCCAAAGAGTTTACCGATAAAGTAAAAGATAAGGCAACGGGTGAAAAAGTAATTAACGCCATTTCCCCGGGTCAGTTGATGACCAAAATTGTAAAAGACGAACTGGTGGAATTAATGGGCGGACAGGAAGCTGCTTTTAATGCCAAAGGAAATCCTGCCATTATTCTTATTGCTGGTTTACAGGGTAGCGGTAAAACCACTTTCAGTGGCAAACTGGCTCATTTCCTGAAAACAAAAAAAGGCCTCTCTCCCATGCTGGTGGCGGCTGACATTTACCGGCCCGCTGCAATGGAACAATTGAGAGTATTAGGCGAACAGATTGGTGTGGATGTCCATATCGAATTAGAAAATAAAGATGCTGTTGATATTGCAAAGAATGCAGTAAAAGAAGCCAGGAGTAAAAACAAAAATGTACTCATCATAGACACTGCCGGCCGTTTGGCAGTGGATGAAGTGATGATGGCGGAAGTGGCCAATGTAAAAAATGCTGTTAATCCACAGGAGATATTATTTGTGGTGGACAGCATGACTGGACAAGATGCGGTGAACACCGCCAAAGCATTTAATGAAAGACTTGATTTCACCGGTGTTGTTCTTACAAAGTTAGATGGTGATACAAGAGGTGGTGCAGCCCTCTCTATTAAATACACGGTAAACAAACCCATCAAATTTACCAGTAGTGGTGAAAAGATGGATACACTGGATGTGTTTTATCCTGAAAGGATGGCGCAGCGTATTCTCGGTATGGGTGATATTACTTCCTTAGTTGAAAAAGCCCAGGAACAATTTGATGAAGCGGCGGCGAAAAAAATGGAAGCAAAAATCCGCAAGAATAAATTTGATTTTGCGGATTTTAAAACTCAGCTCGAAGCCATCAAAAAAATGGGCAATATGAAGGACATGCTGGGTATGATACCGGGTGTTGGCAACAAAATAAAAGACGTTGACATCAACGATGACTCTTTCAAAGGCATTGAAGCCATGATAAACTCCATGACACCGGCGGAAAGAGCCGACCCGGATCTGATTGACGGCAGCCGCAAAAAACGTATTGCCAAAGGTGCCGGTAAAGACCTGAATGAATTAAATGCCTTCATCAAACAGTTTGAACAAATGAAGGGCATGATGAAGAATATGAACAAAATGGGGGCCTTAGGAAGGATGATGCCTGGGATGAAACGGCAATAAACAATAGACAAATAACAAGTAAAGAACATCGCAATCAAGGAGTTGTTTGACTATTGCTTATTGCCAATTGTTTCTGTTTGGCACTCTCCACTTTCAGTCCTATATTTGCTGTCCGGTTTTCACCGGAACTAACAATTATTGTTTAACAACGTTAAATTTCTATTTAATGTCAGCCAAAATCCGTCTTCAAAGACACGGGTCCAAAAAGAGACCCTTTTACTTCATTGTTATTGCCGACTCCCGGGCACCCCGTGATGGCAAATTCATCCAGAAATTAGGTACTTACAATCCACTGACTGTTCCGGCTACTATTCAGCTTGACCGTCAGAAAGCATTGGAGTGGTTGAGCAAAGGTGCTACACCAACAGACACCGTTCGCCGTATCCTTAGCTTTAAAGGAGTATTATACCTTAAACACTTACTCCGTGGTGTGGGGCTGGGTCTGTTTGATGATGCCGCCGCAATGGAAAAGTTTACCAAGTGGAGTGCAGAACATGAAGCACAGATTAAAAAACGCCAGGAAGATTCCTACCGCAACAAAAGAGCCAGACGTCCGATGCCGGGTCGCAGACCTGAAGCCAGGAGTGAAGGTAGTGGCGGTGGAGAAGCATAATAAATTATATGCATCCTGAAAGTTCATGAATCCCGGTTTTACAGCCGGGATTTTTTTGGCCACGAATGGACACTAATTAACACGAAGAAATACAATTATGTTACCAGCTAAATTATTACCATCAATCCCGTACATACGGATTGTGTCACACCGTTCATCGTTCTGTCCGCTACTCAGCATTTACAAAACACCCTCATACTTTCAGCAATCAGATATACTCAGCGATTTTATTCGTGTAAATTTGTGCTAATTCGTGACAGAATATTTTAAAATAGGAAAACTTGTTGCCGTTCATGGTCTTACTGGTGAACTACTTCTCAAACATGAGTTGGGCAAAAAAACATCCTTAAAAGGTTTACAAGCCATCTTCGTTGAAGAAAAGAAAAATTCCTTTCTCCCCTGGTTTATTGAATCCACAAAAATTAAAAGTGAAGAAGAAATTTATCTGAAACTCGAAGGAGTGAATACAAGAGAAGCTGCCATCAAACTCACTCAAAAAGAAATATGGGTGCCGGAAACAGATTTTAAAAAGTTTGCAGCCAGGACAGCCCCCGTAAGTTTATTAGGTTATACCATTATCAACAACAATGAACCTCTTGGTGAAATATTAGAACTGATTGAACAACCACATCAATTGCTATGCCGGCTTGATATAAAAGGAAAAGAAGTATTGATACCGCTTCATCAAGAAACATTGCGGAAAATAAATCATAAAAAGAAAGAAGTGATGGTGGAATTGCCGGATGGGTTGCTGGATATTTACCTTCTATAAATGTTCCAATAATCTGTGTTAATTTGTGTTCATCTCCCGAATTGTCGGGACAAGTTGTGACTGACTTTCTTCATCATATCGCCCATTTCGACCTCGACTCTTTTTTTGTTTCGGTAGAAATAAGAAACAATCCTTCTTTAAAAGGCAAACCAGTTTTAGTAGGTGGTTATGAAAGAGGAGTTGTGGCTGCCTGTAGCTATGAAGCAAGAAAGTTTGGCATTCATTCTGCCATGCCAATGAAAAAGGCCCTGCAGCTTTGCCCGCAGGCCATTGTTACCAACAGCAGCCGCAGTGATTACAGTAAATATTCAAGATGGGTGACAGAAATTATTGCTTCCAAAGTACCGTTATTTGAAAAAGCAAGTATTGATGAATTTTATATTGACCTGACCGGCATGGATAAATTTTTTGGTGTTAGCCAGTATGCCCAGGATTTACGGCAGCTTATTACCTCAGAAACCGGCCTGCCTATTTCATGCGGATTAGCCTCCGCAAGATTTATTGCCAAAATGGCAACTACCGAAGCCAAGCCAAATGGCTTTTTAGAAATCCCTCACGGAAAAGAAAAAGATTTTCTATGGCCGCTGGGTATTGAAAAAATAAATGGTGTAGGCAAGCAAACTGAGCAGAACTTAAAAAGCTATGGCATTTATACTATCGAAGACATTGCCAAAACCCCAATGGAATTAATGGAACGCTATGCTGGTAAATGGGGTGAAGCACTCTGGCATAAAGCACATGGCATTGGCAGCACAGAAATAACTACCGATTGGGAACAAAAAAGTATGAGCCATGAAAATACATTTGATACGGATTATACCGATGTTGATTTTCTGCATAAAGAATTAGTAAGGCTCACCGAAAAAACAGCTTACTCCTTAAGAGAAGATGAAAAATTAACTGGTTGCGTAACGGTTAAAATCCGTTACTCCGATTTTGAAACTACTTCAAGACAAGAAACAGTTGATTATACCGCATTGGATGATGTGCTGATTGCAAAAGTGAAAGACCTGTTTAATAAATCATATCAAAAAGACAGGGCTGTTCGTTTGCTCGGTGTTCGTTTCAGCCAGTTTATTCCTTTTACCATGCAGATGAGTTTGTTTGAAAATAATGCAGAGAAACTGAATCTTTACAAAGCTGTTGATGATATTAAAAATCAATTTGGCAGTAAATTAATCTCAAAGGCCGCCACTTCATCGCTTGCAGAAGGTACAAACCGAAATACAACCCGGCATAACAAGAAGAAATCAGCCGAATAAGTCTCATAACTCATAGCTTCTAACTCGTAGCTTTTCTCTTATCTTCGTTCCCCAAAAAGTAAAACAATATGTCACAAGTTTGGAAAGATTACCAGGAAAAAAACAAAGACCGTTTTCTAAGTGAAATGCTGGATCTGCTCCGTATCCCCTCTGTTAGTGCCAAAAGTGAACACAAAGAGGATATGAAGAAATGCGCCGATGCAGTAAAGAAAAGTTTATTAGATGCCGGTTGCGGCAAAGCAGAAGTGATGGCTACTGATGGACATCCGGCAGTATATGGAGAAAAAATAATTGATGCATCCAAACCAACCGTGTTGGTATATGGCCACTATGATGTGCAACCTGCAGAGCCATTGGAGTTGTGGACCAATCCTCCATTTGAACCAACCATCATTGATGGAAAAATATTTGCAAGAGGTTCTGCTGATGACAAAGGGCAATTCTATATGCATGTAAAAGCTTTGGAAGTTTTGACAAAAACTAACAGCATGACCACCAATATCAAGTTTTTGATTGAAGGAGAAGAAGAAGTAGGTTCTCCTAATTTGGGAAAATTTGTAGCTGCCAATAAAGATTTATTAAAGGCCGATGTGATTCTTATCAGTGATAGTTCTATGTTAAGCATGGAAAATCCATCATTGGATACAGGTGTTCGTGGCCTTAGTTATATACAAGTGGAAGTAACCGGTGCCAACAGAGATTTACATAGCGGTACTTATGGTGGTGCTGTAGCTAATCCAATAACTATTTTGGCGCAAATGATTGCAAGTTGCCATGATGAAAATAATCATATCACTATTCCCGGATTTTATGATGATGTGGTAGTGGCAGGACCAGAAGAAAGAGCATTGATTAATAAAGCTCCCTATGATGAGAAAGAATATATGGATGAACTGGGTGTAAAAGAACTCTGGGGAGAAAAAGGATACAGCACTTATGAAAGAACCGGCATCCGTCCCACGATTGAAATAAATGGTATCTGGGGTGGTTACACCGGCGAAGGTGCAAAGACAGTTTTGCCTTCAAAAGCATTTGCAAAAATTTCTGCAAGATTGGTTCCTAATCAATCTTCTGATAAAATAACGGAGAAATTATTGGCTTACTTTAAATCCATTGCACCAAAATCGGTTGAAGTAAAAGCTGAGCTGCATCATGGTGGTGAGCCTTACATGACGCCAATTGACAGCAAAGGATACAAGGCAGCATCAAAAGCAGTAGAAACAACTTTTGGTAAAGCCCCTATCCCGGTTCGTGGTGGCGGCAGTATTCCTATCTGTTCTATTCTGGAAAAAGAGTTGGGAATAAAAATCATTTTCATGGGCTTTGGTTTGGATAACGACAACCTGCACAGTCCGAATGAGAAGTATAACATTGAGAATTATTACAAAGGGATTGAGACGATACCTTATTTTCATAAGTATTTTGCGGAAGCATAGAGAAATAACCGCTGAGGCGCAAAGACGCTGGGAAATGTCTATTTATTTAACCATACTCTTTTAAGTGAGGTTTTTTAGTTTTGAATAATGCCTGCAAAAGAAAAACTCCGTCTCGATAAATACCTCTGGGCTATTCGTCTTTTCAAAACAAGAACGATGGCTGCTGCCGCCTGCGATAGTGGTAAAGTAAAATATGATGGCTCGCAGTCCAAAGCTGCAAAGAATGTAAATATTGGTGATGAGTACGAAGTAAAGACAGGAGCCAAAAGATGGAAGATAAAAGTGACAGGACTTTTAGAAAAAAGAGTGGCGGCCGCTGAAGCCATTAAAAACTATATTGATATCACTCCTAAAGAAGAAATACAAAGATTGCAATTTCAAGCCGCCAGTTTTCATACCGGAAAGCGGCAAAGTAAAATAGGAAGGCCTACCAAAAAAGAAAGAAGGGATTTGGATGGATTATTTGAAGATTAGGTTGGTATTACTTTATTCCACAATCATGCTTATACCGAAGCTGATTTACCCAGCTTTTTAATTTTAATAAGTTGAAAAATCAAATAGATAAGTGTTCCCCAGACAGTAAACACAATTGAATAAGCCATAAATAATAACCACAGTGGGGTTTTAAAACGGGTTGACCATAATGTTCTTTGCTCAAAAAAATTAGTATCATATGTTGTGGGAACACCCCAGCCAACATTTTTTTCCACCAGCAGGTTGCCCAACATATCATTGTCTTCCACTTTTGCCGCCAGTATAATATTTCCTTTTGCATCACCAGGTAAACTATCCCTGGTCACTTCAACGGTGACAGTTCCACTTGAGTCGGTTGTGTAGGTTGGTTCATCGCCAGCGGAAAGAATACTACCCAAACGCTGAATACCAACTTTCATTTCCACTTCATTGGCAGGAAGCCATTCGCCATTTTCATATTTTGTTACCTGTACAGTAATACTTCTCACTCCGTCTGCTGAGGCTGTGTCAATTTGAATTTTTGCTTTTGTTATTTCAAGCTCGGCTACAGTTTCATCTTCTTTGCCCGGAACTACCGCAATGAATTTGTGTACCGGGCTGGCATCCCAAATTGTTTTTAATGTAGTTGGTAAAAAGCTTTTTGCTTTTCCACTTTTATCAGTAGTTAGTTTGGCAATAAAATTTTCTGCAGCAACACTATCGAGGTAAAGTTGAAATGGTTTATTATTCAGCGGCTCCAGCTTCTTTCCTATTTTCAAATAATTTTCTGTTACCAGGTATTGCATGCTGTTGTTCTCATTATAATATTTCAGCTTCACCACTTCTTCGGATTTAACTGAGTCTTCCTGTGCCGCTGTTTTGCTATTTAACAACATAAAAAAGAAAGGCAACAACAGAATTATATAATTATTTTTCATCAGCATTTTCATTTTGCTTATTTTTTATTGCCTCTTAGCCAATAAACCACCGGTCGTTACGGGTATAAAGTTTTCTTTTTCTTTCAATTGCGGTTGGCTGGTAACCTTCTCATCGGTCACTTCCTTTTGTTCCTCTATCGTTTCATGAATTGGGATAATCGGGAATATTCTTACAAAAAAAGTAATGATTAGTAATGCACCGGCCAGCGAACCCATGGCTATGGCCCATTCTTCCCAACTCGGGAAATAATGCTTGTAACTTTGTGGTACATCCTGCATGGGCAAGAATGGATGCAACAAAGTTGGAGTTACAATCAGGTATCTTTTAAACCATGCTCCCACCACCACCATAATACCCACAACAAACATTGGTAATGGCTTTCTTCCTTTTTTAGTCAGCAGTACAATAACAGGAATTACCATTCCCACTACAATGGCAAACCAAAACAGCGGAGCAAACTCACCGGCGAATAATTGTGTTAAGTGGGCCTCTTCCGGTTTTTTCATTTTAAATGCAGGAACCAGGTATTCATTGATATTAAAATATAAATAGAGAAATGCCAACAGCACTAAGGCTTTACCCATCCTGTCAAAATGTTTTTCAGTAATATATTTTTCCAAATGATAATAACGGCGAAAAACATACATGGCAACCACAACTCCACCAGCACCCACCAGGAAGGCACCTGAAACAAAGTAAGCACCAAAGTTGGTGCTATCCCAACCGGGGCGATAAGTAGTAGCAAACAACCATGATGTTACTGTGTGAATACTAAACGCAACAGGAATAATCATGATGCTGAGAATAATGATGGCACGGTTACTTATTTTAAATTGTTCTTTTGTTCCTTTCCAAAAGCCACCCCAAAACTTATAACCTCTTTTAATCCATCCCGGGGTTATGTTTTTTTGTTCATTCATTATTTTTAAATCAGGCAACATGGGAATGTATAACAACAAAACGCTAATGAAAAAATAAGTACCGATTACAATCACATCCCAGATGATGGGAGATTGAAGACGGCCATGTAACAGAATATTAAGAAGCCTTTCCGGCCGGCCCATGTCAACTATAATAATGATGGAGGCGAATGTGATAGCTGATACGGCAATAATTTCAGCAATTCTTGTAAGCGGAGTACTCCAATGAATATTGGACAATCTGAAGATGGCTGTAATCAATGAACCTACTAAACTGATGGCTACAAAGAATACAAAATTGGAAATGTAAATACCCCATGATACATAGTCCCGCATGTTGGTTACAACAAGTCCGTTTTTTAATTGCCTGTAATAGGCATATATACCGATAAGACAAATGATAATTAGTATTCCGGTCCATATCATTCCCCGTCTTCCAAACTTTTGAGGAACCAGGTCACGGGTAATTTGCTGGCTTGATAAAGAAGTTAAATTTTCCACTTGCAATTATTTTAATGATGGTGCAGGTCTTCAGCAGCCTGGTTTTCTATACCGGTTTCATAAGGGAAGCTGCGGTTAACGGGCGGCAGATAATAAACACTTGGTTTTGTACCGAGGTCTTCCATCAACCGGTAACCGGATTTATCTTTTATTAAATCGCTGAAGCGAAATGTTTCTGCACCATTGGTTACTGAATCTTCATTCATATCTCCAAACATAAAAACACCATTGGGACAAGCAGATACACAATGCGGCAATTCGCCTTTTCGTACCATATCCGGACAGAAATCACATTTGCCCACGGTTCCTTTTTTCTGCGGCACACTTGTTTCGCAGGAATAATGTTGTTTGGAAACTTCTTCCGGCATCACAGGTTCTTCCCAATTAAATACCCTGGTAGAATAAGGACAGGCGGCCATACAAAAACGGCAACCAATGCAGCGGTCACTATCAATGGATACAATACCGTCCTGTCTTTTGAATGTGGCATCCACGGGACAAACTTTTACACAAGGCGGTTCATCGCAATGCATGCAGGTAGTCGGTTGCCAGTAAGGAGCTGAATGTTCAGAATCCTGCATGGAATATATTTTTATCCAGCTCTGCCCCGGATGTACAAAGTGCATATGGTTGCAGGCACTTTGGCATTTTTTTAAATTTTTGCAACGGGATAAATCAATCACCATTACAAATTTCTTTCCGGGTATTCCTTTTCTTTCGTCGCTGTTGGTTAGTGTGGGTAAATCAGGAATGGGTTTTAAAAAGGCTTTATCTACTTCTATTATTTCACCATCCACAGAAAGCAATTTTACTTTTTGGCCGGAGAGAGCCACTTCTTCCTGCGGAGTAAAAGGAGTTTTTTCATCACTGCAGCCCACAGCAGCCATAGTGGCTAGCAAACCAGTCAGCAAAAATTCTCTCCTGGAATTATTACTGCCGCATCCTTCTTCTTTGTTACAATTACAGCTCATTATAAGTTGGTTTTGTGGTAGCTTTTATTTTTTAATCCATTGCTGCAATTCTTCGTTGGTTACTTTTTTACCGGAAGAAGCCAGTAGTTTTTTATCAATCACCACCAGGCGGCCATCCTGTGTAAGCATTTTCACTGTTTCATTAGCCGGTTCAGCAATTACTTTTTTAGTACCGGAGAAATATTTCAAAAAAGTAAAGGAAGAAAGAATAGCGGCACCCCAAATCAGGAATTTTTTTCTGTTCGAAGTTTTGGTTGTTTGTTCCATAATAAAATTTTCTGTGTTGATTTGATATGGCAAAATAAACCAGGAAGAATAAGAACAGCAGTACATTCCTCAAGAGGTAATATGATTTTTATCATCTGCAGAAAGTGATTAGCAGTAACAAATAAAAAAGCCGGTCCCGTTTGAAACGGGACCGGCTATCAGGCAAACCTTCACCAGGTTTATTTTTTTAGTGTTCTCATAAAATTAACAACACTCCACCTGTCATCTTCATCAGGTATTTTCTTTTTGAAACCCGGCATATCATCACGGCCTTCAGATGTTTTATAGAACAAACTACCGTCAGTCTGGGCTTGAAAACCTGCTTTTGAAAAATCACCAGCCTCTGTTTTCAATTGTGCTGCTTTGGGGCCGTCGCCCAAACCTTTGGTGCCATGGCAGGATTTACAATGTGTGTTATAAAGAGCTTTACCAGTAGCAAGAGTCTGTGCATCTGCGGCTACCGGGTTTTTCTTATTTTTAGCAACATCCGGAACAACCCAGGGGTCTTTCGCATCAGAAGACTTAAAGCCAGATACCATACTGAACATAAATAAACCTGCGAGTGCAAAAACAATAGTTATTAAAATTTTATTTTTCATGATAGTCAAATTAATTTTTTTAAAGAAATTATTTTAAACCCGGTACACAAGATATTTAAAGGGGGGTTAATTGCACTTGATGGTTACTCATCAACTGTATGATTTTAATCAGGTAAGGTTTTGATAAAGGTTCAAAAATGGTGCCTATTATTTCCGTAAGAACTATTTAGAAAAATAATACCCAAGTTCTGTGTCAATATTCATCATATCCACCAGTTTTGGGTTTTTCCGGTCATTAAACAAAAAAATGCCACATTGATCATTTTGGGTATTAATGTCAATCCATTTTTTGCTTTTATCAGAACTGATGAATAGTAAAAACCGGGCTTTTGAAACTTCGGTAATTTGAATAAGCGGCCAATATTTCTTTAATACCATCCTGGCATTTTGCATCTGGTAAAAACAATCATGCACATTACTTTCATACACCATTTTTTTTGTAACAGTTTTTATTTTTTCCAGTTGAAGTGAATCGGCATTATAAAAAACAGCAGTGCTGCCCGTAATAATTATAGTATCACTAAAACTGGAAGGGGGTTTTTTATAAACAATAGTGATTGCTGCAGTGTGCTTTGGCTCCGGCTGCTTGTTTTTTTGGGATGTTCCTGAGCAGGCTAATAACAACGCCGGGGCGGTAAATGCTGTTACCATACAAATTTCCGTTGTATTATTTCGTAACCATTGCTTCATACAAAAGACTTGATCAGGGCAGTAGCTGAAAAATTATTTTGCCAGTTTATTGGTAAATATAAAAAAACCCGAATTGAAGTTCAACCGGGTTTCTTTATTAGTCTGCCTTAGTAACATCATCAGTGTCAAAAAAAAATCAATAATTCCACAAACGGGTAATATTAAAGCCGATCAGGAATCTGCCTCCTTTTACTTTTGTACTTTCTATGATATCAGGAGTTGCGGGATCATCTGTTGATTTATCAGTATACGTAAACGGATTATTGGAATTATAAAGATTATTTATAGCAGGGTTCAGGTAATAAAAATTAGTAAAAAATAACTGAAAGGAGTGGCTGCTGGTATTAAAATCTACGCCAAAAGAAAGGCTTGGATTTGGATTACTGGTGGCATGTTTGGTAATCGGCTGATCATAGTTAATAATCAAAGAAGTAACATCGGTTAATTTATACCTCGCCGATAGTGCCACTGCAAAATGCTCGAACTTCATCGAACGGTTGATTTTCAAAGTTGAATCGTTCAATTTGGTGAAATAACCATTTACTGCA
>JANPMI010000362.1:0-3323 GCA_031422725.1 Chitinophagaceae bacterium | reverse complement strand
TTTACCTATAAAGTTTTTTACAAATGCCTTGGTCGGGTCAGTATCATAATCAGGGAAAATCTGGTTTTGGAAATTGGTTCTGTAATAATCCATGCTGATATAACCAGAAACATTCTCACTTTCAAACTTTTGAGTAACATTGATACCCATGTTTAGTGCTTTCTCAGGCCGGAGAGCTTCTGTGAAAATAATATCCCTTGAACTTGCCAGCAGGCCAATATTTTCGCTAAAGAAGTTAACGGTACGCCAGCCGGTGCCAATATTTGCTCGGATGGTTAGCTTAGCATTAGGGTCATATTTTAATAATGTTCTTGGTGTAACATTCCAGCCAAACTGGTTGTGATTGTCCGCCCTGATACCGGCTATCCAGGTCATTTTTCCTTTTAGAAAAGTCATGGTGTTCTCTGCAAACAGACCCACTATTTTTTCGTTACGGTTATACTTTCCATCGTAGTTCCTGTTAATGATGTTATCTGTAAAAGCAATGTCTTCATCAAGGTTCAGGCTTTTGAAACTGATACCCGTTTTTAAAGAATGATTTTCTGTTTTGTTCAGTTCGTATTGCAGGTTTACAAAAGCATTGGTTTGTTTTGCCTGGTATAAAAGAGAACCAAAAAATGATTTTTGATTTTGATAAAAACCCGAAGTGTAAAGTGTTACCCGGTGCATATCATTAAACCGGTAGCTTGTTTTGGCCCACATTTCCGGTTGATTAAGCTCTACTGTGTTCCCATAAACGGTGCTGCTGCCTGTATGTTGATTAGGTTTAAAAAATGTTTGTCCACCAATCCGTTTCTCATTTAAAAACCGTACAGCAATTTCACTGCTCCAGCCCCAATCTTTTTCCTTACCTATTTTCCATTTGTTCATTATCATATACCGGGTAAGCAGCGGCAGGTCGAGAAAATTATCTTTATCCTTGTCAGTCTTATTGGCGGGTTGCACCGTATGAAAAGCCAGCAGGCTATGCCATTTGCCTGCCTTGAAATTTGTAGCAAGATTCAGGTGCTTTTCTCCAAAACTATTCATGTACACATTGGCAAATAATTTTTCAGAAGCATTGGGCTTTTTAGTTTCTACGTTTATTTGTCCGCTGATACTTTCAAACCCCTGCAACACACTGTTGGCTCCTTTGGAAATATAAATATTATCTACCAACGTACCGGGAATACCGCTGATGCCATAAGTAAATGTCAATCCCTGTATCATAGGGAATCCATCAATCAATACCTGATTATACACCCCCGACAAACCAAGAATCCTCAATTCTTTTGCATTGGTAATGATGTTGGTAGTTTGTGGCTGAACACTGGATTGTGTTTCAAAACAACCCGCCAAATCGCAACAGGCGGATTTTTTCAATTCTACGGAAGTGAGTATTTCTATTTTAATGGGACTTAGATTGGACAGTATAGTTCCTTCTTTTTCTGAACTCACCACCACTTCCTGCAGATTGCTGTTTTGTTTCAACACAAATAATACGGTATCGGCATTACTTACATCAATTGTATCCTTTATGTAGCCACTATAGCTTGCAATCAATTTCGTATTGGTTGTAGTTTTCTTAATGGAGAAACTGCCATCTTCGTTTGCAGTAATACCTTTCCTATTGCTCATCCAAATAATGGAAGCACCAGGAAGCGGTTGATTGTTTGCAGTAACCACCCTTCCGGTAATAGTTTGTGCAACACTACTTAACGGAAACAGCAGGCCAATATAAATGAGAAACCGGAGCATCAATTAATTTTTTACTTTGTACGGCCTGTCCTTTGGATCGCTGCAACCCGCGGTGTTTTCAATAGCTGTATATATTTCTTTTGTACCTACTAATGCCCGGTTGAAAGTAATCTGAAATTCAGAAACAGGTCCTACTTTTCCAGACTTGCAATCACTAACTCCTTTCAATTCCTTTACGTTGGTGGAAAGAGTCGCTAAATCATTTTTGCAGGTAACCCCTTTTACTTTAATAGTAATGGTGGTGTCGGTTGACGGGGTTTCGTTTTGTGCAAACGATTTGTTACTGATGGCTGTAAAAACAAGTACAGCAAGAATAAGTTTTTTAAACATTGTTTTGAACTTTTATAATTATAAAATAGTGTGCAAATTTAATCATTAAATAAAAAAGTTGCCGAAGTAATTTTCCGCAACTTTTCAATGCAATATGTGTAAGTGGCTATGCTATAAACGTCTTTGCCATTCCCAAAATGGAGGCAAGCATTACAACACATTTCCAGCAATTGAGCCTGTTCGTTTTCATTATTAGTAATTTTATAAGTGTAAAAATACATATTGGTTCGTTTTAATCCTGTTAATACTTACTACTTTGTATTAATGTCCGTGTCCCTCTGTATTCGTCATTTTTGCGAGGATAAAGAATGAACCTTTCAAAACCACTTTTGCACCAGCAGGAATTTCTTTCAATAAGATGATTTCTGTGTAACCCACATCGGAACTTCCTTTCACTACCGGAACTCTTTCAAATGTAATACTACCCGGCTCCTCCTTATGTCCGGCTTTCTTTTCATCTTCATGTTTTATTGCAGTACCGGTTTTAGCAGAGTCCTTCTTTTCATGTTCATCTTCTGCATGGGCTTCTGTTACCACAAAAATATAATCCTGCCCCTGGTAAGTGACAATAGCATCGGTAGGTACAGCAGGCACGGTGGATTTATCCAAACTTACCAATGCCGTAATATTCATTCCATCAATCAACCCGGTTTTATCACCCATTACTTTTGCATGTACCGGAATGGTTTTACTGTCACTTTCAAAAGCAGAACCAATGGAATATATTTCTGCATCATATTCTTTTCCCGGATTGTTGGTCAATGTAAAGTGTATGGTTTGATTAGGTTTTAATTTTGGCAAATCCTTTTCATACACATACAAATCCAAATGAAGCTGTGAGTTGTTGACGATTTCTGCAATGGGAGAGTTTACATCAACATTACTTCCGAGTTGTGCTGTTACTTTACTCACTGTGCCGCTGATAGGGGCCCTTACCACAATGGCAGAGGAAAAACTTTGTGATGCACCAATGGCACCCAACTGTTTTTGTAAACCGCTTCTCTGGCTTCTTAAAGTAGCCAGTTCCGTTTCTACCTGCTGCAATCTTTTTAGCGGAGCAGCGTTCCCTTCCACTAATTCTTTTTGCCGCTTTACTTCTATCTCCGCCAGTTTAATCTGTGTATTTACCTGTTGCAGTTGCTGCTGCATTTGTATCAGTTCGGGATTTACAATAGTGGCAATGGCCTGTCCTTGTTTTACAAAACTACCGGGTTGCACATTCAATGATTTCACCACACCGCTGTAAAGCGGTGTTA
>JANPMI010000361.1:0-10192 GCA_031422725.1 Chitinophagaceae bacterium | reverse complement strand
CAGCAACGTTTTCAAATTATTCAACCCTGTGCTGAAATCATTGCCAATAGCTTTTTCCATATTCATAAAAAGTTTCATCACATTCATAGGGTAATTCATACTTCCTTCAAAACCCCAGCTTACTTTGGTACTGTTATTATCAATTGCTTCTGTAGTCATACTGGATTGGGCAACTGATTTAAATGGCTTTATAAAGCGCAGCTCAGTGCTAAGTTTTTTCCCTTCCTTAATACCTGTTATTTCCTGTTCGCCAACACCCACTTTTTTATTTCCTTCCCAGGCACTTACAAAGCCTACTGTAGCATCTGTTCCCTTGTAGTCTTTCTTCATGTTAGGATCCATACTTCCCCACTTACTATAGTCGTCCTGATTTTTTAATTGCTTGACGTAGTTGAAAACTTCAGCATTGGGTTTATTAATTACAATTTCTCTGGTCGCTTTCATACCTTTTGGAACAAAGAGTCCTGCTATTAATAAAGCGGCAATGATGCCTAGGATGATGTACAATACTATCATAATTGTTTGTTTTGGTTTATTATCTATTCTATCATCTGCATCCCTGGTTGAACAGGTTTATTGCTGCAAATATTTTTCTGGCACCGAATGTAAGGCAATACGATTTCCTTCGGTATCTGTAAACATTGCCATAAAGCCATAATCCGGACTGATTTCTGTTTTGGGTAATGTAATTTTTCCCCCGGCAGCTTCTACTCTGTCCAGAAAAATTTGCACATTGGGGTTTCCATTCAGGTAAATAAGCGGCCCGTCTGTAGCAGAAGGTTAATGAAAACCCTTACTGTCAATCAATGTTCCGCCAACGCCTTTCATCGGGTCATCAATAGGGAACATTCGCATTTTTGTATTACCAAAATCCATGGGCTGCATCTGTATTTGAAAAACAGCTTCATAAAATTTTTGAGCCCTGTCAATGTCGGTGGCCGGTATTTCAAACCAGCTGATTGCATTATCCATGTTGGTTGTTTTGGTTGTTAAAATTATTGTTGCTACTAAATAATTGCACTTATTTTTTTTTGGCGGACATTTCTTTCATCCGTTTATAAGCAGTACTTATTAATTCTTTTAAAACCGCTATATCCACATCAGCCAGTTTATTTATATACAAACAGGAGCCACCAGTTTTACATTTTCCCAGCTTTTTTACTTGGTCTTTGTAATTACCAATTCCCGGCATAATGTACAAAGTAAGATTTTGTTTTCTTGGCGAAAACCCGATAATAAACCAATCCCCTTCCCGTTTAGTTGTTGGAGACTTGTAGCGATAGCTGTCAAAACCCACAATGCTGGTACCCCACATTTTGGGTTCGGTTTTAGTGACTTTTTTAATCATAGTCAGTATAGCCAAGCTGTCTTTTCTCTTTTCTGCATTTTCTACTGTTTGAAGAAACGCTTCTACACTGGCATCATTTTTTTTTGTTTTTATCTCTGCCATATAATTATTGATTAATATCCTTTCCTTCTTTGAGTTTGGCGATGTTTCCCTCCAATTGCTTTTTAGCAGCATCGTTGCTGGCTTGTGCTATTGCTTTCTCCGCATGTTCAATTGCTTTTTTATAATCTCCTTTTGCAGAGTAGCCAAACATCAACCCAAAGTTGGTAAAATATACGTCGCCATTTTTTTGTTTGTTGGCATTAAACACTTCCATTGCTTTATCAACTCTTTTAGAAGTGATTAATGAACGTCCATACGCTGCATATTGTGCGGGGGTAGCCATCGTTAATGCTTCATTCATTAAAGAGTCGGTTTGTGTTAAACGATTTAGTTTTTCATATCCTGTTGACAGGTTTCGTAAACTCACATAGCTTTTCTGTCCCTGGAAACCGGTAACAGCCCGTTGTGCCCAACCTAATGCTTCTTCAAGATTGATGTTTTTGTTAAAACAAAATGAAGAAGCCTGTAGCATATTGGTACTGTTAAATCCTTTTACACTCGTTATTTGTTCCCTCAGCCGCGCAATTACAATATTATCAACATCTACTTCTACTTTAAAAGGAACAGACAGCTTTTCCCATTGCATAGCAATCACACAATGTTTCTCTTTATGCTCAATAAATTCATACTTCAGCCATTCTACACTTTTATCCAATGCAACAGGCTTCACATCCACCCGCAACACATCATTCTTTTCTTCGTAATAAAAACTGCCCCATGCATCAGACTGACTGGAAAAAATCAATGTTACCTTGTCAGCACCCAACGCCATGTGCAGTCCATAAGTACCTGCTTTTAAATCCTTTCCTTCCACCTTCACATCATGTTCGAAAGTGATAGTAGTATTATCATTCGCACCGGCCCGCCACGGGCTTGTTGGTTTGTTAGTAATAAAGTTTGTGGTACTGAAACCATAGGTAACCAGGTTGCCATCGCCATAAATTTTTCCTTCCCGTTTGTTTACATCAGGGCGGCCATATTTTAAAGTGATACTTGTTATGCCAACTTCTTCGCTAATCATGGCACGGGGATTTCCACCGCTGGGCGGCACATCCATCTGTGCAAATAAATTGATGTTGAGAAACAGTATTGCTGAAAGCAATATGGTAAATTTCATATAGCAGTTGTTTAAGTGTTTAGTAAATTCTTTTGAACCAGTATCCCTTTTATAAAGCAGCCCTCGTTTCTTTCAACCCTTTGCTTTGCAAATACTCCAGCAATTCTTTCGCATCTTCTCCTCCCCGCTGTGCATGGTGCAGCAATGTAAACCCATGTGGTCCCCTTGCTGTTAAGTATTCAGAAAATGCTTCTAGATACGGTTTTACAATTTGTGTTTTGCCCAGCATCGTCAGCACAAACATATTGGCTCTTGCACCCGATTTAATCAAGTGGTTGGCAATATCCTTATTACCCACATGTCCTGCTCCTTCTAATGCTGTTTCAAAATCACCACTGCCTAAATCCCAGGTGGCATACAACAAAGTAGGTAATTCCAACAACAGTGACTTTACTTTATCTAAATTATTATGTCCTGCACTCACAAAATCTTTTACTTTCTCCGCAGGCAGCGGGTCGCCTTTGGGTGGCATCTTCGTTGGGGCGGTTTGCCCTGATAATAAATACGGCACGGCAATGATGCTGCCGGTACCAATAACTACCTGTTGAAGGAAATTTTTACGGTGCATAAAAAAGATTTTACTAAAGTTCATGCAATAAAACCGTAAATCCTTTCCATTCATCATTTCTTTCGCCGGTATTCCAGGTCGTATTCTGTTGTCCAGCTAAGTCCTTTATCTTTTGAGATTTCGCCATGCTGCCGCAGTTTCACCGGGCTTAAATTGGTAAATGTCATTTTCCGGATAGCCATTGTGTCTTTATTAAAAGGAAAAGGTGCAGAACTGTAAATGATTTTATTATCTGCAAATTTTCCCAGCAGGTATTCATTACTGCCACCCACATTATCCACCCAGGTTTGTTGCCATTGTTTGTTGGCGGCATTCCAGGTATTAAAGCTTTTTCCCGCATAGCGAATACCCTGACTTATGCTGGCACTTGTCCATTCTTCCAGTATAATGCAGCTGTCTAAAATCAAACTGATTTTGCTGTCCCCGGCTTTTTGTCCATTGAGACCAAATGCTTCCCATTCGCCAATCCAGAAATCAAACTGGCGGTAAGCAGGTTGGCTGCAAGGGGTTTTTGAGGTAGTTTGTCCAAAAGAAGGAAGCATTACTAAACACAGAAAAAATAAGATGACTAATTGGCGCATGGCAGTTTTTTGCTGTAAGACCGGGCTGGCGCCGGATTAGCTGTTCCATTCATCCGTTTATTATGCCAGCCAGCTATATATAAAAGAAAAGCCGCCCCACCAGAAGCAAGACGGCATTTTGAATGTATAGCCAAAAATAAATTCCTTTTAATTTCCACCGCCGCCCATCCGTCGTTGCCGCATACCCGGCTCAATCTCTTTTTTCCAGATTTCATACTGTGCTTCAGGTAATATTTTTTTCAGTTTTTCCTCCCTTGCTTCAGTTAATGGCTGCATTTTTCCCTGCATAGCTTCACGATCCGGTCTTTCACCGGAGGCAAACATTTCTTCCCGCATTTTATCGGTGGCTTTATAATAGGTCGCAAATACGGAGTCAACTTCAGCTGCCTTGGCGGCATCTAATTTAAAAGCACTGTCTAATTTAGCATGAATTACGGCCACTCTTTCTTCAACAGTGCGTCGCTGAAATCCGCCGCCCGGCTGGGCATAAGCAGCAGCAAAAGCCACTGCGGCTATGAGCAATAAAGACATTTTTTTCATTGTGATTTTTTATTTTTAGATTAAAGAACAATGTTATAAGACGTCGGGGAAAGCAAAAACATTCAGAAAGCAGGTTATTATTTCTGGCCTGTCATTTGCCGGAACTCAAGTATCTTGCAGCTCCTTAATTATCAAAATACTTATGGAATACAGTAAGCTTGTTGCCGTAACCGGATTGCCCGGATTATTTGAACTGATTAACAGTAAAACAGACGGAGCCATTGTCCGCTCCTTAGACGATCAATCAACCCGTTTTGTGTCCAGCCGTATCCACAATTTTTCGCACCTGGAAAGTATTGAAGTATATACTGTCCGGGACAATGTGAACCTGGTGGATGTGCTGAATGCAATGGACAAAGCCGGTGGTTCTTTACCCGACGATAAGGATGCCGCTGCCGTTAAAAAATATTTTGAAAAAGTGTATCCTGATATGGACTTTGAAAGAGTTTATGCCAGTGATATGAAAAAGATGGTGAAATGGTTTGACGTTTTGAAAAAGAATAAAGTGGAAATAGTTTTGTCTGAACAACCGGAAGAAGAAGCTGAAGAGGAAGAAGTAAAAGAAGAAGTTGCTGTTGCCGAAAAGCCAGCTAAGAAAACTGCGAGAAAGAAGAAAGCGGAATAATTAAAAGAAAACAAGGGACAAGCTACAAGGTTCAAGCAATACACTTGATGTTTGTAGCTTTTTCATTTATAAAAGGACAGCTTTATGGATTACAGTGCAGACATACAAAAATTACCCCGCCATTTTTTACCTGTAGATTTTTCCATCATCAATTGGGAAGGTCTTGAACCTTATTTCAAAAATCTTGATGAAAGAAAAATCAATTCACTTGCAGACCTCGAACAGTGGCTGAAAGATGCCAGTGAACTGGAAGCGGTGATAAGTGAAGATGTATGCTGGCGGCAGATAAAAATGACCTGTGACACCGAAAATAAAGCACTGGAAGTGTCTTTCAACTTCTTTATGATGGAGATTCAGCCGAAGATTCAGCCCTGGTCGGACAAGCTGAATAAAAAATTGGTTGATTGTTCCTTTACCAAAGACCTTAACCAGGAAAATTATTTTACCTACCTGCGAAATGTAAAAAAGAACATTGAATTATTTCGTGAAGCCAATATTCAATTGCAGGCAGAGTTAAGTGTAATGCAACAGCAGTTTGGCGTTATCTCCGGAAAGATGACGGTTGAAGTAAACGGCCAGGAATATACTTTGCAGCAAGCTGCCAAATTCCTGGAAGACCCCGACCGTAGTCTGCGGGAAGAAGTGTATCGTAAAATAAATGAAAGAAGATTACAGGATAAAAAAGAGCTGAATGATTTATTTTCTTCTCTTCTTGAAAAACGCCACCGGGTAGCGGTCAATACTGATTTTGAAAATTTCCGGGATTATCGTTTTGTTGAGTTGGGAAGGTTTGATTACACCAAAGAAGATTGTTATCAATTTCATGAAGCGGTGAAACTGCATGTGATGCCTTTAGTGAACCAGATTTATGAAACTAAAAAGAAAAAACTTGGTTTAGATAAGCTTCGCCCCTGGGATGTGGAAGCCGAGCCTGCGGGGATTCAGCCACTTCGTCCTTTTACAAACGGAGAAGAACTTACCCAAAAGACGATTGCCTGTTTTGATGAATTAAAATCTTTTTTTGGCGATTGTCTTAGAAAAATGAAAGCCCTGGGCCATCTTGACCTGGAAAGCAGGAAAGGAAAGGCACCGGGTGGATATAATTGTCCGCTGGCAGAAAGTGGCGCCCCGTTTATTTTTATGAACGCCGCAGGGCAATTAGACGATGTGACGACTATGGTGCATGAAGGCGGTCATGCCATTCATTCATTTCTTGCACATGAATTGGAACTGACAGGCTTTAAAGAATACCCGACCGAAATAGCTGAAGTAGCCAGCATGGCCATGGAGCTTTTCAGTATGAATCACTGGCAAGTTTTCTTTGATAATAAAGAAGAACTGATCCGTGCCAAAGAACAACAATTAGAAAGGGTGATCACCATCTTTCCCTGGATTGCAACAATAGATAAATTTCAGCATTGGATATATGAAAACCCAAATCATACAGAAGAAGAAAGAGCTGATCAATGGGTAAATATCCTGGAAGAATTTTCCTCCCCTGTAATTGACTTCTCAGGCCTGGATGAATACCGCCGGTTCGGATGGCAGCGGCAGTTGCATTTGTTTGAAGTACCTTTTTATTATATCGAATATGGAATTGCCCAATTAGGTGCCATAGGATTGTGGCAGCAGTACCAGCAAAACCCGGAAGCCGCTATTAATAATTATATAACAGCCCTGAAACTGGGCGGTACAAAAACTTTACCTGCCTTATTTAAAGCGGCTGGACTGGAATTTAACCTGTCCCCGTCTCACATTCAGCATTTAATGTTATTTGTGAAGCAGGAAATGGAGAGCCTGTAAAGAAAAATACCACGAAAGGGGTATGCCATAAATTCGGAAATATGGCAGGGAGAACCTATTTTTGGTTCAGAATTAATAAAGGTGTTTAAAAGCACTTCAACATAGCTACTAATCAGAGCCTTAACCAAAAAGTCCCGATGTTTCTACACCGGGGCTTTGTTTTGACCCCTGTCCCATCCTTCGATAAACTCAGGAGGAACTTAGGCCACTAAGTCATTATATGTTCGCATAAAGTATGAGAGCAAATAGTCGTTATAAACCATGCTCGTTGTTTATCTCAAGCATTCTTCTTTAAACAATTTTATAAAATAAAAAGTTTTATAGACCTAAGTCCCCTTTAGGGGGACAGGGGGTTTGGAGCTTTACACTTCCTACAAATCCCCTCCACCACCACTTCCACCTGTGCAGCCGTATAGCCTTTGGGTAATTTTATGTCGGGTATCACCACATCATCGAGGCAGTATGTATTGTTACAGCTGGTGCATACGAAGTGAATATGATGATCATGGTGATGGCCTTCAGAACATTCATCTTTACATAAGGCGTAGCGAATGGAATTATCTGCTGTGGGTATTGTATGAATGATGCCCTTATCAACAAATGTCTGGAGTGTACGATAAATGGTAACCCGGTCAAATTTTTCTCCGGCTTTTTTTTCGATATCACCATGTGCCAATGCGCCGGCATCTTCGAGGAAAAGTTGCAGAATTTTTTTCCGGCTGTCCGTTATACTGAGGCTGTTCCGCTTCAGCAACATATCTACCTGTTGATTTGATGGTGTGAGTGCAGGCTTGGACATATTTACTTTATAAGCAATTAAATAACAAGTATGCCGGGCAAATGCCGGCTATTTTTCTTTTAGCAATCTCTTTGCATCACTAATCAGCCCTTTTACTTCACTTTGTTTCAGCCCGTCATAAATTTTTTTCACATCACCTTTTTTGTCAACCAAAGCCCATAACTGGGAGTGCATAAAATCATCATCCATGTTTGCCAGGTTATCAGCCGGGTCATCAATGGTATAACTGACCCTTGCCATATTGTACAAACTGTCTTTTCTGCCGGTTAAGAAAATCCATTTTTTTGTATCCACTCCCATTGAATCAGCAAAGTGCTTCATTTGTGCAACCGAATCTACATCAGGATCGCAGGTATGCGAAAGAATCAGAAAGTTCTTCTCCTCTTTGAACTCTTCGTAAACCAGCTTCATGTTATTGTTCATCTTTGGACAAATTCCTTTACAGCTGGTAAAAAAATATTCCGATACATATACCTTCCCAGCTACATCTTTTTCTGTTACTGACTTACCATCCTGGTTAGTGAATGAAAAGGGTCTCACATAACTTATGGGTGGAATATTCTTCTTTCCAAATCCCGGAATAATCAGTGTAAGAACAAAATAAAAGATCAGGGCCAGTGCCACAAAAAAACTGATATAAAATAATTTCTTTTTTGACATAATTAATTATTGCGGTGCAAAGTTACGCCGCAGAGGTCTTGGCACATCAAAGCTTGCCATTCTTTTGCAACTATGTTGCTTTTTCTTATCTTTGTTTGCTTTTATGAAATCCAGGATAAATTGGGATGCTTTAGGAATCGGGGCCTCTTTGGCCTGTGCGATTCATTGTGCCCTGCTGCCGCTGTTTTTAAGCAGCTTGCCCCTGTTTGGTGTCAATATTATTCATAATACTGTTTTTGAAGCAGGTATGATTTTGCTGGCCCTTGGTATTGGTTCTTATTCGCTTTATCATGGTTATAAAAAACATCACCATTCTTTTTTACCTCTTTCTCTTTTTTTGGGAGGTTTTATTTTTCTTGTGCTAAAACAGTTTTTTATTCTTTACGAAACATGGTTGCTTATCCCGGCTGTAACATTAATCATCCTGGCTCATTTGTTAAACTACAAATCTTGCAGAGTGCATAATCATGCCCATGCAGAAGATTGTGATCATTAGTAGTTTCCATTGATTTTGACTTACCTTGAACAAAAGTTAATAATGAAAAGATTATTTTTTGCTTTTTTTCTTTTGATGACGGCCCAGTTAATTGCCCAGCCGAAAAATGAGTTAGCTATCCGTAAAACATTAGACGACCAGACGGCTGCCTGGAACCGGGGAGATATTGAAACCTTCATGAAGGGTTATTGGGAAAATGATTCTTTGATGTTTATTGGCAAAAGCGGGGTTACATATGGCTGGAGTAACACTTTGAACAATTATAAAAAAGGGTACCCGGATACAGCAGCAATGGGTAAACTCATTTTTACACTACTACAAGTAAAAATGTTATCAAAAAAATATTATCATGTCACCGGCAAGTGGTACCTGAAGCGTTCTATCGGAGATGTCAGTGGTCATTATACATTAGTATTCAGGAAAATAAATGGCCGCTGGCTTATTATTTCTGATCACAGCAGTTAATTTTTTATCAAACTAGATCAACTTATATGGCAATTATTATTTTAGGTATCCTGGTTTTAATCGCCGGTTTTGCTTTACAAAAAAATGAACAATTTGGCCGTTTTGCAAAAGTTGTCCGCGGCATCGCCGTTTTATTAATGTTAGCCGGTCTGCTTTCAAAATGTATTGTACAAATTAATGCCGGGCAGATAGGCGTAAAGTCATTATTTGGAAAAGTGCAGAATGATGTATTGGGCAGCGGCCTTCATTTTATCAATCCTTTTATGGAGGTGGAGCGATTAGATATAAAAACGCAAAACTATACCATGAGTGGTATTCATGATGAAGGAAACCAAACGGGCGATGATGCCATCAGGGTGCTTACTTCCGATGGGCTGGAGGTTACTATTGACCTTACCGTATTATACAAACTGCTGCCTTCTGAAGCACCGAAATTAGTGAGGGAAACAGGGGTGGATTATACAGACAAGATTGTTCGTCCGCTTACAAGGACCAAGATCCGGGATAATTCTGTTTATTATGAAGCAGTCTCCTTATATTCAAATAAAAGAGATGAATTTCAGCAACGTATTTTTAAAAGTATTGATGAGGATTTTAAAAAAAGAGGGTTAGTCCTTGAACAACTGCTGGTAAGAAATATTACCCTGCCACAGTCTGTAAAAGCAACCATTGAACAAAAGATAAATGCCGAACAGGATGCACAAAAAATGCAGTTTGTTTTATTGAAAGAAAAGCAGGAAGCCGAACGAAAAAGGGTGGAGGCACAGGGTATTGCCGATTACCAGCGGATCATCAATATTGGTTTGACAGATCAGCAATTGCAGTATGAACAGATAAAAGCTTATTTGGAACTGGCCAAATCACCCAACTCAAAAGTTATTATTATGGGTAAAGGCAATGCGCCGGTTATATTAGACACTAAAAATTAGTTGGCTTGCACCTGGTATTCCCTTCTTTTGCGGGACTGTATTTTTCCAAAAGTAAAGTACGCCGCCAGCAATCCTATGGAAGAGAAAAGAATATCGTTGTAGTCGAATGTGCGGCCAAAGAAGGGTATTCGTTGCAGGTATTCATTTACTATCAGCATT
>JANPMI010000360.1:0-4542 GCA_031422725.1 Chitinophagaceae bacterium | reverse complement strand
GGATTTGTATTTAATAAATATACATTGGGTGAAGAATGTCTGCAACGTTTGGGCTTCACCCCTGAACAATATAACGACCTTGAATGGAGCCTGCTGGAAGCATTAGGCTATCCGGATGGGCAAATAGAAGCCGCCAATGATTATGTGTGCGGTACTATGATGCTGGAAGGAGCTCCTTTATTGAAAGATGAACATTTGCCCGTTTTTGACTGTGCCAACAGATGTGGAGCAAAAGGCCAACGGTATATCCATGCCCACGGCCATATCCGCATGATGGGAGCTACACAACCATTTATCAGTGGTGCTATCTCCAAAACTATCAACCTTCCCCATGAAGCGAAGGTGGAAGAAATTGCTGATTCTTATTTGCTGAGCTGGCAGTTAGGATTGAAAGCAAATGCTCTCTACCGTGATGGTTCTAAATTATCACAGCCGCTGAGTAATAAAAGTGATAAGAAAAAGAAGACGGAGAACAGTCAGCAGTTGGCAGTTGGCAGTCAGGAGGCTGTGGTTAATGAAACACCTGCTGAATCCAACATTGTTGATTTAGGAAAACTCACAGTAGAAGAACTTTTAGAAGAAGTACAGAAAAGAGTACAGGCATCTCCTGACACCAAACTAAAAAGAAAATTAGCCAGCATCGTTGAACGCAGGGCCTTACCTGCCAAACGCCGTGGCTTTACACAAAAAGCAAAAATAAACGGACAGGCTATCTTCCTCCGTACCGGTGAATATGGTGATGGAACATTGGGAGAAATTTTTATTGACATGGCGAAAGAAGGTGCTACTATGCGCAGCATGATGAACTGCTTTGCAATCTCTATTTCTATCGGTATGCAATATGGTGTGCCATTAGAAGAGTTTGTTGACAAATTTGCTTTCACAAGATTTGAACCATCCGGATTTGTAGAACATCCGAATATTAAATCAACCACTTCTATTGTAGATTTAATATTCCGGATACTGGGTTATGAATATCTCGGCCGTACTGATTTAGTGCATGTGTTAGACAAACCGGAAGTGATGAACACCGGCGCTGACGACTGGGATGAGGTGCCCTCTAATCCGCTGGAGTATGTAGAGCCTGAATTGTCAAGTGTACGGGTTACACCTTCATCAGGAACTATTGCACCACAGCCGGTAAAAAATCAACGGATGGCACAGGTTGTAAAAACAGACAATAGTGCGGATGCTATGAATGCCGGATTAAAAAATATGCAGAGCGATGCACCTGCTTGTAATGTTTGCGGGCACATCATGATGCGTAGCGGCACCTGTTACAAATGCCTTAACTGTGGCAACCAGGGAGGTTGCAGTTAACCTCAACCCCTGCCCTTCTCCACCTGTGGAGAAGGGAGACAAACATGTTTGGACGAAAAACCAAATAAAGAGTGTACCCATTAATTCTACATCCCGGCAGAGAAACCGGGATGTTCTTTTTAGTAAAATTGCTATTCAAAACAAGTGAAAGATGCTGAGAAAAAAAGAATATTTTACAGGTATTTCTTTACTTGTTTTTTAAGAAGCAGGTATTACTTTCATGGCTTAATCTGCTAACTATGAAAACAAGAAATCTTCTGTGGCTTTTATTTATTCTTTTTATACTGCAATCATGCCACCGGGCGATGACACCGTATGAAGCAGCCAACCATCCAAAAGGGAAAAAGTGCAGGGACATTAAGTAGCTGCAATGTCAATGCTTCGTCAGGCTCAGCATGACATTGCTATTCCCCGCCAAACACATTATTCACGGCGCCTTCCAGCATCGGGAATTTTTCTACCACAAATCCCTTGATAGTGGCAATTGCTTGTTTAGCCTGTTCTTCGGTAAGACCTGCTTCTGTTTTTAGTTTTTCTATTAACTCCTTCATATTATCTAAACTTTAAAAAGACTTTTCTGGTTTTTGATTTAACTGATGATATAATTCAGAATGGAGATTTCGGAAATTACACCCCTTTAGGGGATGGGGTTTATGCCACTTTCAGCAAACTCAGCTTGCTCTTATCAAACTTACGTTTGGCATATTCCATGTCCAGGTTAAACCGGGTTTCTTCCGAAGAGGGTAATTCATACATAGCGTCTGTAAGAATGCCTTCACAAATGCTTCTGAGACCTCTTGCCCCAAGTTTGTATTCCATAGCTTTTTCTACCATGAAGCCCAGCACTTCTTCCTCTATGGCTAGCTGAATGCCTTCCAGTTCAAATAGTTTTTTATATTGTTTTACCAGGGCATTTTTTGGTTCAGTAAGAATGGCCCTCAGTGTTTCTGCATCTAATGGATCAAGGTGAGTAACCACAGGTAAGCGACCCAGCAACTCAGGTATTAATCCAAAACTTTTTAAATCAGTAGCGTTAATATAACGTAGCAGGTTTTTCTTCATGCTTTCCTGCAATTCTTTATCTACATTAAAACCGATAGTATTTGTTTGCACCCGGCGGGCAATTATTTTATCAATACCATCAAAAGCACCGCCACAGATAAAGAGAATATTTTGTGTATTTATTTTTATCAGCTTTTGTTCGGGATGTTTTCTTCCGCCCTGCGGTGGAACCAGTACATCCGTTCCTTCCAGCAGTTTCAGCATTCCCTGTTGCACACCTTCGCCGCTTACATCACGGGTAATGGAAGGATTATCGCCTTTACGGGCAATCTTATCTATTTCATCAATGTAAACAATACCCCTTTCGGCAGCCGCTACATCATAATTACAAACCTGTAATAATCTTGTCAGAATACTTTCAACATCTTCTCCCACATAGCCGGCTTCTGTAAAAACAGTAGCATCTACGATAGCAAAAGGAACATTCAGCATCCGGGCAATAGTTTTTGCCAGCAACGTTTTACCGGTGCCGGTTTCACCTACCATTATGATATTGCTTTTCTCAATTTCAACATCATTACCGGCATTTGCATCAGGGGTCTTTTGTTGTAAACGTTTGTAGTGATTATAAACAGCTACCGCCAGCACTTTCTTGGCTTCATCCTGGCCGATGGCATATTCATCAAGAAATTTTTTTATTTCCATCGGTTTTTTAACCGTCAGCTTAAAAGAGGAAGCACTCTTATCATCTTTTATGGACAGTTCCTGATCAATAATTTCACGGGCATGCTCTACGCAATTTTCGCAAATATGCCCTTCCTGACCGGCAATAAGGATTTTAACCTCATCCCGGCTGCGGCCACAAAACGAACAATGTAAAGGATTTTTAGCCATAATTTATTTCAGTATAACGGATTACAAACGAATTCGTAACTCACAAAATTATAAAACCGTCCCGATTAGGACGGCTTTATTTATTTATCAGGTCTAATTATCTCGCTGAGAGAGGTTTAGAGTTTGTCAACCAGCTGATCAGCTATGCCATATGCTATAGCTCCTTTGGCATCCATCCAGTAATCCCGGTTAAAATCTTTCATAATTTGCTCCACTGTTTTACCACAGTTGTTGGCAAGTATGGTAGCTCCTATTTCTTTTACTCTTTTGGTTTGCTGTGCCTGAATTTCTAAATCCGCACTTACACCTTGTATATAACCGCCCAGCGAAGGCTGATGAATCATCACTTCTCCATGCGGGAAAATATAACGTTTACCTTTTTCCCCGCCACTCAGCAAAATACTGCCCATAGAAGCAGCAAGACCCATGCAAATAGTACTAACGGGGCTTTTAATCATCTGCATGGTATCATACATCACCATACCACTGGTAACCACACCGCCGGGACTATTAATATAAAATTTGATTTCTTCGCCGGGCTTATCGGCATCGAGCAACAGCAGTTTACTTACTATGTCTTTAGCACTTTTATCATCCACCACACCCCAGAGATAGACAGCTCTTTTTTCAAAGAAATACCTTTCTAATTTTTTGTTGAACATGCCTGTTTCACTGTCACTCTTTGGACGTTCTTCTTTTTCATCCGGTTCATCATCTTCTGCTTTCCAGTCGTTGTATAAAAATTGATTGCGGTTCATATATTTATTTTTAATTGTCACCCTGAGTTTATCGAAGGGTAAAATATTATTGTTACCAGCTTTTGTTTTTCATAGCTTGCCCCGCCTCAGTGTGGGCATCTTCGTTGCGTCGCACTCTTCATCGTCCGGTTCGTTACTCATCAAACATTGAACCCCGCTGGGGTTCTGAATACATTCCACATTTTCATTCCCCCGATTGCATCGGGGGCTGCTCACATTTTACCCCTCCGGGGTAATTACTCTAAAACCACGATAGCCGAAAACCCTTTAATGTTTTTTTCAGATATCAGGGCCTAAAGTCCTCCGCCAGCTGGCGGAGATTTAGGGCGCCTTCTGCTTCCTCGGATTAGTCAACAGTACTTCATCTACCAATCCATATTCTTTTGCCTCAGCAGCAGTCATCCAATTGTCCCGGTCAAAGTCTTTTTCAATCTGTTCAACAGATTTACCGGTATGATGATTTACTACTTCATATAATTCTTTTTTCAGCTTACGGATTTCATTCACGGTAATTTCAATATCACTGGCCTGTCCGCCAATAGCACCGCTTGGCTGGTGCATCATGATG
>JANPMI010000359.1:0-9387 GCA_031422725.1 Chitinophagaceae bacterium | reverse complement strand
AATGCAGGGTGAAGTCTTAATAATATTCTTTCTTCAGCAAATAATTTTTTACATAATCACCGACACCATCTTCCAATGAATAAAAATTTTCTTTATAACCCGCCTCTTTAAGTTTGGTCATATCTGCTTCAGTAAAGTATTGGTATTTGTCACGGATGTCTTCCGGCATATCAATATATTCAATAACAGGTTCTTTTCCCATGCCGGCAAATGTGGCTTTTACTAAATCTTCGAATGTTCTTGCTTTGCCAGTACCCAAATTATACAAACCTGATGCAATATGATTTTCCATCAACCAGTAACAAACGGCTGCCACATCTTTCACATAAATAAAATCCCTGAGCTGCTGCCCGTCTTTGAATTCAGGCTTATGAGATTTGAAGAGTTTTACTTTCCCTGTTTTCTGAATCTGATTGAAGGAATGAAATATCACACTGGCCATTCTGTCCTTATGATATTCATTCGGACCATATACGTTGAAGAATTTTAATCCAGCCCAGAAGGATGGTTCTGTAAGGCTGTCTGTCCCGATTATTTCGGGGAGTTTATCGAAGCCTGATTCCTGCCTTTCAACAAGCTCAGGGCGACATTTCGATTGTTGCAACGCCCATTTATCAAACTCATTTTTAGAAATACCGTAAGGATTTAACGGCTGTAACTTATCTAAAATATCATGACTGTCTTTGTAACCAAATTCTCCACTTCCGTAAGTAGCCGCCGAAGAAGCATAAACAAGTGGAATATTTTTTTCTGTACAATAGTTCCAGATACTTTTTGAATACTCCAGGTTCAATCGTTCATGAACGGAGTAATCAAATTCAGTGGTATCCGTTCTGGCACCAAGGTGAAAAACAAATTCTATTTTAGGATCAGCTACTCTCAGCCAGTCAAATAACTCGTCCCGTTCAACCTTAGTTATAAATTTTTTACCATCAAAGTTGAACCATTTGTCCTCGTCACTAAAATCATCCACGATGATGATTTTGCTATACCCTTTCTTGTTCAAATAACCGAGCATATAGCTACCGATAAAACCTGCTGCACCGGTAAGCAGTATAAAAGAATTTTTATTCATTATATAGAACTCAATGCCGAGCCAGCTTCTTCTTTTGATAAATAGTTTTCAATAGCATTATCATATTTCTCTTTCCACCAGTCAATTGCCCCCCACTCCATTCCATCTACTTCTACAGAACCGTTGGTAACCAAACCCAGTTCTTCAAAAGAATGTCCGCCCAATACCTTTTTCAATTCATTTAATTTTTCTGTTTTTACCGATACCACCACCCTGCTTTGTTTTTCACCAAACCATTGTGCATCTTTTCTAATGTTATAATCCGCAGCCACCACATCAAATCCGAGATTGCGGTGAAACCCTGATTCCAGCAATGTAACAAACAAACCGCCTTCGCTTACATCATGTGCAGATTCAATAAGACCGCTTTTTATTAACTCAGCTACCTTCTGCTGCAACGCAAATTCTTCTTCCAATTCAAAATGTGGCGCAGGAGAATATTCTACTCCACAAATCTTATTCAGGTATTGAGATGAGTTAATATCATCAGAGGATTTTCCGATTAACACTATCACATCCCCTTCTTCTTTAAAGTCTAATGTCATTCTGTTGGCTATATCTTCCAGCAGACCTACCATTCCGATAGTGGGTGTTGGATACACCGGGCCATCAGGATTTTGGTTATAAAAACTCACATTACCACCGGTAACCGGTGTATCAAATTTTACACAGGCTTCTCCCATTCCTTTTATGGCTTGCACAAACTGATAATACACTTCAGGGTCGTAAGGGTTTCCAAAGTTCAAACAATTGGTAACGCCCAATGGCAGACCGCCACTGCAAACAATATTTCTTGCAGCTTCGCTTACAGCAATCATTGTTCCCACATACGGGTCAGCAAAAACATAGTGACTGTTGCAGTCTGTTGTAATGGCTAATGCTTTCATTGTGCCTTTTACAATTACCAGCGGTGCATCCGTTGGCGCATTGGTAGAAGTATTGTTTGTCCCTACCATACTATCATACTGATTATACACCCATCTTTTTGATGCGATGGATGGAAGCTGAACCAATTCCCCGGCAACAGCTTTCAAATCTTCCGGCACTTCAATAGCATCCGGATTGAATTTTTTTATTTCAGCAAAATATTTTGGCTCTTTATATTCTCTTTCATATTGTGGAGCACCGCCACCCAATACTAATTCATAAGCAGGTAATGATGCTTCTAATTCTCCATTCATGAAGAAATTCAACACACCATCATCTGTTACTTCGCCAATCACTGAGCAAGGCAAATCCCATTTAGTAAACACCTTAATCACTTCTTCTTCTCTTCCTTTTGTGGCAACGAGTAACATTCTTTCCTGGCTTTCACTTAGCAACAACTCCCATGTTTTCATATTGCTCTGGCGGGTTGGCACCTTATCCAGATCAATCCGCATACCTACTTCACCTTTGGCACTCATTTCTGCTGTAGAACAAATAATTCCTGCTGCACCCATGTCCTGCATACCTACAACAGCACCTGTTTGAATAACTTCCAAACAGGCTTCCAATAATTTCTTTTCCTGGAAAGGATCACCTACTTGTACGGCAGGTAATTCTTGTGTGCTTTCCGCAGTAATGTCAGCAGATGCAAAGGATGCACCACCAATTCCGTCTTTACCCGTTGCACTTCCTACAAACATTACCGGGTTTCCTTTTCCGAGTGCAGTGGCAGAAACTGTTTCACCTGCTTTTACAATACCAACACTCATCGCATTCACCAATGGATTGGTATGATAACATTTATCAAAATATATTTCACCCCCAACGGTTGGCACACCAAAACAATTTCCATAATGACCAATGCCATGCACCACACCTGATAATAAATGTTGCGTTTTATCTTCTTCTAAATTTCCAAAGCGAAGTGAGTTGAGGGAAGCAATCGGTCTTGCACCCATGGTAAAAATATCCCGGTGTATTCCCCCAACACCTGTTGCTGCTCCCTGGAAAGGTTCAATAGCAGAAGGGTGATTATGAGATTCAATTTTAAACACCACACCCAAACCATCACCAATATCCATCAGGCCAGCATTTTCCTCACCGGCTTTCACCAGCATTCGTCCACCTTCTCTTGGTAATGTTTTCAACCATTTAATAGAATTTTTATAACTACAATGTTCACTCCACATACCCGAGAATGCACATAGTTCATTAAAATTGGGAGTTCGTCCCAGCTTTTGTTTGATGAGTTCAAATTCTTCTGCCGTTAATCGTAACTGCTGTGCAGTTTTTGCCGTTATTTCCATTGAGTATAGTATTTCGCAAAAAGCTTTTTACAATTGAGTTGGGCCTTTGCATAAAGCTCGGGCACATATGCCATGCCTTTGCATAAAGCTCCGGCAGGCAAGCCGCAAATTTACAGGTTGTGAGGTATAGGGTGAACAGAACTTGTCAACTTTGTGCAGGCAATAATAGCAATAATGGCTATTTTGCGGGGTAAACCTATTGCCATTTGGAATACCTTCTTTTTGTTGTTTATCTCGTATTGTTTGCCTGGTTAGTTACCAAAGTAAAATTCTTTACCAGCACCGGTTTAAGCCAGCCACAGCTAATCATTATTTTTTTGCTAAAAATAATGGCGGGAATATTTTATGGCTGGATAGGTCTCTATTATGGCGGATTGGCACAAATGCAGGATACCTGGGGCTTTCATTCAAGCAGTATAGAAGAGTATCATTTGCTGTTTAATAACCCGCAGGATTACTTTACGAATCTTTTTAAAGACCCTTATGAAAGCGGTGTCTCAAAATTTTTTGACAGTACTGATTCTTACTGGAACGATCTGAAAGGAAACCTGTTTATAAAAGTTCTCTCTGTTTTCAACATTTTAAGCTTCGGGCATTATTATGTCAATGTGATTTTTTATTCCTTCATTACTCTTTTTGGAGCTATCGCAATTTATAAAGTAATGACAGATATCTTTCCGGAAAAAAAAATTACGATCTTGCTTGCTACTTTTCTGGTTCCTTCTTTTTTATACTGGACAAGTGGGATACATAAAGAAGGACTCGTCTTCACAGGCATCAGCCTGATAACTTATTGCATTTATTTCGGCATTAAAGAAAAAAGGTTGGGCTTTACAAGAATATCCGGTCTTATAATTGGTTTTCTCCTGTTGCTAAGCCTGCGGAATTTTCTTATCATCATTATCCTTCCAGCCATACTTGCCTGGTTGCTTGCCAACCGGTGGCCGAAATATGGATTGGCGATATTTGTTTCTTTATACCTTCTATTTGGCGTTTTGTTTTTTACAGTCAGGTATATTAATCCCCGGTTAGATTTTCCACAGGCTGTTGTCAACAAACAGCAAGAATTTATACAATTGAAAGGAGGCAATTCAAGTATTCCGATGAAGAAATTGCAGCCAACTGCCATAAGTTTTTTAAAAAATACTCCCCAGGCAATCAATTTATCAACCATCAGGCCCTATCCAAGTGATGTCCGCCACATCCTTTCACTCGCTGCTGCTATTGAAATTGATGTTTTATTGCTGATGTTCGTTCTGTTTTTATTATTCCCGACCAACGGTCTTCAATCAAAAAATCTTGTTTATTTCTGTATATTCTTCTCGTTGTCGTTGTTGCTGGCAATTGGATTCAGTGTTAATAATCTTGGGGCCATAGTCCGTTACAGAAGTGTAATCCTACCCTTTCTGGTCATTCCAATGGCGGCCCAGATAGACTGGGGCCGTTTAGGGAGGCTTTTTTCTAATAACATTAAAAATAAAGATAATGTTATAAATTCAGATTAAATGACCTTAATTTTAAATAAAACACATTTACTAATTCACTTTTTAGTCACAAAATTTACAATAAAGACACCAAACTGATAAAAAAATTGGTTTAATTGATTTTAAAGTGTTTGTTTTGTCGAAATTTTAAACCAAATGTCACTCCGTTTTAATGCCATCCAAAATCTATCCCTGAACCCTGAGAGCAAAATAGAAAGCTCCGCTAAAATAACCGGGGTTTTTGGCAGTAATGTCTTTAACCTGAAAATTGCCCGTGAATTTCTGAGCGACGAGGCTTATAAAAGTCTGCAGGCATCTATCAAAAACAGCCAGAAAATTGACAGGGCTATGGCTAACCAGATTGCCAATGGCATCCGGGCCTGGGCAGAAAGCAAAGGCGTTACTCACTTTACCCATTGGTTTCAACCACTGACAGGAAGTACTGCCGAAAAACATGATTCCTTTTTTACATTGAAAAGTGACGGCACTCCTATTGAACAATTTGAAGGGGATGCACTAATACAGCAGGAACCGGATGCTTCCTCTTTTCCGAGTGGTGGACTAAGAGCTACTTTTGAAGCAAGAGGTTACACCGCCTGGGATCCTTCCTCTCCGGCTTTTATCATGGAGATAAGCAATGGAAAAACATTATGTATCCCTACCATCTTCGTTTCTTATACGGGAGAATCATTAGACTATAAAGCTCCCTTACTGAAAGCATCTGAAGCACTGAATAAAGCAGCCGTAGATGTTTGTAATTATTTTGATAAAAATGTAACAAGGGTGGCTGTTACCCTCGGATGGGAGCAGGAATATTTTGTAATTGATGAAGCCATGTTCAATGCAAGACCTGACCTGGTAATGACAGGCAGAACAGTTTTCGGACATTCATCAGCAAAAAATCAGCAATTAGAAGATCAGTATTTTGGTTCCATACCCGAAAGAGTATATGCTTATATGAGAGATTTTGAAACAGAATCTTATAAACTCGGCATACCGTTAAGAACAAGACACAACGAAGTAGCACCCGGTCAATATGAATGTGCTCCTATATTTGAAGAAGTAAGTGTGGCCGTAGATCACAATTCTTTATTGATGGATGTAATGGAAAGAGTAGCCCGGCGCCATGGCCTCAGGGTGCTGCTGCATGAAAAACCATTTGCCGGTATCAACGGAAGTGGAAAGCATAACAACTGGAGCATGTCAACAGATACCGGTGTTAATTTATTAGCTCCGGGCAAAACGCCGAAGACCAACCTGATGTTTCTTACTTTTTTTGTGAACACTATTAAAGCCGTGCATGATTACGCTGACATTTTAAGAGCATCTATTGCATCAGCACCGAATGATCATCGCCTTGGGGCCAACGAAGCTCCACCTGCTATCATTTCTGTTTTTATTGGTCAGTATCTTTCTAAGGTATTGAATGATGTGAAAGAAAGAGTGTCTGAGAAAATGGATGAAACAGATGAAAGTATGCTGAAGATTGATATACATAAAAGCATCCCCGAATTGCTGATGGACAATACTGACCGTAACCGTACTTCTCCCTTTGCTTTTACGGGAAATAAATTTGAATTCCGGGCAGTGGGTTCTTCCGCCAACTGTGCCAATCCCATGACGGTGCTGAATACCATCATGGCAGACACATTAAAACAATTTAAAAAAGAAGTAGATGGATTGATTGAAAAAGGCGAGAAGAAAGAAATTGCCATTATGCATACCATCCGCCAGTATATAGTAGCCAGTGAAAAAGTATTGTTTGAAGGCGATGGTTACAGTGAAGCATGGGAAAAAGAAGCAAAGAAAAGGGGTTTACCAAATGTAAAAACTACTCCGCTTGCCCTGGATGCCATGGTAACTGAGAAGGCTAAAAAATTATTTGAGAGCAATAATATCTACAGCCATAGCGAACTGGAAGCACGGCATGAAATAGAACTGGAGAAATACATAAAGAAAGTGCAGATTGAAAGCCGCATCATGGGTGAGCTGGCTACCAGTCATGTGTTACCAGCCGCCATCCGGTACCAGAATTTACTCGCCAATAATATAAAAGGACTAAAAGATGCCGGGCTATCCGAAGCAGGTTACACTAATCAAAAGCAGATACTTGAAAAGATATCAGAGCACATCAACAAAACAAGTGACCTGGTAGAGAAGATGATTGAGGCAAGAAAAGCTTGTAATAGCATGAGTGATACCAGAACAAAAGCTATTGCCTACCAAAGCCAGGTGAAAGATATATTCTTTGATGAAATAAGATACAATGTTGACAAGCTTGAACTGCTGACGGATGACAGGGAGTGGTATTTACCTAAGTACCGGGAGATGCTCTTCCTGCGATAACCTGTCTGCTTTGCAAAGGTGGTGCGGCAAACTACATAAACCCTGCCGGCTGCCCGCTGCAAAAAACAATCATCTGAAAAGCTGAGAATATATTCGTCCCGCTGACGCAAACCCCCGCTGTCAGCGGCATAGCTTTTCCTTATGCCGGCGGATTCTGTCTGTTACTGGAATAATTCACTACTTTATATAACATTATGAAATTTATTATTGCCAATAAAAGCATCGGAATTCTTCTATAAATGAAATCGGTTGATATAAGCCGGTCAATTAATTCCAGGGAAAATCTTTTATCAAGCTCAACCTGAATAGGGATTTGAATTGTTATAGTAGCGACAAGGGTTATTAAATTAAAAAATAATGCCGCCCAAACTAACCACCTGGATATAACCACCGGTCGAAACCAAAACAATAAAATCTGAGGGATGAAGGATAAGAAAAAGAAGATAACAAATAGCGGAATAATCAGCGAACTATCAATTTGATGAAATTCAGGAAATTCATTTGTACCTACCGCACGCCATGTCCTGTAAGCAACCAACGAATTTACTATACCTCCACCAAAAACATAGAAAGCTAACAGGATATAGACTGAAAATACAACATTTGAAATTTTGTTTTTTTTAGCCATTTGATATTTTTAGAATATTTTATATTTTTTGTTTCACAAAATTGTCGCTGGCTTGCCGCTAAAGGTGAGTCTTGCAGCAAGTTCTTGTTCTAAATTTAATCATTTTCAATATGAAATGGAACAAAGATGAACAATGAACAGAATTTCCGATAAAAAATCAGGTTGCTGCATAATGGCCAATAGAATTCATACAGCAGAAGTGTGTGATACTTCGACTTCGCTCAGCACAGGCTGTACTGACGATGGCAGTAGCACTGCAGTTTAGAACATAACCAATAAAAAAAACAGGGCCAATTACTTTACTTCAACGTAAACCCATCCAAAAACTTAGTATTAAAATCGCCGCTGCGGAAACGTTCATCCTGCATCAACTGTAAATGAAATGGAATGGTTGTCTTTACTCCTTCTATTACATATTCGCTTAATGCACGGTACATAGTTTGTATGGCTTCCTGCCGTGTTTGTGCAATGGTAATGAGTTTACCAATCATAGAATCATAATAAGGAGGGATAACATAGCCGGCATACACATGGCTGTCCACCCGTACCCCATGGCCTCCCGGCTGGTTGAGTGATGTGATGCGGCCGGGGGAAGGACGAAAATCATTATACGGATCTTCTGCATTGATGCGGCACTCGATGGCATGATTGTGAGGAATGTAATCAGCCCCTGATATTCTTTCTCCCATCGCAATTTTAATCTGCTCTTTTATCAAATCGAAATTGATAACTTCTTCTGTTACGCAATGCTCCACCTGTATCCTTGTGTTCATTTCCATAAAATAGAAGTTGCGGTTTTTATCCACGAGGAATTCAACCGTTCCCACACTTTCATAATTAATGGCACTGGCTGCTTTCTTAGCGGCCTCTCCCATTTTATACCGCAACTCATCGGTCATAAAAGGTGAAGGCGACTCTTCTACCAATTTCTGATGTCTTCTTTGGATGGAACAATCTCTTTCACTAAGATGGCAGACAGTTCCGTATTGGTCGCCGGCCACCTGTATTTCAATATGCCGGGGCTCCTCTACAAATTTTTCCATGTAGATACCATCATTCTTAAAGGAGGCAGCAGCTTCTGCTTTGGCATTATCGTAAGCTTTTTCCATTTCACTTTCCTCCCATACAACCCTCATTCCTTTACCACCACCACCGGCGGTTGCTTTTAAAATAACCGGATACCCCATATTTTTAGCAAGGCCTTTTGCTTCATCAATACTTTGCAGCAATCCTTCGCCACCCGGCACCACCGGAACACCGGCTTTGATCATCGTTTCTTTAGCCGATATTTTATCCCCCATAGAACTAATCATATCCGGTGTAGGCCCAATGAATTTTATACCATGATCATTACATATCTGCGCAAATCTTGCATTCTCTGCCAAAAAACCATAGCCGGGATGTATAGCATCAGCATTGGTGATTTCTGCAGCAGCCATCAGGTGGGCAATGTTCAAATAAGAATCTGCACTGGGTGGCTTACCAATACAAACGGCTTCGTCTGCAAACTTTACATGTAAACTATCTCTGTCTGCCGTGGAATAAACTGCAATAGTTTTTATACCCATCTCCCGGGCGGTGCGGATTATGCGGAGAGCAATTTCGCCTCTGTTGGCTATC
>JANPMI010000358.1:0-17982 GCA_031422725.1 Chitinophagaceae bacterium | reverse complement strand
GAAGAAGTGATAGCAAAGGTGAAAGGCAAAGTGAATGCATAGACATAAGCAAAATTTTATACCAGAACCCTGCTTCTTAAAAGAGCAGGGTTTTTTATTAAACAAGTCAGCAATATTAATGATGCGGATCAATGGATTATTTTAGAGGTGGCATTGTGTTTGCTGAATAGTATCCTGTATTCACTCCGTTTTTAGGATTCTGTTGTTGACTTGTAGTCAATTTATGAAAAACACATGATTTAAAAGTTTAAGGGCTCAGTAATGGGTCCTTATTTATTGCATCCGGAAGTTTAGATGTAGCCTGAAAGTCAAACTAATAGGGGTTTTAAAGAACCCGTAATCAGGTTGTACACAGTATAGAAAATTCTTTCCTAACTATTTGGAAGGTATAGCTCTCAACCCTACCTTTGCACTCCCAAAAGAAAATTGGGTTTTCATACATGTCGCAGCGAATCAGAATCAAATTACAGTCTTACGATCACAACCTGGTAGATAAATCAGCCGAAAAGATCGTAAAAACAGTACGCAGCACCGGTGCTGTAGTAACAGGTCCAATTCCTTTGCCTACACGCCGTAAAATATTTACTGTGTTACGTTCACCTCACGTTAATAAGAAGAGCCGTGAGCAGTTCCAGTTAGCCACGCATAAGCGTCTCCTGGATATTTACACATCTTCTTCAAGAACAGTGGATGCATTAAGTAAGCTGGATTTACCAAGTGGTGTGGAAGTAGAAATTAAAGCGTAGAAAATTGAGGTTAACGCCTCTTTTAGTTCTTATAAATTAATTAATAAGATTGCTACCTCTCAATTCCGACTCGTTGGAAAAAAAGAGCTCTGGCTGATAAACATAAAACAAGCCATTCAGGGTTTGTTTACTGCCGGTACTTCCCCAGAAAGGAAAAGGTCGGTGGCAAACGGGGATTGACCCTTCGTTACACTCGGGGTGACAAAGTCACTTGTAACGAAAGATGTCCCAATAACCTTGAAGGCGCAAATTGAACAACCATGAAAGGTATTATTGGGAAAAAAATTGGGATGACCAGCATCTTCGATCCATCGGGCAAACAAACTGCCTGTACAATTATTGAAGCAGGCCCCTGTGTAGTTACCCAGGTTAAAACAACCGAATCTGACGGGTACAATGCACTTTCACTTTCTTTTGGTGATAAAAAAGAAAAGCACTCCACTAAATCTGAGGTTAATCATTACGCAAAAGCTCAGACAGCTCCTAAGAAATTTACAAGAGAGTTTCGCAACTATTCTATAGAAAAAAATATTGGTGAAACAATTACGGTTGACATTTTCGCAGAAGGCGATGCTGTTGAAGTAGTTGGTACCACAAAGGGTAAAGGTTTTCAGGGTGTTGTAAAACGCCACGGATTCCATGGTGTAGGCCAGCAGTCTCATGGTCAGCATGACCGTTCGAGAGCACCCGGTTCATTGGGAAACTCATCTGATGCTGCCCGTGTAATGAAAGGAATGAAAATGGCCGGCCGCACAGGTACTGACCGTGTAAAGCTGAAAGGTTTGAAGGTGGTAAAGATTTTTGCTGATAAGAATTACATTCTTGTCAGTGGTTCTGTGCCTGGCTATAACGGTTCAATAGTTTTAATTCAGAAATAACGGACAACGGAACTCAGTTCCGTTATTAAATAAGATATACAATGCAAGTCGAAGTTTTAAATACAAAAGGAAAAGCAACCGGTAGAACGGTGGAACTGCCAGAAGAAATCTTTGGTGCAGAACCCAACAATCATGTTATCTACCTCGCAGTAAAACAATACCTCGCTGCACAGCGTCAGGGTACCCATAAAGTAAAGACCCGTGCTGAAGTGCAGGGTGCCAGCCGCAAATTGCATAAGCAAAAAGGAACTGGTGGCAGCCGGAAAGGCAATATCCGTAACCCCTTGTATAAAGGTGGCGGAACCATCTTTGGGCCAAAACCTCACCTTTATGATTTTAAATTAAATCGTAAAGTGAAGGATTTGGCAAAAATTTCTGCCCTGTCTTATAAGGCTAAAGAAAATGCCATTGTAATTGTAGAGGATATCACACTGGATACGCCAAAAACAAAAACTTTTATTGACATCCTCGGCAATCTGAAAGTAGCTGATAAAAAAGCGATGTTCATTACACCTGAGTATAATGATAATGTTGAACTCTCCATCCGTAATGTTCCATCTGTATTAGGAATGTTACTGAGCGACATTAACACTTATGATATTGTAAATTCTGAAGTGTTGATTTTGACGGAGAGTGCTGCAAAAATATTTTCAGAAGAAGAAGAAAAAGCAGAAGCTTAATTAACAAACATTCAAAAGAGTAAGAGATGAAATTTTCTGACATACTTATAAAACCTGTTTTGACAGAAAAAGCAAATGCGCAGCAGGATAAACTCCGCCGCTATGCTTTCAAAGTGGCAAAAAAGGCAAACAAACTGGAGATTAAGAAAGCTGTAGAAAGCTTTTACGGTGTTACTGTAATCAATGTAAACACTTCCGTATCTCCGGGTAAAAATAAAAGCCGCTTCACTAAAGCTGGTGTAATCTCTGGCCGCAAGCCGGGTTACAAAAAAGCTTTTGTAACAGTAGCGGAAGGTGAAAATATTGATTTGTATTCAAATATTTAACCACTGGAACTTCGGTTACTTCCGGAGTAAGGAAAGAAAAAAACGAATGGCCTCAACAGCCGCTAATGTTGAACTAAAAGAAATTGAAAAATGGCACTAAGAAAATTTAAACCTGTTACTGCCGGAACCCGTTGGAGAATCGGTAACGCATATGCGGAGGTTACTACCAATGTTCCTGAAAAAAACTTGCTGGAAGCTAAGCCAAGAACAGGTGGCCGTACGGCTACTGGCCGTATGTCTATGCGCTATATAGGCGGTGGGCATAAGAAAAAATACCGTATCATAGATTTTAAAAGAAATAAAGCAGGTGTTGCAACGGTTGAGTCAATTCAGTATGACCCCAATCGTACAGCCTTTATCGCTCTGGTGAATTATGCTGATGGTGAGAAGCGTTACATCCTGGCTCCGCAAGGGTTGCAGGTAGGGGCTAAAGTAGAAAGTGGTGCTGATGTAGCTCCGGAAGTTGGGAATGCTCTACCAATGAAGAATATGCCATTGGGAACCAATGTTCATAATATTGAAATGCAGCCTGGTCAGGGTGGTAAGTTAGCCCGTAGTGCAGGTTCTTCGGCACAGTTGTCAAACAAAGAAGAAAAGTACGCTATATTAAAAATGCCTTCCGGTGAACTGAGAAAAGTGCTGATCAATTGTTATGCAACAGTAGGTGTTGTTAGTAACAGCGATCATTTTCTGCAAAGCATGGGTAAGGCCGGACGTAACAGGTGGAGAGGTATTAAACCAAGAACAAGAGGTGTGGCTATGAATCCTGTAGATCACCCGATGGGTGGTGGTGAAGGTAAGGCTTCAGGTGGTCAGCCCCGCAGCAGAAATGGTCAGTACTCAAGAGGTCTGAAAACAAGAACAAAAGGAAAAGGAAGTGATAAGATGATCATTCAGCGTAAGAACGGAAGTAAGATTTCGAAGTAAACAAACTCATTAATAACACAACGTCATCAATATGGCTCGTTCGATTAAAAAAGGTCCTTATGTAGCTTCTCATCTTGAAAAAAAGGTGCTGGCTATCAATGAAGGCAAAAACAAAAAAAGTGTTATCAAAACCTGGAGCCGTCGTTCTACGATCACTCCTGATTTTGTAGGTCACACTTTTGCGGTGCATAATGGCAACAAATTTATTCCAGTGTATGTAACGGAATTTATGGTTGGTCATAAACTTGGTGAGTTTGCACCAACCCGCCAGTTCAGAGGACATTCAAGTAAGAAAGTAGAAGCTTAATAAAGAAACTGAATAACAATGGAAGCAGTAGCTAAACTGAGAAATCATCCGACATCGCCCCGTAAAATGCGTTTACTGGCCGACCTCATCCGGGGGAAGAAAGTAGAAAAAGTATTGGCAGAGTTGGAACATAGTCCAAAACACTCTTCAGTCCCTTTGCGCAAATTAGTGTTGAGTGCTATTAACAACTGGAAGCAAAAAAATGAAGGTGGTGATGAAAGCCAGCTGGTGGTAAAAACCATTTTTGTAGATGGTGGCAGAACGTTGAAAAGAATGCGTCCCGCCCCGCAAGGCCGTGGTTACAGGGTTCGCAAACGCAGCAACCATGTTACAGTGATTGTAGATAGCAAGTCAGAAGTAACTGAGCCAAAAAATAAAAGAGCAGTTAAAGAAGGACCAAAAACAAATAAAATAACCAATAACGAATAAAAAATGGGTCAAAAAGCAAATCCGATTGGTAACAGGTTAGGCATCATCCGTGGATGGGAATCTAACTGGTATGGCAGCAAAAAAGATTATGCTGGTAAACTGATCGAGGATCACAAAATCAGAACTTATCTGAATGCCCGTATCAATAAAGGTGGTATCTCAAAAATCGTTATTGAGAGAACATTAGGTAAACTGATTATTACCATTCACACTTCTAAACCTGGTATTATTATCGGTAAAGGTGGTGGTGAAGTTGACCGTATTAAAGAAGAGTTGAAAAAATTGACTGGCAAAGATGATGTACAAATCAACATCCTGGAGATCCGTCGTCCGGAACTGGATGCAATGATTGTGGGTGATACGATTGCCCGCCAGATTGAAAACCGGATCAACTTTAAAAGAGCAACAAAAATGAGTATCGCTTCTGCACTGCGTATGGGTGCTGAGGGTATCAAAGTAAAATTAAGTGGTCGTTTAGCCGGAGCAGAGATTGCCAGGAGCGAAGAATTTAAACAGGGCCGTGTGCCATTGCATACTTTCCGGATGGATATTGATTATGCCAATGTATTTGCACAAACAGTGTATGGTAAAATTGGTATCAAAGTATGGATTTGTAAAGGTGAAGTATTAGCCAAGAGAGATTTGAATCCAAACTTCATTGCCGGTGGTAAGAATGAAGGTGCTGGCGGAGAAAGAAGAGAAAGAAGAGATGACCGTGGTGGTGATCGCCGTGATGACAGAAGAGGTGGCGGAGGTGGTGGTGACCGCAGAGGCGGCGGTGGTGGTGGAAGAAGAAACTAATTAAAAAAGTTACGAGTTACGAGCCATGAGCTACGAGCCGTATCATTAAAATAAAGAGTTTAATTGCTATAGTGAACAGCTCGCAGCTCGCAGCTAATAGCTCAAAGCTTAAAAAAAATGTTACAACCGAAAAGATCGAAGCACAGGAAGATGCAGAAAGGCCGCATGAAAGGCGATGCTAAAAGAGGTACAACGATTGCCTTTGGTTCTTATGCCTTAAAAGCATTGGATCAGCATTGGATTACCGATCGCCAGATTGAAGCGGCCCGTCAGGCCCTGACCCGTGAAATGAAAAGAGAAGGTAATGTGTGGATCCGCATTTTCCCCGACAAACCAATTACCCGCAAACCAGCAGAGGTAAGGATGGGTAAGGGTAAAGGTAACCTGGAGTTTTGGGCTGCCGTAGTGAAACCAGGGCGCATCTTATTTGAAGTGGATGGTGTTGACGAAAAAGTAGCCCGTGCTTCTTTAGCATTGGCAGCCGGAAAATTACCTATCAAAACAAAGTTTATGGTACGCCGTGATTTAGTTACAGCGTAATAATTATAAATAGATAATAATGTCAAAGAAAGCAGATTTTGTAAAGAGCATACATGGGATGAATGAGCAGGACCTTACGGCCCGCCTGGAGGAAGACAAACAGCGGTTGAAAAAACTACAGTTTGCGCATACTATTTCTCCGCTTGAAAATCCTATGACCATCCGTGGGCTGCGCAGAGACATTGCCCGGTTGGTAACTGAATTAAAGTTAAAGCAACAGCAAGCATAATAAAGCGAATACAATGGAAGAAAGAAATTTAAGAAAAACAAGAACTGGTGTTGTAACCAGCAACAAAATGGCAAAGACTATTACCGTTGCTATCGAAAGAAAGGTGAAACACCCGATCTATGGAAAGTTTGTAAAGAAAACTACCAAGCTTCATGCTCATGACGACAAAAATGAGTGCAGCATTGGTGATTTAGTAAAAATTATGGAAACCCGTCCGCTGAGCAAAACAAAGCGTTGGAGACTGGTGGAAGTGGTGGAGAAAGTGAAATAAGAAAATGGCTGCCAGCTTCAAGCTAATCGCTTCAAGCTGGCCTGGTAAAAAAAGATTTTAATTCACAAGCTGTAAGCGAAAAGCAAGCAGCGAGAAGCTAAAAGCAAATAAAATGATTCAGCAAGAAAGCCGGTTAAATGTTGCGGACAACAGTGGTGCCAAAGAGGTGCTTTGTATCCGTGTACTCGGCAACAGCGGCCAGCGTTATGCCAGGATCGGCGATAAAATTGTAGTAACAGTAAAAGATGCATTACCGCAAGGCGGCATTAAAAAAGGAACAGTTGCAAAAGCAGTTATCGTTCGAACCACTAATAAGCTGCGCCGCAAAGATGGTTCTTATATCCGCTTTGACGACAATGCCGTTGTGATATTGAATCAGTCTGATGAGCCAAGAGGCACCCGTATTTTCGGGCCAGTAGCCAGGGAACTCCGTGATAAAGGATATATGAAGATCATTTCACTGGCACCTGAAGTATTATAATTGATTAAAAGGGTGCAAACCCAATAATGACAGATAAAATGAAAACAAGATTTAAACCAAAGTATAATATCCGCAAAGGGGACAGTGTGGTGGTTATAACCGGTGATGATAAAGATTTATCAAAACCAAGAGTGGTAAAAGAAATTTTAGTTGAGTCAGCTAAAATATTGGTAGAAGGTGTTAACATCATCACCAAGCATACCAAGCCTTCAGCTCAAAATACTAAAGGTGGTATTGTAAAAAAAGAAGCCCCGATACATATCAGTAATGTAATGTTGTGGGATGCTGCTCAAAAAGCTGGTGCTAAAGTGACAAGAGTTAGAAAAGATGGTAAAACAGAAAGAGTTTTTAAAACAAAAAAAACTCCGGGAGGTAAATAATGAGTACAAAAAAATATACCCCAAGACTGGCAGATAAGTACAAAAAAGATGTGGTACCTGCCCTCGTAAAAAAGTTTAGCTACGATACCGCTATGCAGGCTCCTAAATTGGAGAAAATTTGCCTGAACCGTGGTGTGAATGGTGCTGTAACTGACAAGAAGCTGGTTGATATTGCTCTTGATGAGCTGACAACTATTGCTGGTCAGAAAGCAATGGCAACGATGTCGAAAAAGGACATTTCTAATTTTAAGTTGCGTAAGAATATGCCGATTGGTGCAAGAGTTACGCTGCGTGGAGAAAAGATGTATGAATTTCTGGATCGTTTAATTGCGGTAGCACTTCCCCGGGTCCGTGATTTTAAAGGAGTAAATGAAAAAGCATTTGATGGCCGTGGTAATTATACATTGGGAGTAACAGAGCAAATCATTTTCCCGGAGATTGATATTGATAAAGTAAATAAAATTACGGGATTGGATATCACTTTTGTAACAAGTGCTGCTACGGACGAAGAAGCGTATGAGTTATTGAAAGAGCTGGGAATGCCTTTCAGAAATGCAACAAAAAACAGTTCAAATTAAAACTAAGAATAAACAATTATGGCTAAAACATCAGTAAAGGCCAGGCAAAAGAAAAGAGAGAAAATGGTGGCCCAGCATGCAGTTAAAAGAGCAGAGCTGAAAAAAGCAGGTGACTGGAAAGCCCTGGATGAATTGCCTAAGAATTCTTCCAGAGTCCGGTTGAAAAACCGTTGCCAGATTACCGGACGTCCGAGAGGTTACGTTCGCTATTTCGGTCTCTCCAGGATTATGCTAAGAGATATGGCATTGAATGGAAAAATTCCCGGATTGAAAAAAGCAAGCTGGTAAAACAGTGAATGGTCAATGGTGAGCAGTTAATAAAACTATCGCCTGACAACAGAAACAAATTTTAAAATTAAACTATCCAATTATCCGCCGCCGGCGGACGTAGGAGGGCAAAAAATATGGTAACAGATCCTATAGCAGATTTCCTGACCAGAATCCGTAATGCGCAAATGGCCGGTCACCGTGTGGTTGACATTCCAGCTTCTAATTTGAAGAAGCGTATGACAGAGATTCTGTATAATCAGGGTTATATCCTCAAGTATAAATTTGAAGATGATAACAAGCAAGGCGTAATTAAAATCGCTTTGAAATATGATCCGTCAACAAAACAACCTGCTATTCAGAGCATGGAAAGAGTAAGTAGTCCGGGTTTGCGTCAGTATGCAAAACCTGCTGAATTCCGCCGGGTGAAGAATGGACTGGGTGTTGCTATTATGTCCACTTCAAAGGGTGTAATGACGGATAAGGAAGCAAAAGTTCAGAATGTAGGTGGCGAAGTGCTGTGCTACATATATTAACAGTAAAGTTGCTGATACATTAAGCTGAAACTATACTAAGCTGACCGGTCAGTTAATAATAAATAAAAGAAAAATAAATAATTATGTCTCGTATAGGAAAACAACCGGTAGTCGCTCCCAATGGTGTCACCATTTCTGTGAGTAAGGATAATACGGTTACTGTAAAAGGACCCAAAGGCGAATTGAAGCAGGCGATAGACCGTGATATTACTGTAGAAGTAAAAGACGGAACAATCACATTTGCCCGCCCCACCGACCAGATACGTCACCGTGCATTGCATGGCTTATACCGTTCATTGGTTTCTAACCTGGTGAAAGGGGTGACGGATGGTTATGTAAGAAAATTAGAATTGATAGGTGTAGGTTTCAAAGCCGCTAACCAGGGCAATGTGCTGGATCTTTCTTTAGGGTTTTCACACAACATTGTTTTTGAAGTACCAAAAGAAATCAAAGTTGTTACAGCCCAGGAAAAGGGTCAGAATCCTACCATTACTTTAGAAGGTATAGATAAACAACTGATCGGGCAGGTTGCAGCGAAATTACGTGGCCTCCGTAAACCTGAACCTTACAAAGGAAAAGGTGTTCGCTATATGGGTGAAGTAGTTCGTAAAAAAGCTGGTAAAGCGGCTGGTAAGTAAAGTATGTTGCTGGCTACTGGTTCCCGGTGATTTGAAAACAAGAAGAATAATTGATATAACCAGAAATAAAAGACCAGAAACAGCCTTGGCAGCATCAAGGCACTAAATAAAAGAACATGAATTCAAAAGTTAAATCACAAAGAAGACAAAGCATCCGGTATCGCATTCGCCGGAAAATTGGTGAAGGATCGGCTGCAAAGCCCCGTTTATCTGTGTTCAGAAGCAATACGGATATTTATGTGCAACTGATAGATGATGCAAATGGCCAGACACTGGCAGCAGTATCTTCAAAGGATAAGGATATCAAAGCACAGAAGGTTAATAAAGTTGATAAAAGCAAAATGGTAGGAGAAGCCATCGCCAAAAAAGCGGTTGAGCTGGGAATTAAAGATGTAACCTTTGACCGCGGTGGGTATTTATATCATGGCCGGGTGAAATCTGTAGCGGACGGAGCAAGAGAAGGTGGTCTTAAATTTTAAGTAAATAACATTCAAACTTTAATTATAAGTATAAATGTCAAAGTACAACGTAACCAAGGTAAAAGCCGGAGACCTGGAACTGAAAGATAAAGTGGTTGCCATTAACCGTGTGGTTAAAACCACCAAGGGTGGCCGTGCCTTTAGTTTTTCTGCACTCGTAGTTGTTGGAAACGAGAACGGAGTAGTTGGTCATGGTTTGGGAAAAGCCAAAGAAGTTCAGGAAGCCATTACCAAAGGGATTGAGGATGCAAAAAAGAACCTGATTAAAGTTCCGGTTATGAAGGGTACCATCCCTCATGACCAGTGGGCTAAAGAAGGTGCTGCTAAAGTATTGATTAAACCTGCAGCTCATGGTACTGGTGTAATCGCCGGTGGTTCTATGCGTGCCGTTCTGGAAAGTGCCGGTATTACCGACGTATTGGCTAAGTCATTAGGCTCTGCTAATCCGCATAATGTGGTAAAAGCAACTTTCAAAGCGTTGGCACTGCTCCGTGAACCAATCAATGTGGCAAAAACCCGTACACTGGGTTTAAAGAAAGTATTTAACGGTTAATCCGTTTCTAAACGAATTGAATTATGAAAAAGATAAAAATAACATTAGTTAATAGTCCTATTGACCGGTCAGAACGTCAAAAACTGACGGTGCAGGCTTTAGGTCTTAACAAATTAAACTCTACGAAAGAAGTAGAAGCTACACCGCAAATACTGGGTATGATCCGCAAGGTAACACACCTGTTAAAAGTGGAGGAGTTAGCTAATTAACCAATGTACTGATTTGTTAATCGGGTACTCTTATTAGCACATCAGCAAATTAATAAGCGAGGGGTGATTCCCCGTTAAGTTAAAAATCAATAAAATGAAACTACACGAATTAAGACCTGCAAAAGGCGCAACTCACAAAGTAAAACGTATTGGCCGTGGTGATGGTTCCGGACATGGAGGCACCTCTACAAAAGGTACAAAAGGTGGTCAGAGCCGTTCTGGTTATAAAAGCAAAATGGCCCACGAAGGTGGTCAGATGCCAATCCAGCGTCGTTTGCCGAAGCGGGGATTCAATAATTATAACCGGGTAGAATATAAAGTTCTTAATCTCGGACAAATAGAACAATTATCTGAGAAGTATGGTATCAAAGAATTTTCACTGGAAAATCTTTATGTCAACGGACTTATTGCCCAGAATGATAAAATAAAAATTTTGGGCAATGGAGAGCTGAATGGAAAATTCACTTTTAAAGTGAATGCAGTGAGTGAGAAAGCCAAATCAGCCATCGAAGCAGCTGGCGGATCGGTGGAGATAATAAAGTAATTTCGCTAAATTGCAACGACGCATGAAAATGCGTTTTTTATTTATACTACCCAGGCTTGCCGAAGTAGTGTGTTTTAAGTGCTTTAAATTTTTTTAATCACCGTGAAGAAATTAATACAGACACTCAAAAATATCTGGAGCATCGAAGAACTCAGAGGTAAAATTTTATTTACCCTGATGATGATTGCCATTTACCGTTTAGGCTCTCACATTGTTTTGCCGGGTATAGATCCTAATAAAATTGATACAGGTGGCAACAACAGTACCGGGATTCTGGGCCTGATTGACGCTTTTTCCGGAGGTGCATTTAATAATGCTTCCATTTTTGCATTGGGCATCATGCCTTACATATCTGCATCAATCTTTATGCAGCTGATGACGGTATTGGTACCGAGGTTTCAGAAAATGCAGAAGGAAGGAGAAAGTGGCCGTAAAAAAATCAATCAATATACCCGTTACCTCACCATCATTGTTACCATATTGCAGGCATCTGCTTATGTATCTTATTTGCGGGGCATGTTTACACAGTCGGGTGCCATCATGCCGGCTTTCGATTCTTATTTTTGGTTATCCAGTTTAATGGTATTGACAGCAGGTACCATGTTTGTAATGTGGATGGGTGAAAAAATTACAGACAAAGGTCTCGGTAATGGTACGTCATTGATTATCATGATTGGTATTCTTGCCCGTCTTCCCCAATCATTCCTGCAGGAGTTAAGTGCCAAGTCGGTGCGTAACGGACAGATACTTGTTTTTATTATTGAGATAGCTATTCTTATTGCTATCATTATGGGTTGTATCCTGCTAATACAGGGAGTACGAAAAGTGCCTGTGAACTATGCCAAGCAGATTGTGGGCAACCGCCAGTTTGGCGGCGCCAGGCAATTTCTGCCGCTGAAAGTAAACAGTGCTGGTGTTATGCCTATCATCTTTGCACAGGCTATCATTTTTATACCTACCATTTTCGCCAACTTTAATCCAACAAGCGGTGGCTTGTTACAGCAGCTGAATGACCACAAGAGTCTCTGGTACATGCTTATTTATTCTATTGTCGTAATAGGGTTTACATTTCTGTACACGGCTTTGATTTTTAATCCAAAACAGATTGCTGATAACCTGAAGCAGAATAATGGGTTTATCCCGGGAGTAAAACCGGGTCAGCCAACTGCTGATTATATTGGTACTATAATGGACAGGATTACACTTCCGGGAGCTTTCCTGCTGGCATTTGTCGGCATCCTGCCCGGTATTGCAGAACGATTTGGGGTAACCCAACAGTTCTCTACCTTCTTCGGCGGTACATCTTTGTTGATTATGGTAGGTGTTATTCTTGATACATTGCAGCAGATAGAAACTCAATTACTGATGCGACAGTATGATGGACTGATGAAGAGTGGCCGCATCCAGGGAAGACAAACAACTTCGGCGGTTCAAATGTAAAATGATTTTATACATATTAAAGCCCGGTAAGCACCACTTGCCGGGTTTTGCTTTTTTAAGGATATTTGCAATCTATGATGATTTATAAAACAGGCGAACAGGTGGAAATGATGCGGCAAAGTGCTTTGCTGGTTAGTAAGACGTTAACTGAAATTGCCAAAATATTAAAACCCGGTATCACCACTCTTTCTATTGATAAAATGACAGGCAGCTTTATCAAAGATCACCAGGCTGTCCCTTCTTTTTTAAACTATAAAGGCTATCCTTACAATTCCTGTAATTCAGTAAATGATGTAGTGGTACACGGTTTTCCCGGTAACAATGAATTGAAGGAAGGTGATATTATCTCTGTTGACATTGGCGTAATACTTAACGGCTGGCATGGCGACCATGCATACACATTTGCCATAGGTGACCCCGGGGAAGAAGTAATGCAACTGATAAAAGTTACTAAAGAATCTTTGTATAAAGGAATTGAAAAAGCAGTTGCAGGAAACAGAACCGGGGATATTGCATTTGCCATCCAGGAACATACTGAAAGAAAACATGGATATGGCGTAGTAAGGGAACTGGTTGGTCATGGATTAGGTAAAAACTTACACGAAGACCCGCAAGTGCCTAATTATGGTAAAAGAGGAAGCGGTTCAAAATTAAAAGAGGGACTGGTGATTGCTATTGAGCCAATGATTAACCTTGGTAAAAGAGATGTTTATACAGAAGAAGATGGGTGGACTGTACGGACAAAAGATGGTAAGCCCTCCGTACATTTTGAACATGATGTATGTGTGAGAAAAGGGAAGGCTGATATACTTTCCAATTACAGCAGTATAGAGAAAGCAGAAGAGGCAAATCCTCATCTTTTTATTCATCAAATATTTCAGCCCCTTGTATGAGGGGTTTGTTTTTATTCAATGTCAACAAAAAAACTGGTTGTAGTTGGTGGCGGAGCTGCCGGTTTCTTCTGCGCAGTCAATGCAGCAAGATTGAATCCTCAATTAAAAGTTACAATTGTAGAAAAGACAACCAAACTTTTATCAAAAGTAAAAGTAAGCGGAGGTGGTCGTTGTAATGTAACACATGCCTGTTTTGATATAACAGCAATGAGTAAGAAGTATCCAAGGGGTAGCAATTTTATAAAAAAGACTTTTCATCATTTTTTTACTACTGATACGATTGAATGGTTTAAGGAAAGAGGCGTTAGGTTAAAAGAAGAAAAAGACGGAAGGATGTTTCCAATAACTGATTCATCACAAACTATTGTTGATTGTTTATTAGACGAAGTAAATAAATATGGAGTGGAGATAGTGATGAATGCAGAAGTAAAAAATATTATTAATCAGGATGGAGTATTTCATATAAAGGTATCTGACTCCCGGCTCCTGAATTGCGACTATCTCTGTATTGCAAGTGGCGGTTATCCCAAATCTTCCATGTTTGAATGGCTGAAAGAATTGGGGCATTCCATTGAAGAGCCGGTTCCTTCGTTGTTTACTTTTAACATGCCCGGACATCCAATCAGGGAATTGATGGGAGTAAGTGTGGAGAATGCAAGAATAAAAATTACGGGCAGTAAACTGGAACAATCAGGACCCTTATTAATTACACATTGGGGATTGAGTGGGCCGGCTGTGTTAAAACTAAGTGCATGGGGAGCAAGAGAATTAGCGATGAAGAATTACGACTTCAAAATTTTAATTAACTGGTTGCCTGAGTATAATGAACAACAACTGACCGAAAAATTCCAATCTCTTCGCTTAGAAATAGCTTCACAGAAAATATATAACAAAAATCAGTTTGGTTTGCCAAACAGGCTGTGGGAGTTTTTATTGAATTGCTCAGGCATAAGCCCGGAGAAAAGATGGACTGATCTGCCTTCAAAGGAAGCGAACAAAATGATTAAGAATTTATGTAACTGTGAATTTAATGTAAAAGGGAAAACAACTTTTAAGGAAGAATTTGTAACTGCAGGCGGCATTAAATTGAACGAAATTGACCACAATACTATGATGAGCAAGAAAGTTCCTAACCTTTTCTTTGCCGGGGAAGTAATGGATGTGGATGGAGTGACTGGTGGTTTTAACTTTCAGCATGCCTGGACAAGCGGATTTATTGCAGCTAAAGCAATCACCCCGCCCCAATCTTTATAAATGGCCCCAACGTATCTTAACGTAATTAAAGAATGAAGATCAGCATAATAATACCAGCATACAGGGAAGAAATGAGTATCAGCCGGCTCATATATTATCTTAAGGAGAATGGAAGAGATCCCATAGCAGAAATTATTGTAGCCGATGGCGGAAGTGATGACAGCACATTGGAAACTGCACTCAATGCAGGAGTAAAGGCGGTTCTGTCTCCGCAAAAAGGACGTGGGGCACAGATGAATTACGGAGCTTCTTTTGCAACAGGGGAAATTTTATATTTTGTTCATGCAGATGTGCTGCCGCCCAAATCTTTTGCTGCAGATATTCTAAAAGCAGTAGCAGATGGGTACGATTTCGGAAGATATTTTATGAAGTTTGACAGCAAAAAATGGTATTTGCGAATCAACGCATTTTTTACCCGGTTCGATTTTTTTATTTGCTATGGTGGTGATCAGACACTTTTTGTGACAAAGAAGTTATTTGAACAAACGGGAGGCTTCCAAACTGATATGCGCATCATGGAAGATTTTGAATTTACCAAAAGAGCAAGAAAAGAGGGCCGTTATAAAATTTTTAAAAAAGGGGCTTTAATTTCTGCCAGGAAATATGATACTAATAGCTGGTGGCGGGTGCAGATGGCGAATAAAAAAATTGTTAGCCTATATAAAAAAGGAGCCAGCCAGGATGAAATGTTGAATAAGTACAGGCAAATGCTGAATTACCGTTAAAAATCCGTACATCATATTATAACTTTGTAATAATATGCGCTGTTCGTCATTTATTTTTTTCTATATTTTCATAAGTGTATTTGTACAGGCACAGGAAAGGCTTTCCTCAAAAGAATTCAGGAAGAAACTCGGTAATTCAACAGATGCTTTATTGCTTGATGTGCGGACGCCTGACGAAACAGCCAAAGGCTATTTAAAAGGGGCTGTATTTATGGACTTTTATGATTCATCTTTTAAAGAGCAGGTATCAACCATTGACCGGGAAAAGCCTGTATTTGTATATTGCGCTATCGGCGGACGTAGCTGGGATGCCGCTAAGATTATGCATGATATGGGTTTTAAAAAGGTATATGACCTCAAAGGCGGTATCATTGTGTGGAAAATTAAAAACTATTCTTTTGTAAAATTAAAGAATGATTCTGCCCGGCAGGGAATGAATAAAATGGAATTTGAAAAAATGATTGCCGGCCAATCGCTGACCTTTGTAGATTTTTATGCTCCGTGGTGCGGGCCTTGCAAAATAATGGTCCCTGCATTGGACGCCATTGAAAAGGAAATGAAAGACAGTGTGCTGGTAGTAAAAATAAATGCAGATGAAAATCTGCAACTCATGAAAGACTATGGATTAAAGGCATTGCCTTATGTGATGGTGCTGCAAGGAACAAAAATTCTATTCAGACAGGAAGGTTTTATGAGTGCAGAGGATATGCGAAAGACAATCAGGAAATATTATTCTTCCAACTAAAGCTTATTTCAATTCTTTTATAGTTGCTTCCAGCAAATTGCTTAATACCATGTCCGATTTTCCTGCCACTTCAATTATTTCAGCAATATTAACAGGCTTTAAGTTATCAGGGTCACATTCATCGGTTATTACACTGATGGCAGCACATTTTATTCCAACCTGGTTAGCAACTATCACTTCTGGTACGGTACTCATTCCTACCATATCAGCACCGGTGGAACGAAGCCAGCGGTATTCTGCTTTTGTTTCCAGGTTGGGCCCCATTACTGAAACATAGGTTCCTTTTTTGATAATAATATTTTGCGAAGCGGCGTTCCTTTCAATTAAATTCATCAAGACGGTATCATAAGGTTGACTCATATCCACAAACCGCTGACCAAATGCCGGGTCGCTTATTCCCCGGAGCGGATTATCAGGCAATAAATTAATATGATCTTCAAGGAGAATGAGGTCACCTTTTTTATACGAGAGGTTCATGCCGCCTGCTGCATTGCTTAGAAAAAGATATTGCACCCCCAGTTCTTTCATTACCCGTATTGGAAAAGTTATTTGCTGCATACTATAGCTTTCATAATAATGAAAGCGGCCTTGCATAGCTATTACTTTTTTGTTGCCGATACAACCATAAATGAGACTGCCTTTATGAAACTCGACAGTTGCTTCGGGAAAATTCGGTATGGCAGAATAGGGAATAACGCTGGGGTTTTCGATTTTCTCTGCCATCGCCCCAAGGCCTGTACCCATTACTATGCCAATAGTGGGTTGAAGAAATCCGGATTTCTTTAAAAATGAAGCTGTTTCAGTTACTATTTCAGGAGTAAGCGTCATATAAACAATTTTAAATCATTCAATCTTTTGCCGGTAAATTTACGTTTATACCATATCTATAGTTTGACCAACTACATTTTGCTTTCATGAAATTAATCTTCATAATCATATTTTCAGGATTATGTTCTGACCTAAAAGCTCAGCCGGGTTATGCGGTGAATGATATGACGGGTAATTTTCCTATTGCTAATATCCTCAATCATTCTTCTGTTTCATCATCATTTCAGCAATTCAAAGACAGGCTATTGATTGTTGACTTTTTCGGCACCTGGTGTGTACCCTGTGTTAGGGCTTTGCCAAAATTGTCTGCCTTACAGGAGAAATATAAAAATGAAATCAACATACTGCTGGTCTCGGAAGAAACACAGGTAAAATTAGAAAACTTCATAAAGAAACAAACTAACTTTAGTTTCCCGGTAGTGATTGATGAGCAAAAGAATTTTATTAAACTATTTCAACCCCCTTCTTACCCCTACACGGTTATTGTTGGAAAGGACGGGAGAGTGATAGCTATTCCCTCACCAGAAGAAATAACGGAAGCTAATATTGAAAAATGGTTAGCTATGCAAACTGAAAATGCCGATTCTGTCGTGGTGCAGACAAATGAGAATCCGGAAAAGGTTATAACTTCCGGGGATAACAGAAAAACTGAAGTGGAACCATCACAGAATAAATTAGTTCAGCTATCACAGGAATTTATGTATGCGGCAAAAACCGGTGAAGAAACTTCCGCTTTTATTTCTCAGCTAAGTAGCATCAGTACAGATGATTTAATATCCACCGTTAAAACCGATGATGATAAAAAAGCTTTCTGGATTAATCTTTACAATGCGTACACACAAGTGGCAGTAAAGAAAAACCCTGAGGAGTATAAAAAAAGAGGACAGTTTTTTGGGAATAAACAAATCGAAATTGCCGGTAAGCAGTTTAATTTAGATGATATTGAACATGGTATACTGCGACGTTCAAAAATAAAATGGAGCCTGGGGCATCTGAATAAATTATTCCCTGGAAAAGCTGAAAGACAATTAAGGGTTGATAAACTTGACTATCGTTTACACTTCGCCTTGAACTGCGGCGCAAAAAGCTGTCCGCCGATTGCTTTTTATAAACCAGAAAATATCAATCAGCAGTTAGACCTTGCAACCAAAGCCTACTTGCGGGGCGAAGCAGAGTATGATGAAGCAACTAATACCGTAACGTTGCCAACTTTAATGAGTTGGTTTCGCCGGGACTTTGGCGGCAAGAGAAAAATGATAGAATTGCTACAACAACTTTCTATTATTCCAGCCAATAAA
>JANPMI010000357.1:0-3392 GCA_031422725.1 Chitinophagaceae bacterium | reverse complement strand
CGGATTCTTTTTCCCGTATATGTAAATGCTTCTTTGAAACAAAAATTCATCCGGATGGTTCAGCATAGTGGGGGAATAAGCCCTGATATAATAGTTGCCGGTTGGCAAGGTATCCGGTAGTTCAAACTGTCCTTTTGAATTGCCAAAAATCACGGGTATTATTTTCTTCGAGACGAGCACAGCAGATGAATTCAATAATTCAACATACAATGTTGTACTGATAGTGTCCGGAAAGAAATCTGAATACAAATAAGCCTTGAACCATACTGTTTCACCTGCGAGGTAGTTATCCCTGTCGAAATGCAGATATACTTTTTCGATAGGAGATTTTGCTGACCAGTTGTTCAGTAAGTCTTCCGGCTTTTGCCCCTGAACAGAAAGTTTACAGAAGAGAAAAAAAAAGAAAACAGGAAGTATTTTTTTCATGAGATCAGCTATCAGATTATGAAGTTAACAGCTTGGTTCTTATTAAACAAATAAGCTATACAGGAAACCGATCCTTTTATTCAAAAAGCTTTTTGCGTCGGAGAAATTGTTTTTTCAATAAAAACCATCTTACCTGCCGAAGTCATCCCTTCCACCACTATCTTAAATTGCTTTGTCCTGTCATTGTTATAAAATGTAATTGGAATCCTGGGATTAATATGATTTATAAAAATAGCAGGCCGCCAGTCAAGGGTAATCCGGTGATCAGTTTTTTCTTTTGACGTTTTATTGACGCTATAGTCAGGTGCATAAAATTCCTTTACTACGGAATAACCTCTGTACTTTACCATGTCCGCCGCTGAGCTTAGTGTAGTAATATCCGCATCTTTTTTTGTGTAGATAGCAAGCACTCCACCAGCACCATTACCGCTTGCTCCGGCAAAACTGCTGAATACTTTTACCATAGCTATCTGGTTGCCGGGAATAGTGGCAATTACTCCTGCATCAGTTTCTATTTCATTTAAATAAAGTATCATGGGTATGTTACCCATAGAGCTGATGGAAGCCCCTTGCCGGTAATAAATGCTGTAGTCAAATCCCTCATTAGTAAAACTCAGACCGGGTACTTTCAATTGCAGGTAATCAAATATGTTCTGATATACATCCGCCTCCTGGCTATTAACCAGGTCAATGGTTTTGTTTGCATCACCCGAAAACATACCGCTGACATAATTCTCTTCCATTTCCTGCAGAACGGTTTTCTTCTTCACTTTTAGTGTAATTCCTTCCAGCATTGTTCCATTTGCTTTTAGTACAGCATCATAATCATACGCAAATTTTGATGCCCTGTCGCTGTTCAATAACTCCATATTAATTGAGGTGGGCTGCTTTGCCGGTGCAGGAATGCCGAATGACCTCGTTAACGAATCGGCCGTCAGGTTCACATCTATATACTGACTTTTCTTTCCCCTTATATCACTGAATAAAATACGGGCCGTACCAAAAAACAACATTGAATCCAGCCGGAACTGACCTTGCTTATCTGTATTAATTAGTTGCATAGTTCTTGCCGAATCTGCACCCATAATAACCATCAGCAATGGCTTTTCTGCAAATGGCTTTTTACTATCTCTCATGTTCACCCTTCCCGCCAGGGTGATATAAGAAAGATCTTTATAACTATTCTGTGGTGATACCTTCTTTGAAAGTTCACTCCATTTAAACCTCCGCCACCCATTGGTCATCATTACCAGGTCGAGTGCTGTTTGCACCGAATCATTATCAGCAGAAAAATAGTACGCAGGGTTATGTATATATCCTCTTAAATCAGAGGTAAGTAATAAACCAGAATAAATATTTTCCTGCCGCAGGGGTAAAAGATTGTATTCAGGATCGGTAATGGAAACAGAAAGATTCCCGGCTACAGTATCTTTTAATACAATAGTGAAACGGTTTTTCCCCTTTTCTGAAAAATTAACAGTGTCGGTAACCAGCTCTGCCGGCTGTATATACTCCTTATTGTTTACAAAACATAAACGTTCTGCCAGCGGTAATCCGTTTTTATTAAAGTAAGTAACCTGGAGAATACCGGAATGCAGGTGCTGCGTATTGATAACTCCCTGGATCTGTTCCCTGGCAGATGTAAAATCCTGCCGGAAAACAATATGATGCTGCATCTGCCCTACCATATATGCTGCCTGAAAATCAACTTCAGTTGTTCGTTGATGAATTTCAAAAAAATGTCCCTGCGGATGCGGAATAATAGTCAATGCAATTCCTTTTTCAATGTTTCCCGGTAAATAATACTTCTTTAAACTGGTGTCTGCATTAAGTAGACCAAAGTATTTTTCATTCGCTTCCGGCATAAGCTCAAACATTCCCATACCATCATGATAACTGCTGAATGATGCCAGTTCTTTACCACTTTCGTTTTTTATACTCCCCGTTACGGCAACCGGCAAACCATTTTCACCGGTAGTCTTGAAAGCAACTGTATTCAAAAAACCATTTACAAGATTTCCGCCTTCGGGAAAGTATTCAATCCTGATGACGTTTTCTTTTGGGTTGACGGCTTCGGGACGACGATCTTTTTTACCGTAAATAAAAATGCTTCGCTTGTAAACAAAATCCGCATCAGTGTTAAGCATTGTCGGTGAATAAGCCCTTACCCGGTAGGAACCGGTTGACAGTGAATCAGGCAGTTCAAATTGGCCATTACCACTTCCCAAAAAAACCGGCAGAATCTGACGGCTCAGCATCTCCGATGATTGATTATACAATTCAACATATAATGAGGTACTGATAGTATCGGGTTGATAATCGGAATATAAATAAGCCTTGAACCAGGCAGTTTCACCAGCGAGGTAGTTATCCCGGTCAAAATGGAGCCAGACTTTTTCAATGGGTGATTTTTCGGACCAGCGGCTTAATACCTCTTCTGGTTTTTGCGCCTCACCAGCTAAGCAAAAAAACAACATCCAAAGCAACAACACCAACTTTTTCTTCATTTACGATGATTGTAAACATGAAATTAAACCGTTGAACCTTAGTAACAAAACAGAAGAATTATGCTAAGGAAAATCTTAACAGCCATACTTTCCGTATTTTCTCTATTGGATAAACTGGCTAATATGCGTATTTTGTGACACTATTAAACCGAATTATGAAAAAACTATTGGTATTTATTGGCATGATTGTATTGATGTCAGGCTGTAAAAAATCGATCGAAAAGATTGCAGAAGATCTTGTAATTAAGGCGATGACAGATGGCCAATGGAAGGTTACTAATTTTGTAAACAACGGAACCAATATCACGGCTGATTTTACAAACTATAAATTCCAGTACTACGAAAACAGAACAGTTGATGCCATCAATAACGGAACAGTGGAAAAAACCGGTACCTGGAACGGAAATGCCACTGCCATGACAACTTCCGCTAATTTTACTTCTCCTGCATATCCTCTCA
>JANPMI010000356.1:0-3754 GCA_031422725.1 Chitinophagaceae bacterium | reverse complement strand
TGTCCATCTTCACAATGTCTGCTTCACGGAAACCTATTGGGTGATAGTCGAAAGAAGCATAGCCTCTTGTTTGCGATTTTAATTTATCGTAATTGTCAAATACAATCTCTGTCAATGGCATTTCAAACAATAACTCCACTCTTGTTGTCGTCAGGTAACTCTGGTTCATCAGGATTCCCCGCTTGCCCAGACAAAGCGTCATGATGTTGCCGATATAATCAGGCTTGGTGATGATCTGTGCTTTGATAAAGGGTTCATCAATATGATCTGTTCTTACCGGGTCCGGAAACTCCGTAGGATTATTGACAATTATTTTTTCCCCCTTTGTCGTGTACGCAATAAAGCTAACGTTGGGAACTGTAGTAATAACTGTTTGGTTAAACTCTCTTTCTAAACGTTCCTGTATTATCTCCATGTGCAGCAAACCAAGAAAGCCGCAACGGAAACCAAAACCAAGAGCCTGTGATGTTTCTAATTCATACGTCAGTGATGCATCATTCAACTGCAACTTGTCCATACAATCCCGCAACTCTGCAAAGTCATCTGTGTTCACCGGGAAAATGCCCGCAAATACCATCGGCTTCACTTCCTGGAAACCTTTAATGATTTCCTGTGTCGGATTATCCGTCAGTGTAATGGTATCCCCCACTTTCACTTCCTTCGCATTCTTTATGCCGGTAATCAGGTAACCCACATCGCCGCACTTCACTTCTTTCTTCTCCGTCATCTTCAATTTCAGAATACCCACTTCATCAGCTATATATTCCTGGTCGGTAGAAACAAATTTTACTCTATCCCCTTTCTTTATCGAACCATTCCGTACCCGGAAATAAACAATAATACCCCGGAATGAATTAAACATACTGTCAAATATCAATGCCTGTAATGGTGCGTCTGGTTTGCCCTTTGGTGCAGGCACCCTGTCCACAATTGCATCCAGAACTTTATCTACACCCACACCGGTACGTCCGCTTGCATGAAGAATCTCTTCTTTTTTACACCCGATCAGTTCGATGATCTGGTCTTCCACTTCTTCAATCATCGCCCCGTCCATGTCAATCTTGTTGATGACGGGGATAATTTCCAAATCATTATCAATTGCTAGATACAAATTCGAAATCGTTTGTGCCTGTATCCCCTGTGTAGCATCCACCAGCAACAGGCAACCTTCGCAGGCCGCTAAGGCCCGGCTCACTTCATAACTAAAATCCACATGGCCGGGAGTATCAATCAGGTTCAGAATGTATTCCTGCCCGTCAGTGTGTTTATAATTAATCTGGATAGCATGGCTCTTAATGGTAATGCCTTTTTCCCTTTCCAGGTCCATATCGTCCAGCACCTGGTCCATCATATCCCGGTCGCTGATGGTGCCGGTGGATTGTAAAAGGCGATCTGCCAGGGTGGATTTGCCGTGGTCAATATGTGCGATAATGCAAAAATTACGGATGTTCTTCATGTACGTTTTACCTCATTTTTCGAGGTGGCGAAGGTACGGAAAACAGGTGGTTTTGAAGGGATTGTTTAGCCAGCTTTAGTACTACTGGCATCGCCTGTTGCGTCGCACATTTCAGGGTTCTGTTCGCTGCTGAACAAGCCAGAGGCAATAAAGTAATGTAGAAAAATGAGATATTTTAAGAAAATTAAATTCAGTTAAAACTTCTCTTTCTAATATAATTTCTAATCTATATTGTATTTTTAATAGATGTTTAAAGATTTTTTTTAAAATAATTTTTGGTTCAATTTTGTAACTTTTGCTTTAACCATATTAGGCTTGGTATTAACAATTTGGTTTGCCTTAAGAAAATACCCTAAACGCTTAACTCTTTATTATGAAGGATCAAAACCATTTACAAGTCATTATTTACCAAACCTGAAAAGTGTTGAGATTGATTCAAAAAATATTTCTATTGATCCTAATAAAAGTTACTATATAACTACCTTGTTTTTACAAAACACAGGACCAAAAGATTTCAAAATGGAAGACTTCCAAGATGGAATCAAAATTAATTTTACAAAATATAAGGTTTTAGATGTAAGACATGTTGATTACCCTGAACATGTAAACAGTAGCCATATTCTACGTAACAGCTCACAAATCGATGTAAAATTCAAGGTATTCAAAAAGAAAGAAATTATTAGATATGATATATTGGGAGAGATTTCAGAAAGAACCTCAATAGCACATGATATTTCGTTTCATTGTAGAGGAGTAGAAATTTCCAAAGGTAAAATAGAAAGAGTATCGAACAGATTAAGTATAGATTTATTAGGAGAAGTAATGATGAGTACCATTTTGATTGTTCTAATGACTATTCTTCTTTGCTTTCCAATGGGATATATCGCACCTAAACCTCAATATCAAGTTTTTGAATATGCTAATAGGAAAGATACTGGCATAATAAAATATTACTCGAAAGATTCTATCGCTTTTTATGATCTAAGAGAGAATGAGATTATCGAAGCTAACATACCTGTTAATACCGACAAATTTTTATCAATCATCGAATATAAAAGAAAGGAATTTAGCATAATGATTAAAATTACAACATTCATGTTCCCTGCTATAATGTGTATTTTACTTTTTTCTCAGATTAAAGCATATCGACTCAAAAAGAGATTAGAAAAAGTTGTATAGGCCCCTGCTATGCTTAGTGTTTAATTTTCTTTCCTGCCGAGTCTTTAGAATAGAAAGTTTCTAAGGCGATGCCTCGGCGTAGAGCCTGTGCATAGAAGCCGGACTCGCCGCATATTGTTTTCATTTTTATATATCGCCCCTTCAGGGCTTGCCTCATACTACGCCGTCATTACACACCGTGCTGCACACGGTGTTTCGGATATTACCGCCCTTTCAGGGCTTGAAGCTCCATTATAAGTTTAGCATCTTTATACTCCCAGCCCCGAAGGGGCGATACATGATACCGATGGGTGAAGCCCATCGTAAGATTATAATAACGAATGTAGCCCATCAGTAGAGCCATCAAAGGAAAGTAACTTCATCCCAGCCCCGAAGGGGCGGCATATCATAACGATGGGTGAAGCCCATCGCATGAATGCTAAGAATAAGTACCTTCATCCCAGCCCTGAAAGGGCGGCATAATCGTATAAAACCAACGAAGCCTACATCTCACCTAAAAACATCACTAATGGGGCAATCACTCGTTAAAAACTATCTCCACATAGTCTTCAGCACAAAATACCGTCAGCCTCTTATCAAAGAATTCATCGAAGATGAACTATACAGCTATCTCGGCGGCATTTGCAAGGAATTAGAATGTCAACCTATAAAAATCGGTGGTTATTATGACCATGTACATATCCTCTGTATGTTATCAAAAAAAATTACGTTGATGAAACTGCTGGAAGAAGTAAAATCCCATTCTTCCAAATGGATAAAAACAAAAGACGAAAGCCTGAAAACCTTTTATTGGCAGGATGGCTATGGTGCTTTCTCTGTTAACCCGGCAGAAGTGGATATTGTGATAAAATATATTGCCAACCAAAAGCAGCGGCATGGTAAAGAAACTTTTCAAACCGAATACCGTAAGTTTCTGAAAAAGTATAAAGTTGAGTATGATGAACGCTATGTGTGGGATTAAAGTCTTTCTCCCAGGCCGGGCCGCCACAAGCACCCAGCCTAAATAGCACAGACAGACTTTCTTACTCCTGTCTTTTATCTTTGTTCACTTTTCGCATCTTTCGTAATTCTCTGGTGGTCCAGATAATCAGCGGTATCGTAACAGCAAGTACGAAACCT
>JANPMI010000355.1:0-7805 GCA_031422725.1 Chitinophagaceae bacterium | reverse complement strand
GGTGATATTTCTCCTGTAAGATTAAATAGCAATGGTGTAAGTGCTTTTGTAAGTATTATGCGGGGATGCAACAATATGTGTTCTTTCTGTGTGGTTCCTTTTACCAGGGGAAGAGAAAGGAGCCGCAGTGCTGAAAGTATTATTGCCGAATGCACCGATTTATTTGAAAAAGGGTACAGGGAAGTAACCTTGCTTGGGCAAAATGTGGATAGCTATTATTATACCGGGTCAACAGTCAACGGTCAGCCGTCAACAGACAACCCGATAACTTTCGCTGACCTTTTAGAAAATGTTGCTCTTATTTCTCCCCTGCTCCGTGTCCGTTTCTCCACTTCACATCCCAAAGATATTACAGATGAAGTATTGCATACAATTGCTAAGTATGAGAACATCTGCAATTATATTCATCTGCCGGTGCAAAGTGGTTCAACCAGAATATTGCAATTGATGAACAGGACATACACAAGAGAATGGTACATGGCAAAAATTGACAGGATAAAACAAATAATACCCGGTTGTGGTATCAGTGCGGATATTATTACTGGTTTTTGTACAGAAGAAGAAAAAGACCACCAGGATACATTAAGCATTATGGAATATGCAAAGTATGATTATGCCTACATGTATTTCTATTCTGAAAGACCGGGAACACTGGCTCAGAAAAGATATAAAGATGATGTAACGCTGGAAGTAAAAAAAAGAAGATTATACGATGTTGTCAGTTTGCAAAACATGTTATCATTTGAAAGCAACCAGAGAGATCTTGGCAAAAAATTTAAGATCCTGATAGAAGGTGATAGCAAAAAAAGTGACAGGGACTGGATGGGAAGAAGCTCACATGGCAAAGTATTTGTTTTCCCTAAAGAAGATTACAATTTGGGGAAAGGAGACTATGTGATGGTACAGGTAAATGATTGCACACAGGGAACACTGCTTGGACAAATTATTAGTTAATTATTATTAATTAATAATTCAATTAACAACAATGGACATACAAAGTATAAAGAACCGTTTTGGCATCATAGGCAACTCCCCTGCCCTTAACTACGCATTACAGGTGGCGACACAGGTAGCAGGTACCGATCTTACTGTTTTAATTAATGGTGAAAGTGGTGTTGGTAAAGAAGTCTTTTCGCATATCATCCACACCTTAAGTGCAAGAAAACATAATCCTTTTATAGCGGTAAACTGCGGCGCTATTCCCGAAGGAACGATTGACTCCGAATTATTCGGTCATGAAAAAGGCTCTTTCACCGGTGCTGCTGATGCAAGAAAAGGATATTTCGAAACAGTGAATGGTGGTACCATTTTTTTAGATGAAATCGGTGAATTACCATTAGGTACACAGGCAAGATTATTAAGAGTGTTAGAAACAGGTGAATACATCCGTGTAGGGTCTTCGAAAGTGCAGAAGACCGATGTACGGGTAATTGCTGCCTCAAATAAAGATTTATTGCAATTGGTACAATTAGGAAAATTCAGGGAAGATCTTTATTACCGGCTGAGTACTGTTCCCATCCGGGTGCCTGCATTGCATGACAGACCCGAAGACATTCATATCCTGTTCAGAAAATTTGCAGCTGATTTTGCTAATAAATACAAAACATCCCCGGTTCAATTAGACGATGAAGCAAAACAACTGTTAATAAACTACCCCTGGCCCGGCAATGTGAGAGAATTGAAGAATATTGCAGAGCAGATTTCAGTACTGAGCAGTGATAAAAATATCAGTGCAAAGCAATTGAGCAAGTTCTTACAGCCTTACTCCAGCAACAGGATGCCCGTATTGGCTTCTGCCAACGGACATAATCCTGAATTTTCAAATGAACGGGAAATGCTGTACAAACTTTTCTTTGATATGAAGAAAGACGTAACAGAATTAAAAAAAATGTTCCTGGAGGTGTTGCAGAATCCGAATATGGTGGCACAAAATCAGTCCTTCATAAACGAACTCAAAGAATCTGATATTTACCGCATGAAACATAATGAAGTGATGCAACCGTTACCTGTGTCAATGGCCATTCAACCGGCACTTCAAAATGCACAACCGGTCATTATGAATAAAGACATTCAGGATCATATGGAAGTGGAAGAAAGTCTGAACATTGTTGACAAGGAAAAGGAACTCATTATTAAGGCATTGAAAAAGCACCGGAGTAAAAGAAAAGATGCCGCCCTTGACCTGGGCATCAGCGAAAGAACACTTTACAGAAAATTAAAAGAATATTACATTGAAGAATAAAATAAATACAAGCAACAATAAACAAGGAACAAGCAAGAAAGAATTTCTTGGTCTTGCAGTTATCCTTCTTGTGGCTTTCGCCTTGTTCCTTGCACCTTCCTTTACTAGTTGCAATATTTATAAATTCAATGAAGCTACCATCCCGGACAGTATCAAAACAGTAAAAATTAATTTTATTGAAAACAAAGCGAGGTATATTAATCCGCAATTAAGTCCACGGCTTACCGATAAACTCCGTCAAAAAATTATTGGGCAAACAAGACTTACCCAAACCAACAATGACAATATGGATTGGGAGATCAGTGGTTTTGTTACCGATTACACATTCAGCACCTCCGCTATTTCCGGGCAGCAGGCAGCCAATAACAGGCTCAGTGTTTCAGTTCATATTACCCTGAATGACCGCAAATCTGATAAAACAACTGAGTATGATGTAAGCCGTAGTTTTGAATTCAAAGGCAATAAATCTTTTCAGCAGGCAGAATCGGAACTGGGTGATGAAATGATAAGAACCCTGACTGATGAAATATTCAATAAGCTTTTTTCCAACTGGTAAGTTTATATTATTTTATATCTATGAATGTGCAGATAAATCTACTGGTAAAATCGCTTTTGAAAAAAGATTCAATTGAACACTGTAGTGTGCAAGAATTGCAGCAGTACGCAGATCGTCACCCTTATTTTGGAGCAGCCCAATTATTGCTTACCAAAAAACTACAGACAGAAAATTCTGAACAATACGACGAGCAGTTGCAGAAAACATTTCTCTTTTTCCATAACCCGCTTTGGGTGGAGCACCTGCTGAATGATACAGGAAATGCGGTAATAACTCCAACAGAAAAAAAAGAAGAACTACCTCTTACACCTGAAACTACAGCAGAGCCTGTTCTTCCTGCTGCGTTCACACCAGGAAATGGGGAACATGACCAGTTAATTCAGCCATCCGGGTTAGAAGCAGAACTTATAGAAACCAGCTTGCAACAACCTAATGAGCCGGTACTGAAAATCCCCGGCTTAAAAATGGAGGCCATTGACCCCGAAAAAGCAGAACTATTTTTTGAACCGTTTCATACAGTTGACTATTTCGCATCACAGGGAATTAAATTTAAAGAAGAAGAAAAACCCAAAGATAAATTCGGTCAGCAGTTAAAAAGTTTTACCGACTGGTTGAAGATCATGAAACGTCTCCCGGTTACTGAAATAACAAAAGCCGTTGAAGCCAAAGCAGAACAAAAAGTAGAGCAGTTAGCAGAACATTCCCTCCAGGAAAGGGAAGTATTGACGGAAGCAATGGCAGAAGTGTGGGAAAAGCAGGGCAATACTATCCAGGCCATCGAAGTGTACAGGAAATTAAGTTTGCTTTATCCCTCTAAAAACCTTTATTTTGCAGCGAAAATTGAAGCATTAAAAAAATAAACTGATATGACTATTTTATTTATCATATTGATTGTGTTAGCCTCTGTGGTGTTGGGTTTGATTGTGCTGGTACAGAACCCCAAAGGAGGCGGACTGGCAGGCAATATTGCCGGATTCAGTAACCAATTCATGGGTGTAAAACAAACTACGGATGTGCTGGAAAAAGGCACCTGGATCTTTGCAGGAATTATTGGGGTATTATGCCTTGTTTCTGTGCTTTTCATTTCAGGTTCAAAAAGCAGTGGGTCGGATAACAAAGCTAAAGATGCGCAAATTCCGGCAACTTCGCAACCAACCACCACACCTCCGGGTACTTTAACACTACCAACAACAACACCAACTACGACTCCAAAATAAATGATTCATTATACTTCTTTTACCCCGGTCCCGCCTGAGGCGGGATCGGGGTTTTTTATTTAATTTCATTGTGACTATGATTAGAAAAATTATTCTGGCAATTTTCGCAGTAGCTATTCTTACAGCCGGGTTTATCGGGTATAAACTATTCCGGCCGGCGATTGATAACAAAGAGGATCTTTATTTCTATATTAAATCAGGAGAAACACTGGCAGGGGTAAAAGAAGAATTGACGTACCGGCAATTTCTTACGGTTAGTGGATTTGAACTTGCCGGTAAGTTACTTAAATATAAAAAAGTAAAACCCGGCCGCTATAAATTAAAAGATGGGATGAGCCTGTATCAGCTTGTAAAGATGTTGCGAAATGGCAACCAAACCGAAGTAAAAGTAGTCATCAATAAAGAACGAACTAAAGAGTTTTTTGCAGGAAAATTCGGACCACGCAAAAAATTTGATACTGAATTTGACTCGCTGCAAATGATACACTTGCTAAACAACAATGATTCGCTGAAAAAATATGGGGTTGACAGCAACACGGTCATGTCAATGGTTATGCCCTACACTTACAACATGAAATGGAACACCACCCCTGATAAAGTCTTTCAGCAATTTTACACCGCTTACCAGAAATTCTGGATACCGGAGCGAAAAATAAAAGCTGACAGTCTGCACCTCACACCTTTGCAGGTAATTTCGCTGGCTTCCATTGTGGAAGAGGAAACTAATAAAAAAGCAGATAAGTATAATATAGCCAGTACTTATCTCAACCGGGTTCGCACCGGAATGAAACTACAGGCTGATCCGACAGTGAAGTTTGCTATGAAAAATTTTGCGCTGAAGAGAGTAACGGGTGTTCATCTTAAGACTGATTCACCCTATAACACTTATATGTATGCTGGTATTCCGCCCGGTCCCATCTGCACACCATCAGTTGAATCAATTGAAGCAGTCTTAGATGCTCCCAAAACGGATTACCTGTACTTTGTTGCCAGCAGCAAATTTGACGGAACCAGTGTTTTCACCACTAATTACGATGACCATCTGAAATATGCAAAACTCTATCAGCAGGAATTGACCAGGCGAATGGATTCATCTCAAAAAGCTAATGCAAACAAATAATGTCCCTTATCACTAAAATAGGAAACAGGATAATCACTACACAACCGGCAAGAATTATCATTGACAAAAGTAAAGCGACTTCTTTGCCGGGTTTCAGAAACATTCCTCTGTATGATGTAATTAAATTTTTTTTCGGCCAGGTAAAAACAGTCGGGATGACAGAGAGAGCATCTTCTATCGCCTTTAATTTTGTAATGGCCATACCTCCGGCCATTATCTTTCTTTTTACCCTTATTCCATTTCTTCCCATCACCCGGCAGTTCCAGGAAGAAATATTCGGACTGATAAAAGATGTGATACCCGGTGAAAAGGATAATGCAGTACTGATAAACTTCCTGCAGGATTTCATCAATAACCCCAGAAATGGTTTACTTTCTCTGGGTTTTGTATTATCCATGTTTTTCTCTTCCAATGCCATGATGGGTATTATGCGTTCGTTTGATAAAAACTATATCGGTTTCAAAAAAAGAAAAGATCTGCAAAAAAGATTAGTGGCCCTGCAAATAACAGGGGTGATGTTTGTAATTGTATTTTCATCGGTACTCCTGCTGATCAGCAGGGGAGCTTTACTCGAAAAAATTGGTATTGAAAGCCGCCTGATGAGAAATATTATACTGAATGCCCGTTGGGCAGTGATTGTGCTTTTATTTTTTGCCTGTATTTCTTATATCTACCGGCATGCTCCTGCAGTTGATAAAAAATGGCGGTTGATAAATCCCGGCTCCATCCTGGCCACTTTCCTGATGCTGTTACTGACGGGATTGTTCTCCTGGTGGGTAAGCCGGTTTGGCAACTACAATGAAATTTATGGTTCTATAGGTACAGTCCTGATCTTAATGCTGTTGATTTTTATTAATTCTCTTGTCTTACTGATTGGGTTTGAGTTGAATGTAAGCATTACATCACTTAAAAAAATAGCAGACGAACGGAAAGATAACCCCGCAAACGGCAGTGATAATCCGGTATAAATTCCGAAATTTGATAAACGAAAAAATATATTTATATGAAAAAAATATTTCTCGCCGCTTTACCGGTAGCTATTATTGGAATGATGGCATTAACACCCGTTGGTGATCCACTTCCGTTGGGTTCATCAATTCCCAGCCCTGAAATAAAAATGAAAGATATTTCCGGGAAGGAAATTTCATTGAAAGATGCAAAGACAGGAAAAGGTTTGCTGGTTATGTTCAGTTGCAACACCTGCCCCTATGTTATCAAAAACCAGGGCCGTACCAATGAGGCGGCAAAACATGCCCTGGATAATGGTATCGGTGTTGCCATTTTAAATTCAAACGAGGGTAAAAGAGATAGTGATGATTCATACGAAGACATGAAAGCATATGGGAAGGAACAGGGTTATAAATGGTATTACCTGATGGATAATAATTCTGCACTGGCTGATGCTTTTGGGGCCAACCGTACTCCTGAATGCTTCCTTTTTAATGCCGAAGGGAAATTGGTATATCACGGTGCTATTGATGATAATCCATCAGATGCTTTAGCCGTTGGCCGCAAACACCTCGTTACTGCAATTGATGAAATGAAAAGCGGTAAAGATATTTCTGTAAAAGAGTCTAAATCTGTGGGCTGCACTATCAAAAGATTGAAATAAAACAATAAATAATCCTGAATAATAAGTTCACAGACTTTAAAATATTCCCGGTTGCCGCAGGTAACCGGGATTTTTTTTACAAAAACCTTATGGAATCTTTTTATGGACGCATCTCAGCCAGTAAGTAACCTGATTGTTCACTCGTTCCGAACCTCAGCGGAACTCAAAAACCGGCTTATGCTTTCCCGATCCACACTCAACCGAATTATCATTATTGGCTTTATGGTTTTAGTTGGCTTTTGCCTCGCCAAAGCTATTTATCACAAAAGTTTTATGGGAATAACCTTGGCTCTTGTAAGTCTTGCAGCGGTCATATATTTCCTGTACATCCTGGCTAAAGCCAGTGAAGAGAGGGAAGGCGAAGAAACAGCTTAGCGTTTTTCAAGTATAGCCTTGATTTCTTTCTTCAGCTGTTCATGGGAGATTTGTTCTTCAACAAAATTCCGGTAGCCTGTTTTATTATTGATAAAAAGGGTTGCCGGAATAGCTCCCGACCATTTCGCATCTATTTTTGGGGCAAAATAATCCGCATTTGTTTCATCCAGCCATACAATAGGTGCAGTAAATTTTCTTTTTTTGGCAAAAGAAGAGATACCTGCAGGAAATGCTTCTTTAAAATCAAGGCTAACCAGCAAAATAGTGAGACTATCCTTTTTGTTGTCCTTAATTTCTTCCAGGAAATAAGGAATTTCTTCCACACAGGGTTTGCACCAGGTAGCCCACATATTTATTATTAGCGGGGTTTTGCTTTCAGCAATGATCTTTTCAAGGTCAACAGCTTTCACACTCTTTATTTCCTGACTAAAGCAAATAAGCATTGAAAAAAAACAAATACCGAAAACAAAAAATCTTTTCATACAATAAATTTTTTTTACTCTTCTTCAGAGGCTGGGGGTACCTCCCACTCCTTCACCAATTCATTAAACCTGACGTCATCCAAACTCCGCTGGTTGTACTGCCCGGCATTGTTCTTTTGGCGGTAAGCTTCATATAATGTCACGGCACAGGCCACACTTATATTCAGCGACTGAATGATCCCAACCTGTGGTATAATAAAA
>JANPMI010000354.1:0-4925 GCA_031422725.1 Chitinophagaceae bacterium | reverse complement strand
TCAGAGTGACACTACTTTTCTTTCTTTCATACTCTCCAACGCCGCTTCAATAATCCGCATATTCCTTATCCCATCCGCTGCCGGAACTGGATTAGGGCCTTGCCCGGTTAATGCTTTATACACATCATCATAATAGCCCATATAGTTACCGGGTGATGATGTTGTTTCTTTTCGTATCACTTCGCCGTTTATTTCTGTATGCAGCAAGCCATCCGGTGATGCAGGTGCCGGGCACCAGTTTTCCAATGTTGGTTTTACTCCGGCTAATAATTGTTGCTCCTGCATATCTGATCGCTGTTGCAGAAAACTTCCCTTCATTCCATGCAACACATAAGCATAGGTTGATTCACGGGCAATGCAGGTGGCTATTAGTCTTACTCTTAGTTTTTCATAATAAAGAAGCAATTCAAAATAATCCGGCACGGCCACATCATCCCTCATCTTTATTAAATCTGCAAACACAGCTTTAGGAAAACCAAATAACTGTATGGCCTGGTCAACCAAATGAGGAGACAGATCATATAAAATTCCAGCACCCGGCATGTCGCCTTCTTTATGCAACTTGCCACTGGGGATGGGGCGGTATCTGTTGAAGCGGATTTCAACTTCTTTTAATTCACCTAATAAGTTTTGTTGCAACACATTTTTTACAGCATGGTAATCACCATCGTAGCGGCGATTCTGATATACACTTAGAAATAAATCATTTGCTGAAGCTAGTGCTGTCAGCTCTTCTGCTTCTTTTACAGTAATAGTAAATGGTTTTTCTATCACCATATTCTTGCCAGACTGCAATACCATCTTAGCTTGTTCAAAATGTAAATAGGTGGGAGTATTCACCACAATCAACTTTAAATCTGTATCTGCGCACAGGTCTTCGACAGAGCGATATATTTTTGCGTTCGGGTATCTTTCCAGGGATTCAGTTTTATGTCTTTCAACTATAGCGGACAACTCATAACCCGGATGTGCTTCAATAAAAGGAGCATGAAATAATTTTCCACTCATGCCGTAAGAGCAGATACCTGTTTTGATGATGTCGCCTTTATTGAACATTGAAAGTTGAATAATGAGAGTTGAATAATTCGTAAATCATGCTTCGACAAGCTCAGCATGACACAGACTCACGACTCGGGACTAACGACTTACGACTTATCCCTACCCTCTCTCCTGTGCCCGCAACCATCTCTCCGGAATCTCGTTACTGCTGGCCAGCAAATAATCTTTGTAACTACAGGCAATGAATTTTTTATCGGGCAGCTGCATCCACCATCTTCCTGTTTTTTTGCTATGCAAAAAAATAGTTTCTACTTCTGCAAAAGCCAGGTGATATTCATTGAATGAATCTTTTTCATCCAACGCCGCTTCTCTTCTGCCACGGCTGCGGCCATCCAGCACATACCAAAGCATGTGGCTGATTTGTTTGGCAGTCAGTTCATCTTTATCATGTTGCGCATCATACCCATAAATGCCGATACTGTTTACATTGGGGCTCATGCCGGCATATTGCATCAGCACACAGGCTTCTTCACCATTGAGTCCGTTGGGAGAAACGGTGTTGGCCGGTGCATAAGTACTGGCAATGGCAGTAATATCAAAGCTGAACAAATTACTATTGCGGATCACCGGTTCCATTTCATCAATATTCTCTTTCACACTGCCTACACGATAGCAATCGAAACGTAGTTTGTCCATTGTTTCCAGCATTCTTGGATGTACATAATAACTCTGAAAGGCAATATGATTATAATGCCGGATAAAATTGGGTTCGCCGGTCAGCATTTCCATCAGGAAGTTTTCATGACGGAAAGGAGACTCCAGGTTTAAATCAATCAGGGCATCTACACAACTTGCTTCAATGGTTTTTTTATTTTCTGCATAAGCATGATACTGAGAAAGGGTAAGATCATGTGAGCCGCCCAGAATGATAACTGTTTTGCCATCATTCATCAGTTCCTGTACCACTGTTTTCAATGCCGCATAGGAATCAGTATATAAAGAACCGACTTTAATATTACCCACATCGGCAATTTTTATATCCTGGTGCCAGTAGTACAAAGAATAAAAATGGCGGCGGATAATATCCGGGGCTTCGCTGTGACCATGAATCAGTCCGCTACCACGTTGTTCGCCACAACCCACTAATACTATTTGTGCTTCATCCAGATCAGGAAATTCTTCACTGTAAACAGCTATGGTTTTTCCTAATTGCCCGTCCTTATAGACTTCGTCATGAGATATTTCATGCAGGTTAAGAGGAGCCAAAAAATCGGAAATATTGAGGTGATCTGACATGAAAAACTGAATTTAATACAAACCTACTGGTTTAATCGCAAACAGGATATGTTGCAGGATGGCAAAGCCTTTGTAATACCGAATCGCCATATTAAATAACCTGCCTACCGGCAGGCAGGTCCACGGTAAAAGTTGTTCTGGCTCCCGGTATTATACAATTACTTTGGATAAATTTATAAATCCAATTAGTATAACTTGCAATTCTATAGTTATGAAGAAGATTTTTCTCCTGTATATTATTATTTGTTGTTGTTATTCCGGTTTTTCCCAAAATAAATTTTCCTGTGTTGTTCAGGACCGTAACAGCAATGAACCTGTAGAAAATGCATCCTTACTTGTAAAAGGATCTGGCAAAGGCAGCTCATCAGATGCAAATGGCATGATTGTGCTGAAAAATATTCCCAATGGAAAACAAACCCTCGTTTTCTCCAGCACAGGATATAAAGAGCAGTCAGTAGAAATAATTTTTCCCGTAAAGTCAGACTCTGTTTTTATAATTATAATGGAAGAAGATAATAAAGAACTGGAGCAGGTAATTATTTCTTCTTCGAGAACAGATTCAAGAATTGAGAATACTCCAACCCGGGTGGAAGTGCTGGGTGCAGAAGAAGTGAAGGAAGAAGGAGGTGTAAAGCCGGCACATGTAGCCAGTCTATTGGGTGATGTGGCCGGCATCCAGACACAACAAACATCAGCAGTTACCGGTAATACAGATTTACGGATACAGGGTTTGCCGGGTGACTACACACAATTATTACGGGATGGTATGCCTCTTTTCGGAGGCTATTCAGGTAGTTTCAGCATATTGCAGATACCGCCATTGGATCTGAAACAGATTGAAATAATAAAAGGTGCCAGCTCCACTTTATATGGCGGCGGGGCTATAGCAGGCATGATAAATATTATTTCCAAAAAACCGAAAGAGGGTGTGAAGGAAAGATACCTGTTATTCAACCAGTCAACATTGAGAGAAAGTAATTTCAATGTGTATTTGTCTGAAAAAGATAAAAAAACAGGATACACTTTCTTTGGTGGCGGCACTTACCAGCACCAGGTAGATGTAAACCAGGATGGCTTCAGCGATGTACCTTCCACAGAAAACTTTTTCATTCATCCCACTTTTTACTTTTATCTGAATCCGAAAAATACCATCTCGGTCGGCATTAACAGCGTTTTTGAAGACCGGAGAGGTGGGGATATGCAGGTGCTGAACAGGCGACCCACCGGTACCCACAAATTTTTTATTGAAAACCAGTCTTACCGGAATACAATAGATGTAACGCTGGATAAAAAAATCGGAAAGACTGATAAATTTATTCTGAAAGGAACCGGCAGCTCATTCAACCGCAACATCACGACTAATGTATTTGGAATGAGGGCCCGGCAGTTTTCTTATTACACGGAAGCTTCTTATGTAAAGAAAAAAGGAAAACATGATGTGGTGGGAGGTATTAATGCGAATGGCGAAGTTTTCAAAAAACGTTTGACGGACAGCAGCTCTATCCGTGACTATAATTATTTTACCCTCGGTTTATTTGTACAGGATGATTGGCGCATCCATCCGAAACTAACCATTGAAAGCGGTTTGCGGAGTGATTTTCACAGCCAGTATGGCACTTTTATATTACCCCGCATTTCATTGCTTTACAAAATAAATTCTTATATAGCCACAAGACTTGGCGGCGGCATGGGATACAAGGTTCCGACTGTTTTTAGCAGTGAAGTGGATGAACGAAGCTATGGCAACCTGCGCCTGGATGAAAATGCCAAAGCAGAAAGATCTGCCGGAGCTAACCTGGACATTAATTTTAAAAAAGAAATTGGCGATGTGGAATTGGCCATCAACCAATCATTTTATTTTACACAGATCAATCATCCGCTTGTCGCATCTACACCACCTGGCTTAGTTTTTTATTCCACAGCAACAAAACCCATCACTACCAAAGGCATAGAAACCTGGGTACAGGTAGGCTATGCAGGGCTGGAAGCTTACCTCGGTTATACATTGACCGATGCCCGGAAAAAATATGATCCTGTTCACCCTTACCTGGAACTCAGTGCAAGAAATAAATTTGCCAGCGTTATTTCCTATAAAGTTTCTAAAAATTTCAGGGCCTGTATTGAAGCCGCTTACACCGGCAGGCAGTACCTGGAAGATGGCAGGCAAACTCCTTCGTTTCCGTTTATTGCTGCCATGGTCCGGTATGATGTGGGCCGTTGTTCTTTTGTACTGAATGGCGAGAATCTGCTTGATTACCGTCAAACAAAAAAAGAATCTATTTATATTCTTCCAATTACCAACCCAACCTTTAAACAAATCTGGGCACCTATTGACGGAAGGGTGATTAATCTAAGCCTGAAAGTCCGTTTGTAAATACTAAAAGCTAAAAAAGAAAAGAGGTTTCCATAATTACTTCCACGTCTTTTAGCTCCTTTCTCCCCTGCCTGCCGGGAGACAGGTTTATGCTCTTCGCCTATCTTTGCAGCCTTATGGAACAACTGCTGAAACAAATTGAGGATTATAAGAACGAAATCAGTTCATTTATTGCTACCGATGAAAAACTGGTGGAAGAATTTCGTATTAAATGGCTCGGCACCAAAGGGCTTGTCAAGGCGATAATGGGAGAAAT
>JANPMI010000353.1:0-2590 GCA_031422725.1 Chitinophagaceae bacterium | reverse complement strand
ATGCACGATACGGTGCTGGTGGTGGGTGGCCCGAAGGATGCGCCGGCCGGGGAATTCTTGGAGCGAGTCAATCCCCGGGCGAAGAACCTGGCGGGCCGGGTGGGTCTGCGTCAGACGTTCGCCCTGGTGGCGAAGGCGGACCTGGTCCTGTGCAACTCGAGCATGTTGATGCATGTGGCGGCGGCGTTTGCCAAGCCGGCCTTGGTTTTGCTCGGCGAGAGTTTTCCTTCCGCGAGCGCCCACGCGGCGCAATGGGCAGGGGATCCCCAGATACAGGTGTTGGGCAAGGACGGTTCCCGGACTTCGCTCTTCGCCGCGGTGGAAGTGTTCGAGGTGATCCAGCGGGCTCGGCTTGGATTGTTGGCGGCATGAATGTGGTCTTTGTCACGAGTTGCCTGGAGCCGGGCCGGGACGGCGTGGGGGATTACACGCGCGCCTTGGCGGAGGAGTGCGCGAGGCTGGGGCATCGGGTGGTTTTGGTGGCGTTAAACTGGGAGCTGGCGCCAGTGTGAGTGAAAGTTTATTTATACAACTCGGTAGTAATGGCCAGGTAACAGATGCCGGATTAAAGTTTGGTGTAAAAGCCGGAGCCGCAGCTGAACTGGAAGGTGCAATTGGAAAAACTGTGAATGTAAAAAAAGATCTAAGCAAGGTTGAAGCCGGTGTTGGATATACCATTGGAATTGAATCCGGAATAAAATTTAATGAAGGACCATTAAAGAATTTATTAAACCCGTCCGAAAACCAACTAAACAAAAATGTACCTGTTTATAAAAGCGGGGGTTAAAACAAAACTGGATAATGTATTAAAATTTAAAATTCATGAAATTGAAAAAAATATTTACAGCCACCATCATTTTCTGTTTGTTTCTTTTACAAAGTACACTTACAGCACAGCAACCCTGCAACGATGAAACCATCATGAACACAAAAGGCAGCTGGAAAAAAGTAAGTGATGCCAATGTATTTCCTGATCAAAACTTTCCGAAGAATCAGTTTCCACAGGCAAATAATCGTATTGATAAAATACAAAAATTATTACAGGCTTCTTACCCTGAGCCCGGTGGGATTGAAGCACAATGGTACCGCAGTATTTCCGGCGAAGCAGCAGTGAAAGCCGGGCCAGTCCCCTATGCACTTAATGCACTTTTTCCTGCTTACTTCTGTAATACTTACAAAAATAATATTGAAGCTGGAGGCGAAACCGGCACATGGTTCTATGTATGGGCCAATCAACTCAATAGTTGGTTTGCTGAATTCATTAAATATTATGTTATTCAAAAACAACCGGTATACTTGTTAAATAAAAGAATAGGTGAACTAAAAGGCAACCCATTATTCGAAGGCAATTATAACAAAACTTCAAATACCGGCACAAGATATTCCAGGGCAATTATTTTAACCCGTAACGGGCAATCGCCTTATTTACCGGTCACTAAAAAGCAGTTTCTAAAAGCATTCCTGAACTATAATGAAAAACGATTTCAAAAAGATTTGGAGTTTCAGAAAAACAGGCCGGTAAAAACAGCCGAAGAGGAAGAATTAGATAAAAAAGAAAATTTAAAAATTCTTGAAAGAGTTACGCCTCCGGCTAAATTAGCCAGGGCCCGGGACAATTTCCTGAAAAACTATGTTAGCTCCGCACAGCGAAAAGAAAAAATGATTGAAGATGTACAAAAATGGCATGACACAAAAATGAAACCTGCACGTGAATTATTAGCCGACAGCCTGAAGCCAGAGTTGCAGCAGCCTGCCATTTTAGATTTCGATAACCTTTTAGAATTTAAAGAATTCATTACAGAAGAAAAAGGTGGCAGGCAACTGGTACGGCTGAACCCGGATTATTTTGATATGAGTTTGCCAAAATATGTTCCCCAGTTATTGATTGTGCATTGGAGCTGGGATGATAGAAATCCTGCTAATGAATGGAGAACCCGGATTGAAAAGAATTTTGATTTCAACGCATTAAAAGAAATGTTAGATAAATAAAATGAAAAAATTGTCAGCACAAAAGCCCGGAATCACTAACCCTGCCTTTTAATAATAATGAGATGATAAATCAGATTTATATAAAATTTTTAAACAATCTAAATTAAACAAACATGAAAAAATTACTATTTATTCTGCCTGCATTTTTTTTCACATTAGCTATAAACGCCCAGGGCACTCAAACCGAAGACGAAGTATATGTCGGCAAAGGAAAAACATTCGGAAAGTATACTGGAAAAACTATTATAATACCTGATGTTGGTAAATCCGAAAAAAAACCAATTATAGATCAAACATCAGTTACAGGTGTGGTTATAAGCGGTGGGTTGGTAAGCCGTATGGATTCGGTTACTGATAAACCTGTTAGTCTCTATTCATTTAATTTGAAAAAATCTGACGGCACTATGGTAACGATTGGAACAAGAGATAATGGCTTTACAGTTCCCAAAGAAATCGTAGGTAAAATAATTACCGTTGAAGGAACAGACCTTGTAAGTTTTCCCCGCAGAAGAAAGGATGTAAATACAAATTACCAAAAAGAAATTCAGTTTGCAGCAACAGGTATAAAAATTATTGATTAAAATAAATAATAACTATTTCC
>JANPMI010000352.1:0-1583 GCA_031422725.1 Chitinophagaceae bacterium | reverse complement strand
CGGCAGCACTTACGGCAACGGCTTCTTCATTGCTTTGGGTAAGATATACATCAAAAGCATTAGATACACTGATACCGTGATATCCTTTCGCCGGCCTTACCTCCGCATGGGGATCATTTACCTGTTGCCCATACAAACCTGCGACAATAAGTAACCCGGTTATTAAAGATGATATTTTTTTCATTATTTATTTTTTGACTTGTCAGATTTTATTTACAGAGCCGCCAGTGCTTCTTTTAATTTCCTTTACCGTTGGACTTCCTTTATATTTTACACTTCCACCGGTACTTGCCTTCGCCTGCAATTCCCTTTCTGCGTTTACAAAAACAATGGCACCGGTGCTTACCGTAACATTACAATTAGAAGTACTCATATCCTCGCCTTTGAATTTGCTTCCTGTATCGCCATCAATGTCAAGCTTATCAGCTTTGCCGGATAAGGTAACTTTTGAACCGGTGCTCTGACTTACTTTCAATGCGGCAATGTCAACTTCACCGTCAACTATTGCACCTGTGTTAGCTTTCATATCAAAGCTGGCAGATTTAAGTACTCCATTTATTTTCACTTCAGCACCTGTTGTTGCATGGAGCAAATCAAGTGCTTTGTATGATACATAAGCTTTCAGGTCTTTACTCTCTTTCTTTTTATTAATAGCCCCTGTCTTTGTTTCATAATAAATCTTAAGTATGCCGTTCTCTACTTTGGTAACAATTTTATCCCGGAACTCTGTGGTAGCAGCACTTACAGCTACTTCCTCTGAACTGCCTTCCATCAGACTAAGTTCAATGCCCGTTCCTGCTTCAATGCCATGAAAAGTGCTCACCGCCCTTTTCTCTGCATTCGGGTCATTAATGATTTTTTGGGCTAAAACAAAACTGCCGGTAAGGGCAACGGCTAAAAATGATAATACTAATTTCTTCATAAACTATGGTTTAGAGTGGTACGAAGAATAGCGTAGAAAAGTTACAGCAATCTGCAACTATTTCTTTCTTATTTTTGCACCAGCTCTTAGCCTTTGGTTTAAAAGGCTTTAGTTTACAGCGTTCCGGGGTGTTTATCTGTCATCTTTTCTCGTTTCGAACGGGATGAGGCAAGCAGGATAATCTGAGATCATACCCGTAAACCTGGTCAGGGTAATGCCTGCGTAGGGAGGTGGGCCGGCATCGGTTCATAGTTGACCTTTCTCATCAGCATTTCCCTCTTATTTTTTAATTTATAAAATTTTAAAAAATGAAGAGGATTTTTTTGCTTGGTTGTTCATTAGCAGCAACTACTGTTTTGCTCTCCCAGGAGAAGCAAGAAGTAAAAGACAGTTTTTATATATTATCCCCGGCAGAAGTCAGGGCCATCCGTGCCGGAGAAAATTCGCCTTACACCAAAACCAACATTTCTAAAAAAGAAATTGCCAAAACAAACCTGGGTCAGGACATTCCTTTTCTGTTGAATCAAACTCCTTCCGTTGTCATCAATTCTGACGCAGGGAATGGAGTCGGTTACACGGGCATCCGCATAAGAGGAACCGACGCAACAAGGATTAATGTAACACTGAATGGCATCCCCTATAATGATGCAGAAAGCCAGGG
>JANPMI010000351.1:0-10325 GCA_031422725.1 Chitinophagaceae bacterium | reverse complement strand
TAGTTTGGGAAATTCACTGAGAGGAAAGGCTTTAAAAGAAAAAGCAGAAAAGTTGATTGAATTACTAAAACATCAATATCACCTTTAATGAAATAAAATGGAAGTACATGCACATTCACATACCCCACGAAAAAAATGGACGCATTATTTCTGGGAGTTTTTAATGTTGTTTCTTGCTGTGTTCTGCGGATTCCTCGCCGAATACCAATTGGAACATAAGATCGAGAACGATCGTGAAAAACAATTTGTAAAATCGCTTGTGGAAGATCTGCAACAAGATACTTCCAATCTGCTCGTTTCCATAAAGTCATTTAAATACCAGGAAAACTATTTTGATACGATCCTGAAACTGTTTCCCAAGTTGGGTCAGGGATATAATCATTCACTGAATAATAGTATGGTGGGAGTGATGGGCTGGAAAGATTTTATCGCAACGGATAAAACAATGGAGCAACTGAAATATGCGGGTGGTATGCGTTTAATAAGGAAAAGAAAAGTCGCAGATGCCATTGCAGGATATGATGCATTATTAAGGAAATATCAAGCGGATTTACAAGAACTCAATTTAGCACTTGCCAAGGTAGATGACAAATTGGGTCAGATCATAAATTTCTACGGTCGGGATATGGCATTGAGATCCATGACAATTGAAGAAATGGAAAAAGGAAAAGAAAACTACATGTTGAGAACGGATCCAGCGACCCTCGGAGAATATTACAACCGGATCTGGGTCTATCGTTACTTGCGCAGCTTAACGGTGGACAACATGAAAAGCCTCCATACTGCTGCATCGGATCTGATTTCTTTGTTAAACACCGCATATCATTTAAAATAAATTTATGGAAGTACATGCACACACCCATACTGCCCGAAAAAAATGGACACATTATTTCTGGGAGTTTTTAATGTTGTTTCTTGCTGTTTCTTTTGGATTTTATGCTGAAAATCTCAGGGAAGGTATTCTTCATAAAAAAGAAGTGAAAACACATATGAACTCCCTTGTATCCGATTTGCAAACAGATATATTGCTGTTTGATTCGGTTATAGACCGTAACAACTACGGTGCACAAATGGCCGATTCATTGATTGAATTGCTACACTCGGATATTAAAAATACCCCGGATATTTATGTTGCCGCCCGAACTGTTACAGCCAATCTGGGTTATTATTATACCAACTCAAAATCCTTTGACCAGATGAAAAGCTCGGGACTGCTCCGGTATATAAAACCTAAAAGATTGCTGGATAGTATCGGTACTTATTATGTATCCTTTCAATGGCTGACGAATCAAACAGAACTGTTACGCCTGAAAATGGACGAAATTCATAAAAAGAATGCCTTGTTATTTGACAGCTATGTTTTTCAGCAAATGATGAATACCGGAATAACGACTTTTGGTGACCGGCGGACAATTATCAACAAGCCTTCTGAAAAACCGGCCTTGCTTTCTGCTGATGCAAAAGATATAAACACCGTATCGCTGAACTATCATTATTATTCCTCTACATCTAAATTTTTTCAACGCAGGGCTATTGTCATGCGAGAACGGGCTATTAGACTTGTTGAAATTATTAAAAGCGAATATTCTTTTGATTAAAGAAAAAACTTATGGAAGTACATGCCCACACTCACACCGCCCGAAAAAAATGGACTCATTATTTCTGGGAGTTTTTAATGTTGTTCCTCGCTGTGTTCTGCGGGTTTTTGGCTGAGTACCAGTTGGAGCATAAGATTGAAAGAGACCGGGAGAAAAAATTTATCCAAACATTTATTGAAGATTTAAAAACGGATACGGCAGCAATTAGGCAAAATATCCTTTTCAGGCAAAACAAGATGAAATTAATGGACTCGTTCATGCTTCTCTTAAACAATCAGCAAATTAAAGGACATGAAAATGAGTTGTATTACTTTGGAAGAACCTTTGTAAGGGGAGTTCGGTTTCAAAGTAATGACAGAACAATTACACAATTAAAAAACTCAGGTTCATTAAGATTGATAAGGAATGAAAAGGCAGCTGACAGTATGATATCCTATCAAAAACTGGTAGACTATATATATTATAACCAGGAAGATGATCGTATGGAAAGAAGAGCAGCAGACCCTTTATTATCCCGTATATTTAATCCTTTTGTTTTTGAGAAAATGGTAACCATTGATGGCATAAACAGACCAACTGATAATCCTCTTTTAAGGTCATATGACAAAAATCTTCATCATGACCTTGCCTATTATGTGCATCAGCTTAAAGGCAGCAATTTCATGATTGAAGTAAGGCTGAAATTATTAAATGAAAAAGCAATAAACATGATAACATTTTTACAGAAAGAATATCACCTGGATTAAAATATTTGTACTTTCAAATAACCTTTTATGTTTCGTTCTGCCTTGTTTGCTAAAGCAGTGTAAGGAAATAATTTTTATACAATAATCATTCATACCTTAAACTAATAAAACAGCTATGTTAACAGGAGCAATAATCGGCGGCATCGTTGGACTATTGATAGTAGTGTTCTCTTTTTTTATAAAAGAACAACGGTTTAATAAAGTGCTGAAAAGCATAACCGCACCCAATATGGAATATGCAGCCTTGTATCACTATGCCTCTTTTAAAAGATATAAAAATTCATTTAAGTTTTTTGATTCCTATGGCGTCCTGTACCTCGTTGGCAAAACATTGTATTATAAAACAACTGCCACTGCCACACCCCTTGCATTTAATTTAGAGGAGTGCACCGTACAGCAGGAAGTTGACTGGCGGATGCTGAAATGGTTTTCCATTACCACTCCTCCCGGTGAAAAGTTTTACTTCAACTCTCACAAAATGGGGATACTTAAAAGTAACAGCGAAGAAACATTAAAGGGTCTTGCTGTTATTAAGGCAAAAATGGCTTCTTAGTTGACAGGTTAATTACATCACCAGTTTTAATATTTCCCGGTGGCTGCTTGCAACATGAGTTTTGAATTTTTCGTACCATTTTTTCCAGGCAGGCTTGGTCATGCTCTCACCCAGTGATTTTTCATAACCCGCCAATGTATCATATCCCTCTTCAAAAATCAACCGGTAAGAGTCCCCGGTAAAATCAGATAGTATTCTTGCAGATTTTGCATCCGGCAACAATCCTTTACTGTATGCTTCGTCCAGCAAGGCTTTGGCATCTTTATAGGCACCGAAGCGGAGTTGAAAAATATCACGGATGATATACATAATAATTTATTTTATAGTATTTAATTTTGTTTCCCCGTTTTGGCATAATCAATCATGCCCTCGGGTATCCCGGTTGATCTTTTTTTCAAAATCGGCCAGGTTCTCAATAATTAATATGTCTTTTTTAGACATATGCCAGAAGCTTTGATGCAGGTAAAATTACATTTATTACAAAAGATTTTTATTTTTCTTTCGGCATTTCCCTGATATGATACTCCTGTATCAGTGGCGGGTTTTCCGGGGATAATGTGAAATAAATCTCAATATTGGTTTTCTCACCTTCCGGTATAAAATAACCCCTTAATTGATTCTCCTCTTTTACTTATAAATAAAAAAAAGGATAATACAGGGATGCGAAAAATAATGACGGCATCGCTGTTTATTCAACTAACGATACCGCCATGAAAATATTTAACTTCTGGGTCTGTAAATATCACTCACTAATAATTTTACAGTAGTCGTTCCTGTGTTTTTGCCAGAATGTGTTCCGGCAGGAAATATAACTCCCATTCCGGTTTGCAGTTCGTTAACCTGAGGCTCACCATCTTTGGGATATATTTTAAGTGTGCCGCCCTGGAGTACATAGAGCACATAATCCGGATGTGTATGAAGTCCGGCTGAGTCACCGGGATTAAGCGTTATTTCATACAATTTCACATTCAGTGTGTCAGCAAGAACCTTTGCAAAAGCCGCCTCTACTTTGAGAGGATCCATGGCCGGATCGTAAGCAGGCATGGCTGTGGTTTCTGTTTTCGTGGTGCCGGTTTCCGTTTTTGCCGTTTCATCTGTTTTACTTTGCTGGTTACAGGCAATCATAGCAAATACCATGAGTAGTAAAGGAATAATACCGGCATTGGTTTTCTGTTTCATGTTGTAAATTTTATAGTGAGGAAATTGATACAATTATAACCGGTATATGCAAATTTTTATTCAAATGCAAGTTAATCAAATTCAAAAATTAAATATCAGTTTTTATTCCTTACGCAATGGTTGCTTTTTCCAATACGTCAAACTTCGCCATGCCCATTCTAATGGACCGAACCGGAAATACCTTAACCATATATTGCTGAAGGTGATCTGAAATATCCATACTACACCCACCACATAATATAATTCATACCGCTGCAATTTGCCGAACATTTCAAACCCTATTCCATAAAATATAATTCCACAAATAATGGATTGCATCAGGTAGTTGGTGAAAGCCATTTGCCCTATTGGTCGCATTAGATTGAATAACCATTTAAACCATCCTTGCTTATACAAAAGCATTATCAGTCCTAAAAATCCCATAGTTCTGAAAAACCGGTGAATTTGCCGAAAACCAAAAAATGTATTTTTTGTAATTTCATACCTGTTGAAACTAAAAAATATTTCCTGCTGCAAATGAAAATAAGACAATGGCAATCCTATTCCAAAACCAATAATGAATAGCAGCCAATATGTTTTAAATGGGTGAGTGGCTGTTATGATTCCCGTTTTGTAAAATCCCATACCTAACAACATTAAAAATACTAATTCCCAGAAAAAGCTATAGAACCCTATTGTTTGCCCCGCAACACCTGCTTCAGATTGTATTTCATAAGTATCCCAAAAGCCGCCTCTTGTCATTGTCACAGTTTTTTCAAACTCTTTTTTCTTTTCTTCCTGGCTATTTTCATTTTTGAATGCCTGCATTTTTCCCAGGGCTTCATATTGCACTGCTTTTAGTTTTACAACACTTGTATCCAACAGAGCAATCTTTTCTCCCTTATTTATGATGGCTTTATCATGATACAAGTTTTTGTTTTCCCTTGCAATACTCAATAGAAAACAAATAAATGCTGCTATAAAAAGCTTTTTGGGTGATAATCTTATAAAAGCAAATAAGAGCATCCCGCATAAAGCATAAGCATATAATATATCTCCTGAAAATAATAGTACGAACACATTAATTAATCCGAAGAGTAATAACCACAACTGCCGGCGAAAAAAATATTCTGCAGGTTGTGTTCCCGGTAAACGTTTTTCAAGGCGGGTAATAAACAGGATAATTCCGGCCCCAAATAAGATAGAAAACATCCCTCTTTGAGTACTGTCAAATACGCCGTCAATGATATACCAGGTGTAATAGTTTTTGCCGGTCTCACCAAGTACACCCGGATCAGATGTAGCAATATGCGGTAATCCAAAGCCAGGAATATTCATTAAAAGAATTGCCAGAATGGCAATACCCCGGAGGCTATCAAGAATAACAATTCTCTCCTTTGAGCTTACAGGAGCAGCACTTGAGCCTGTTGGAAGATTAATTGACATACCAGTTTTTTGTATGTTGCTGTTTCTTAAATTTTACTTAACTGTCCAAAGATTTTATGCCGACATCACTTCTTTGGTATTTACTTTTCTCATTGGCTGTTTTTTCCAATAGGTCAGGCTGCGCCAGGCCCATTCTAACGGACCAAAGCGGAAATATCTTAACCAGATATGACTCCAGATGATTTGAAGCGTCCAGGTTGCTGCCACCACATAATACATTTCATACCGTTGCAGTTTTCCAAACATACCAAAACCAACGCCATAGAAAAATAGCCCAACTAATAATGATTGCATCAGGTAATTGGTAAATGCCATCTGACCTACGGGACGCATTAATGCAAAAAACCATTTAAACCAACCGGATTTATACAACAACATTATCAATCCAAAAATACCAATGGCACGGAAGGTGCGGGATATTTCATAAAATTCGAATGATGTATTTTTTGTGATGTCAAAAGGATTGAACTTATAGTCAATCAGTGGCTGTAGCCGGAAGTAAGACAACACTAATCCAACCCCAAGTCCGGTAATAAACATTCCCCAATACACTTTGTTGGATGCTTTACCTATTAAAACACCATTCTTAAAAAAAGCCATGCCGAGAAACATAAATACTAAAATATCCCATCCGCCAAAGTAGAGATAGTTTATCTCACCTTTAAAGCTTCTTTCACTCTGGTACTCATAAAACCCGCCATAACTTCCCCTCACACTACTCAGGCTTTTATCCATTTTCTTTTTCTTTCCTTCGGGGCTGGTCCTTTCTTTAAACTCCGTCATGGCACCAAGGTCTCCTTTTTGGGCATCTGTCAGTTTGGTCACTGTGGTATCCATCTTTGCAATCATCTCTCCTTTATAAATCATTTTTCTATCCCGGTATGCATCTACATTTTCTCTGGCAGTCATTAACAGCAAAGAAATAAATGCTCCTATTATTAATGCTTTGGGAGATAAGCGGCGAAAAGTGAACATAATCATCCCCAAGCAGGCATAATGAAATAAAATATCCCAGAACCATAACAGGACAAAAGCATTGAATAAACCAAATACTAATAGCCATAACTGGCGACGGAAAAAATAATCAGCCGGATAAAGTCCTTCTGCCTTTTTTTCCTGTCGGGTAATAAATAAAATAATACCGGCACCGAACAGCATGGAGAATAAAGCCCGTTGACTTCCTTCCATAAACCAATCAATAAAATACCAGACTTTAAAATTGATGGTGCCCATTTCATTGAGTACAGAGAGGTCGCCGTATGCAGCAGGATCGGGTAAGGCAAAGCCCGGAATATTCATTAATAAAATACCGAGGATTGCAATGCCCCTTAATGAATCGAGAATAACAATACGTTCAGATTGATTGACTGGTGCAGCCAGAGTGGTTGACATGGTGGCGTTGGTTTTGGTTTTGGTTGTGTAAAAAGAGGCCGGAATAAAATGCTTACACAGGGGGACGAGGGCTTTAAGATACTCATTTTCAATAATTACAACAAAACAGATGTAGCAACCTTGTTTTTAGAAAATAATTTTTAAGTTGTTGCCTGAAAAATGCTGTACCTTTTATATTCCTCTTTAATTTATTGTTTATGAAAAAACTCCTTCTTCCGGTACTGGCATGCGGGATGTTTGCCAGCGTCTTTGCACAACCTAAAGTTTCAGAAAAATGGGTAATTACCCCTGTGCCAAACATGAAAGGTGTCCTCGGCAGACTTGATATTAATTTTCCGGCGGATGTAGAACGAAATATCCTTATATACCAGGCAGCAGATAATAAATTCCTCACCAGTGTTTCGTATAATGATAAAATTTACACGATTGCCCCTGGTCAATACCGCTTTACACTTACCAATGTTCCGGTAGAAAATGTGCCCATACAAAAAGGTCATGAAACAAGATTAAAAATGGGTTTTCTTGATGTGGTTTCTGAAGGCGATTGGCATCTATATGATGAAACAAAAGAAAAGGCCTATACTTCCGGCAACAAGCCCAAAAAAATACCATTGCCTGTTGGCAGATACCAGGTAAAATTGGGCGGACAGTTTTACCCGGTGATAATAAAGGATGGAGAGACGGTGGAGGATTATACTCCCATGGGAATTATAGAAGAGGCTCATGACAAGGAAAAGCCAGACAGCAATGAACCCAATTCAATGATAACTGAGATTATTGAAGAAGATAAATGGGTTATTACTCCGTTAACCGGTACAAAAGGGATTGGAAAAAATGAACCTGGAATGCTTGAAATTAATTTCCTCAACGACCAACCTGAAGGCGGACGAATGATAATCAGCAGGAGTGGATATGCTGATATTTCGCTTAGTGTTGATGATTTCAAAAATACCATTCCGGTAAAAAGCGGTGTTAAAAACGCTGCTCCTGCATACCCTCTTTCTCCTGGAACTTACCAGATCAAACTTTATAAAGTGTTAGTAGAAAATGTTCCAATAAAAAGTGGTATGCAAACAAGGATCAAGACAGGAACACTCAAAATAAATTCTACGAGCCCTGCCCCATTATATGATGCCCAGTGGAAGCTAGTCAAAGATACAGTGAACAGTAGTATTTTGGCGGGCAGCAAAGGAGATTGTAGTATAACATTGCCTTTGGGAGTGTTTCGTTTAATGATCTATAAAATTTACCCTTCTTATAAAATAGATATACGTGATGGAAAAACTGTTAACATAGATGCTACGTTTGTTAATGTCACAGTTATTTCTAATAAAACAACATGGCATTTAAAAGATGTAGACGAAAAAAACCCACAATCGTACGGTAATGGTGGACTTTCAGATGGAGCAGATATAAAAACAATCATCGTACCGGTTGGTGATTACAGATTCAAGTGTTCTGGCGCCCCCGACAAGGTGGTGGCCATATACAACCAATCGCAACAAGTAACGTTAGGAAATATCCAATAGCTTTCAAAGATTAATTTATCAGCTGGTATGGTTTCTTACCGCTCAGCATTACTTTAGACTTTGAGTACCATCATGGAGTAGTAAGATAAGTCGTGCAGCATTGTTCAATAGTTCAGTAATTTTTGATCTGATTCATCTAATCTTGACTTCGCCATAAAATAATTTTACAGCAAAAAATGCTGTACCTTTTATATTCCTCTTTATTTTATTGTTTATGAAAAAACTCCTTCTTTCGTTGCTGGCCTGCGGGATGTTTGCCAATGCCTTTGCACAACCTGAAATTTCAGAAAAATGGGTAATTACCCCAGTACCAAACATGAAAGGTGTTCTGGGTAGACTTGATATTAATTTTCCGGCGGATGTTGAACGGAATATCCTTATATACCAGTCAGCAGATAATAAATTCCTCAGGAGTGTTTCCCGTAATGATAAAATATACCCTATTGCCCCTGGTCAGTATCGCTTTACACTTACCAATGTTCCGGTAGAAAATGTACCCGTATAAAAAGGACATGAAACCAGGCTAAAGGCTGGTTTCCTTAACCTGGTTTCTGAAGGTGACTGGCATCTATATGATGAAACAAAAGAAAAAGCCTATACATCTGGCAACAAACCGAAAAAAATACCACTGCCCATTGGCAGCTACCAGTTAAAGTTGGGATTGGATTTCTACCCGTTTGTAATTAAAGATGGAGAGACGGTGGAGTATTAAACCTCAGCCCAATAGTTTTGAAATCGTCACGCAGGGGGCCCAGAGTACGCAGGGATTATTGTTCAATAGTATTATTCTCTGCATTCTCCTTATCTCTGCGTGAAAAATACTTTTGGATATGCTCCTTAGAAGAGTAGGGGCTTAGAGGTCTTTGTAACTATAAATCTTTGGCAGGAATTTTTTTGATTTTGCCGTTTTTATCGGCAATGACCAGGTAGGAGTTTTTGGCTTTGGTTTCAGCAATAACATTTTTAATGGCTTTGTCTAATGCCACTTTTATTTTATCACTCAAGTCCTCGGTTTTTTTTGCAGTACTCATATTGCTGAAATAATATTGAACAGGTCAAAGTTAAATATTTTCTTTTCCCCATCTACACTTTTTGCAACAAGAATATATTCGCTGCCTGAGTTATCATACAGATACCACGCCTTTGATTCATCTGCATATTTGGAAAAATTTTTCAACCCCTTGTAATACCGTCTTTCAATTACTTCCTTTGGAATATTGTGCCCTCCTTTACTTACCCGAATAGCAACTCTTTCAACAGCAAGCTCTGCGCTGTTCAGGTAAACAAAAAAGAAAGTGACTCCATATCCTTTCTCTTTTGCCTTTTTAATAAAACTTAGATAAGTAAGCCCGGAAAGAGTTGTTTCAAAAGAAAAATTTTTATTTTCTCCGATAAGTTGTTTTAACCTTTCCAGCATTATCCTGCCAGCCTGAAAAGCGACGCCTGTTGGATTAAATGGCGATAAGCCCCTTGCAATTTCATCGGCGTTAACAAACTCAACCGTTTTAAAAACTTCCGGTAAAAGGTTATAGGCTGCTGTTGTTTTTCCGGCACCATTGCATCCTGCTATAATAAAAATATCAGGCATAAAAATTCTCTAATAGTTTAATAACTTCTGAATAGTTTCATCCAATCTTCCCTTCGCCATAAAATTATTTTCCAGTTCTATACTAAATGGAATAGGTGTGTCCAATGATGCGCAACGCATCACCGGTGCATCTAAAATTGAAAAACAGTTTTCTGCAATCCAGGCAGCTATCTCTCCGCCGATGCCGCCCACCAATGTGTCTTCATGCAAAATCAAAACTCTGCCGGTTCTTTTTACTGCTTCTCTTATCGCCAGATAATCCAATGGTAATAATGTCCGGAGATCAAGAATGTCAATAGAAATTTCCGGATGTTC
>JANPMI010000350.1:0-8345 GCA_031422725.1 Chitinophagaceae bacterium | reverse complement strand
TCATATATACAAGCCAATCCATTTCCTTCGCAGTGTTTTTTTATTCTCGGGTTGGTTTCATCCATGCTGAACAAGGCAATATTGCATTTCAACTCTTTTCTCATGGCAAATACTAGATCATCATCTGCATTCAATATAGTGTAGCCATGCCGGAAGACTGTTTCCGGAACCACCGCTTTTACTTTAGCCATCTGCTCCAGGGTATTAATGCCACCCAACCCCATGTGATCAGCGGCTACATTAGTAACTATGGCCACTTCACAATTTTGAAAGGCCAGTCCTGATTTTAAAATACCACCCCTTGCACATTCCAATACCGCAAAATCAACGGTTGGATCTTTTAATACAAAAGTGGAGGATACCGGCCCGGTGCAATCTCCTTTCATCATCAGTTGATTTTGTATATACACACCATCCGAAGTGGTATAACCCACTTTTTTCCCGGCACTCTTGGCTATATGGGCTGTTAATCTTGTCGTGGTTGTTTTACCATTGGTTCCTGTAATTGCAATGATGGGAATTCGGCCAACACTTCCCTTTGGAAAAAGCATATCCACTACCGGCTCCGCCACATTTCTTGGCAATCCTTCCGCAGGTTCTATGTGCATACGGAAACCGGGGGCGGCATTTACTTCCAGTATCGCACCGCCATTTTCTGCCACGGGTGTTTTTAAATCAACCGCCATCACATCAATACCACAGATATCAAGACCGATGATCCTGGCGATGCGTTCAAACATAAAAATATTGGCGGGGTGCACTTCATCTGTTACATCATTGCTGGTGCCGCCGGTGGAAAGATTAGCCGTTGGTTTCAGCAAAACTCTTTTTCCTTTTTCAGGAACAGTTTCTAATGTGATGTTCGCATCGTCAAGCATTTTTTGGGTAAACTGATCCATAGTAATTTGCGTCAGCACTTTTTCATGACCAAAACCACGGCGGGGGTCTTTATTCGTTTCATCAATCAGCCATTGAATACTGTGTTTACCATCCCCCACTACAGAAGCCGGGGTACGAAGTGCCGCACAAATAAATTTGTTATTAATAACTAAGCAACGAAAATCATAACCGGTAATATATTTTTCTACAATTACATTGCGACCGTAAACTTTAGCTGCTTCAAATGCTTTAACGGCCTGTTCCCTGTTTATAATATTGGTTGTATTTCCTTTTCCATGATTACCATCAATAGGTTTTATCACCATCGGATACCCTACTTTGCTGATGGCTTCATCCAATTCTTCTTCGGCTCTTATTACTGTTCCTTTAGGTACAGGGATTTCTGCAGCACCCAGCAGCATTTTTGTTTCTTCTTTATTACCGGCAATATCAACTGCAATATTGGAAGTAGTGGAAGCAATGGTTGCCCTTATTCGTTTTTGATTGATACCATAACCTAACTGTACCAAACTTTGTTTATTCAACCTGATATAAGGTATTCCTCTTTTTGCTGCTTCTTCAACTATACAACCGGTAGAAGGGCCAAGCCTTGTATCTTCCCGGATCTCTCTCATTTCCTGTATGTCGTTTGCCAGATCATATTCAGTGCCATCAATTAATGCCTGGGCAATTTGTACCGAAGCTTTCGCTGCATACAATCCCGCATCTTCTTCCATATAACTGAACACTACATAATACACCCCTTCTTCTCCCCCATCCGGAGTTCTTGTTCTTCCAAAACCGGTATCCATGCCAGCCAGTGTTTGAATCTCCAGAGCAATATGTTCTATCACATGCCCCATCCAGGTTCCTTCCTCCACCCGTTTAAAAAAACCTCCCACCATATCTTCACTGCACCGGTGTTCAATCAATGTTGGCAATAAATTTTCAAGTCTTTCCCTGAAACCTTCAATTTTATTCGTAGGTCGTTGTTCCAGATCTTCCAGGTCCAGTTTCATCTGGATCAGTTTGGTACGGCGAACACTCCAGTAGTTGGGACCTTTCAGCACTTTAATCTCCAGTATTTTCATAAATCGGTAGTTAAAGTTGGAAGTTAGTTTTTTTTAATTATGTAGCCAATTCATCCGCCATAGTTTTATACGGAGGCGGGCTGTTGTACTACTATCATCTTGGCATACCCTCCCGGAAGAGCTTGTCCCGATTGCTTCGGGAGGCAGGGTGGGTATAAATTCAGTACATTTATCAAAACGAATATTATGCCTGGAACAAACCGCCGCAAATTTTTGCAACGGGCAGGAGCCTTTTCTGCCACAGCTTTCTTATCATCTTTAGCTCAGCCGGCATGGAGCAGAAACTTAGAAAGTGTATTAAGAAATGCTGAAGGTATTTCACCCGATGATTTAGCAACAGAAGAAGACTTTTGGTATTATATCCAGCAATCATTTACAGTATCGCCGGCTATGATTAATCTGAATAATGGCGGCGTTTCCCCGGCACCAAAAACTGTACAGGATGCGATGAAAAGATATTATGACCTGAGCAATGAAGCCCCAAGCTATTATATGTGGAGAATATTAGATCAGGGCAGGGAACCTCTCAGAAAAAACCTGGCAAAACTGGCCGGTTGTGATGCGGAAGAAATTGCTATTAATAGAAATTCATCCGAAGGATTGGAGACAGTCATTTTTGGTTTGCAATTAAAAGCAGGAGATGAAGTGGTGGCCGCCAAACAGGATTATCCCAATATGATTAATGCGTATAAGCAAAGAGAACTAAGAGATGGGATAAAGATGGTCTGGATAAATCTTGAATTGCCCAGTGAAGATGAAAATTATTTAGTGCAGCAGTATGTAAGAGCATTTACTTCTAAAACGAAGGTGGTTCATATCACTCATGTCATCAACTGGAACGGACAGATTTTACCAGTAAAAAAGATTGCACAGGAAGCTCACAAAAGAGGAATTGAAGTGGTGGTTGACGGTGCACACAGCTTTGCCCATTTTGATTTTAAAATTCCTGATCTGGATGCTGATTACTTTGCTGCCAGTTTACATAAATGGCTATATGCCCCCATCGGCAGCGGTATGTTATATGTAAAGAAAGAAAAAATAAAAAATATCTACCCTTTATTTGCGACCAACGAAAATCCATTGAAGGATGACATCCGGAAATTTGAAGCTCTCGGCACCAGGCCATTCTTTATTGAACAGGCTATTGGCAAGGCCATCGAATTTCATGATATGATTGGCAGTGAAAGAAAAGAAAAAAGGCTGCACTATCTTAAAAATTACTGGATGGAAAAAATAAAAGCCGTTCCAAAAATAAAACTGAATACATCTATGCACCCGAAATGGGGTTGTGCTATTGGCAATGTTGGTATAGAAGGAAAGAAGCCGGGTGAATTAGATTCATTCCTTTTGGATAAGTATAAAGTACATACTGTTGCCATTACCTGGGAAAATATTGTTGGAGTAAGGATAACGCCGAATGTTTATACAACCATTAAAAATCTTGATGTGCTGGTGGAGGGAATAACTGCTTTTACGAAACTATAATCCTGAAAGGCTGAAATTATTATAGATACATTATTCAATAAAACAACACAAATCCCGAAGGGATGACATTTGAAAACTTTAATGAACCCACTTTTAGAAATAAATAGCCTTTCTGTTGATTTTATTGCTGAATCCGGAACCACCCATGCATTAAAAAATATTTCGGTTTCCGTGAACCGGGGCGAAGTAGTGGCATTAGTGGGTGAATCCGGCTCCGGTAAATCAGTTACTTCGCTGTCTGTTCTGCAATTACTTCCTTCGCCCCCTGCAAAGTACGCCACCGGGGAAATTTTATTTTCTGAAAACGGGAATGAGCAAACTGATCTGCTGAAAAGAAACCGATATGAAATGCAGGATATCCGTGGCAATAAAATTGCCATGATATTCCAGGAGCCGATGACATCACTAAATCCTGTACTTACCTGCGGCGACCAGGTAATGGAAGCAATTCTTCTCCATAAAAAAGTTTCGAAAATAGCAGCAAAGGAACAAACCATCGCCTGGTTTGAAAAAGTGAAACTTCCTGACCCCGTTGCTGTTTTCAATCGATATCCCCACCAGCTAAGCGGCGGACAAAAACAAAGAGTGATGATTGCCATAGCCATGTGTTGCGAACCTTCATTACTTATTTGTGATGAACCCACCACTGCATTGGATGTTACTGTTCAGAAAACAATTCTGCAACTTATAAAAGAATTGCAGCAGCAATCCGGCATGGGTGTAATTTTTATTACTCATGATTTGGGAGTGGTGGCCGAAATCGCAGACAGGGCTGCGGTAATGTACAAAGGAGAGATTGTTGAACAGAATACAGTAAAAGAAATTTTTACTCACCCCCAACACCCCTATACAAAAGCATTGCTTGCCTGCAGACCTGTGAATCATGAAAGAGGGAAGCGACTACCGGTAGTTTCAGATTTTTTAGAAGAACCGAGGTCGGAAGCAGGAGGACTAAAGTATGAAACGACCCCTCCGGCTTCCGACCTCAGTCCTCAGACTTCGGTATTACTTAAAGCACAAAACCTCTCCGTTTGGTTTCCTTTAAAAAAAACATTGTTTGGCAAAGCAAGTTCATATACCAAAGCAGTTGATGAGGTGAGTTTTGAAGTATATAAAGGAGAAACATTGGGGCTGGTTGGTGAAAGCGGTTGTGGCAAAACAACTTTGGGAAGAACATTACTGCGCCTGATTGAACCAACATCCGGAAAAATTATTTATAATGGTATTGATCTCACAGCAAAAAAAAGAGATGAATTAAGATCACTGAGAAAACAAGTACAGATAATTTTCCAGGACCCCTACTCTTCTTTAAATCCAAGAATAACTATAGGCTCTGCCATAGCAGAACCAATGAAAGTACATAGTATTTTACCAACCGATAAACAGCGAAAAGACAAAGTAACCGAACTGCTGGAAAAAGTAAACCTGAAAGCTGAACATTTCAACCGTTATCCGCATGAATTCAGCGGGGGGCAACGCCAGCGCATCGTTATTGCCAGGGCATTGGCGCTAAATCCGTCTTTCCTTGTTTGCGATGAATCTGTTTCTGCTCTGGATGTAAGTGTGCAGGCACAAGTATTGAACCTCCTGAATGACCTGAAAAAAGAATTTGGGTTCACTATTATCTTTATCTCTCATGATCTGTCCGTGGTGCGTTATATCAGCGACAGGATTATGGTCATGAACAAAGGAAAGATTGAAGAAAGCGGCAACGCCGATGATATTTATTACAACCCCCAATCATCCTATACAAAGAAACTTATTGCTTCTATTCCAAAAGGTATTGTTGCTTAGTCAGTAGAACACCAATTAGACATTAAATTTACATCCATAGAAAATTGTCAGGCTGAGTTTATCGAAGCCTTTGAATCACCCTTCGATAAACTCAGGGTGACAGTCTTATTTTAATGTCTAATTGGTTAATCTGAAACTGCTGCCCTGTCCTTGTCGTCATCATAAAATTCTTTGGCACTTTTTCTCCGGGAATAAAGCATCTTCTTCAATTGCTTTTTTAGAAATTCACTCAGCGGTTCTTCTTGATTAATACGGGTATCGGTAAACTCTGTAAAATCATATTTGTTGTACCTGGAAGATGAAACCAGCTCGAATTTCTGCAATAGTAAATTTTTTGTACTGGTATCTTCAAACTCAAACTGTTTGGGGTTTTCCGGTATCAGTCCAACAGTAGCCAGCTTCCACGCCAAGTCATCTTTTTTATTTTTATACTTATAAAAATAAATATACCCCATCTTCCCTTTGTACTCCGTTTTTAGCCTGTCCATATAAACTACAGAATCCGGTTTACCATACAATTTTGTGTTCAGTAAATAGCTTCTGCCCAAATCAAGATGGTTATTATACATTTCCGGGAACTTGCCTGATTTTTTCATAACCCTTAAATCGGTGTACAGCTTATAGCGATAGCCATCCAGCCCGGCGAAATATTTTAAAAGTGTATCAGGATAGGGCTTGTTATGCTGCAGCATCAGTAACATGGTATTGTATTTTAACTGCTTGTCATTGGAACGAAGCATCTGCAGTATTAACGGTTGCACAGAGGGATTCCTGTCCCAATAAGGCAGCAAAAGCGTTGCATACAAACTCAGGTTATCATTACCCCCATCCCCGTCCGCATCATCATCATAAGAAGAAGGTTTTTTCTCTGTCTTGCTTTCTTCTGCTTTTGCTATTGCTTTTTTCTTTTCAGCAATGGATTGTTTTTTCAACTCCTGTTTGGCTTCAATCAGGAACTTGCTAAAATATATTTCGTAATCTTCTGCTCTCACCAGGTTACTGTCAATCATTTGTCCCAGCAGTTTCATAATGCTGCCTTTATAATCTTCCAGGTTGAGAAGTGGCAATAAATCCGGCAGAATAGTTTTTGTCAATTTCAGCGAATCAGATAATTCGTCCAAAAAATTACCGTTGCTAAAACTGTAGGAAGATCCCAGTGCATTGATATATTTTTTATAGGTTGATGAAACATAATCTCCCGAACCTGCACTTACATCCAGCACCGGAGGTTCTGTGTTAATAATGTCCCGGAAAACAGCATACGAATAGGCTGTTTGCTGTTGCAATAAATTTTCTAATGCTGCGTACTGCAATTGCACAGTATCATCGAGAGAATAGTATAATTGTTTTAAATAGTCTGCCGATGCTGCAGTTTTTAAACCGCCCAGTTTATTAATAAGCGATTTCTTGGTTTCAAGGTATTTTTTTTCATCCCAGTTTACAGCGGCAATGATTTTTTTCAGTGGCACCAGGTCAGATGAATCAAGCCTGATATCATCTATATATTTAACCGCCCGTCCGTGGAGTGTGCTGTCTTTACTTGCAAAATCTTCGAAAAACTGGTTCGATTTTTTTACAAACGGATTGATTCCTTTTAAAGTATCGGCGGGAGTAAAGGTTTCATAGAATTTTTTTATAAACGAACTGGGCTGGCTCAGCGTATCAGCTTGTGTAGTTAGTGAAAAGCCAACGCCGTTTTTGTAATAATATTTTCCCCAAAGGGTACGGCTGCTGCCGGTATTTGTAATAATGAATTCAGTAACTTTCATCTTACCCGGCAATGCTGATTTATTTCTGAGCCGCACTATCCAGGTACTGTCTCCGCCGAACAAAGATTCTTCAGTATCCTTATCCAATGCAGAACTGTCTTTGGTATAATAATATCGTGGCGAACGGAAGAAGGAAACAAATATTTTTTCCCCGGTAGTGTCGTTACTTATTATTTTATTACGGTAAGCCCCGCCTTCCAGCAGATCATACTCCGACTCTTCCTCTTCGTCAGCAGCACCTCCATAATAACTGTATTGCGGAATATCTAATTTTATCTTTTTTTCTTCCGGAAAAACCGGGGTGTTAACAGTGAAATAAAGTGAAGTATCTTTTTGCTGTCTTGCTTCTCGATATACAAAAGGTTTTATTTCGAAAGAATTCAGAAATTCCTGCATGGCAGGAGTTTCCTGTTCGCCATGTGCTACCAGTGTATAATAATGCGGCCCCTGGATAAGGAACCGGGTAAGATATAGGCTACCGCTTTTATCCCTGTATTTACCATTCAATGCCGGATAGCCTTTATAACTTGTTTGTTTCCGCAGAAGCTGTGTATCTATAAATCCCGAAGCCATAAAGCTTTCATCCATCAGGCCGAGATCAAACGTATCTTCTCCCACAAACCGGTAATTATGGATATCTGTTCTTATTACCCGGTAGTGAATGCCTGCCACTTTATCTTCCGCATCATATATCCAGCTGCCGTCATTACCAATAAAAGGTTCATGCGGAAGATCAACAGCAAAGCCACCATAGGGAGGTGAATATTTTTTCTTCCCGTTTGGAGAAGGATTCGTTCCGTTTTTATATTCTTTAAATTGTATGCTGCCAAAAAATTTTTTTGCTTCTTCACTTGCTTTTACATACTCCCCGTTACCGCTCATTTTAAAAAAAATAATCTCAAATGGTGTAACAAAAATATTATACCGCTGCATATCACCGCGGCGGGTACGGTTAAGAATGTCAATGCCTTTGTAGCCATTCTTTATTACTGTCGTTTTTGAAATTATTTTACCGGGTATATTTTCATAGAGCAGGCTGTCAATTCTTTTATACACATCCTCAGTAGCATGATTCCACATCCAGGCATTCGTCATTATCCGGGTAACCATATAATAACTGCCATTGGCCATGTCGGCATATTGTTGCTGATTCAAGGCAACGTCATCTCCAAACTTGTAAAATTTTCCGGGTATGTCCACTTTAAACAGCCCATCTTCAGCTGTCGTCGTCTGAAAAGTAACCGGTACTCTTATCTTATCTACCAGGTCTTTTTCCCGGCTGGCTCTTTCGCCCATTTTTACAGGCCGGAGTTTGTATCCCTTTTTT
>JANPMI010000349.1:0-5366 GCA_031422725.1 Chitinophagaceae bacterium | reverse complement strand
GAAAGCAGCGATAAAATTGTTTACAACCTTGCCAATTGCTGCAAACCAATTCCCGGGGATGATGTGTTTGGTTTTGTTACTACCGGCAAAGGATTAACTATCCACCGGACCACCTGCCCCAATGCTGCAAAATTATTAGCCAATTACGGACACCGGGTGGTAAAAACAAAATGGGCTAAGAACAAAGAGATTTCTTTCCTGACGGGTGTAAAGATAATCGGGATGGATGATGTGGGTGTGGTGAATAAAATAACTATGCTGATTTCGGGAGAACTGAAAATAAATATTTCAGCCCTCACCATTGAAGCCAAAGAAGGATTGTTTGAAGGTAATATCCGCCTGTATGTACACGATAAAGAAGAACTGGATAAGCTGGTACTTAGTTTACTCAGCCTTCCGGGCATCGAATCGGTAGAGCGGTATGATATGGAGGATATACCATAGTAAAGGATTGATGTTATTTTATTAAATTTGTTCAATAATTACATTGTATGAAAGTAATGCTTGATATAAAAGACAGCAAAGTGGATTTTGTGATGGAACTGCTGAAAAGCCTTTCGTTTGTAAAGGCAACCCCTGTGTCGCCATATAAAAAAAAGGTACTGAAAGACCTGAAACAGGCTGTAAAGGAAATGCACCTGATAAAGCAGGGGAAGCTGAAAGGGATTCCCGCAAAGGAGCTACTCAATGAGCTATAGTATTATCGCCACTCCTTTATTCAAAAGGGAGATAAAGAAACTTTTTAAGAAATATAATTCCCTTGAAAGAGAATATGCTTTTCTTATTGACAGTCTTGAAAAAGAACCCGAACAGGGTACCCCATTAGGCCATCATTGCTATAAAATCCGGCTTGCCATAGCATCAAAAGGAAAGGGAAAATCAGGAGGGGCAAGACTGATTACCTGTGTGAAGGTGGTGGAAACCACTGTGTATCTCCTTACTATTTTTGACAAAGCTGAAAAAGAAAACATTCCGGACAAGGACCTCCGTCAGATGCTTAAGCTTTTACCGTAGAGAAAATATGCTTCCCCGATATCGAATTGGTAGAGCGGTATGATATGGAGGATATACCTTCTTAAAACTGCCCGGCTATATTTGCCGGGGTGTTTTTTGTTTATAATCAACCTTTTGATGCCATTTTGACCCGATTTTTTTCTTACCTTGTTGCCCGCATAAGGAACTGATTTTACTGCACACAACTGCATTTTATTTTATGAGACTGAAACTGTTGAGGCTTCTGACAATTACTGGTTGTTTTATTTTTTTATCTGTAACTGTAAAGGCGCAAAATTTTTCTTTTAATTGCAGCCGTGATACGATAGTGCCGGGATGTCCCACAGCTTTATGTATTACTTTAAAAGCAATAATTCCCGATATTCATGGACTAACAAGTTCATATTCCCTTAATCCCGGAAGTTTTAATTCTACTTGTTTTCAGGTGTATGCCGCACCGGATGATCCTGCCGGAACTCCAACAAATCTTACGGTTGATGACACATATAGTGGCTTAATCAATATCGGATTTCCTTTTCCTTTTTACGGAACTATTTACAATGATTTGATAGCAAGTACAAATGGCTATGTAAGTTTTGATCCTTCCTTAGCCAATGGAATTTCTCATTGGCAAAACCGTGGTGATCTTCCCAATGGTTTATATGACAGGGCATTGATTATGGGGCCATACCATGATCTGTTTCCAGGACAACCATCATCTCCAACCCAGCGGATACAATACCAATTATTCGGGACTGCTCCCAATAGACGATGGATCCTGAGTTTTTATAAAGTGCCTTTATTTCAGTGTACCAGCCTGATTCAGAATACACATCAGATTATCTTGTATGAATCAACCGGCATATTTGAGGTTAAAATTTTTGATAAAGAAATTTGTTCAAGCTGGCAAGGGGGTAAAGCTATGGTTGGGATACAGAATTTTTCCAGAACACAGGGGATGACAGCTCCACTAAGAAGAATGACTGACCCTGCCTGGGGTTCAATTGGTATGAATGAGACCTGGCGTTTTGTTCCTGATGCCGGACCTTCCCTGTTGAAAAGAGTAGAACTTTATGATTTGGCAGGAACTTTACTCACAACAGGAACCACTGGTCCTCTTCTTCCCGGTTGTTTAGAAGCTTCTTTCGCTAATGTTTGCGCACCTGCAGGTGCTGTCACTTCTTATGTTGTTAAGTCAGTCTATGAAAAAATTGATGATCCCACTGTTGAAATTTTTGGTACAGACACAGTCCGTATAGACAGGGCACAACCACTAATTGCAAATACTAGTTCTACCCCTGCAAACTGCGGTTCATCCAACGGCAGTATTACTGTTTCAGGAGTAACAGGGGGAACTCCTCCATACGAATATTCATTAGACGGAATAACATGGCAATCCAGCAATGTGTTTTCAGGATTGCCGGCAGGAAATTATACAGTTAGGGTAAGAGATGTTGGGGCTGTTTGTAACATTAGCATACCAGTTACAATCAGCGTTATTGGTAATATCACCGCATCTCCAGTTCCAACAGCCACTTCCTGCTTTGGTGTAAATAATGGTAGTATCACAATTACTTCGGCAGGCGGTACAGGTCCTTATACTTTTTCGTTGGATGGCGGGGCACCGCAGGCCGGTACTATTCCTTATATGTTTACCAATTTAGCAGCCGGCAATCATACTGTATTGGTGAATGATGCAGGTACTGGTTGCAATTCGGGTTTATTAACAGTAAATGTGGCAGCAGGTGTTGGTGTAAGTGGCAATGCAACGAGTACAGCTACGGCTTGCCCCTCCGTTTCTACAGGAACCATTACAGTAACTGCATTAACCGGCATAGCCCCATTCACCTGGTCATTAGACGGGGGTGCACCACAAAGCGGTGCCAGTCCTTACACTTTTATAAATGTTTCGGCCGGGCTACATGATGTAACAATAACTGATAATATTGGCTGTAATATTCTTTTGCCAAATATTAATGTAGGCATCGGTCCCGGTGTTAGCGGCAATGCTACAAGTACAGCTACAAGTTGTCCCACATCGGGCAATGGTACTATAACTGTTACCGCCACATCCGGCATCGCCCCATTCACCTGGTCATTAGATGGGGGGGCGCCACAAAGCGGTGCCAGTCCTTACACTTTTATAAATGTTTCGGCCGGGTTACATGATGTAACAATAACAGATAATCTAGGCTGTAATATTCTTTTGCCAAATATTAATGTGGCTGCGGGACCTGCACTTATAGCAAATACCTCATCAACAGCTACAGCCTGTGCCACCATTAATAATGGAACTATTACTATAACACCCACTACTGGTACAGGGCCATATACTTTCGCATTAGACGGAGGTGCGCCTGTTGGCGGGGCTTCTTTTTATACATTCACTAATGTTTCGGCAGGAATTCACACAATTATTATTACTGATGCCACAGGCTGCACATCAAGCCCGATATCTGTAACTGTTGCCACAGGTCCGGGTGTCAGCGGCACAGCTTCACCAACTGCCACATCATGCCCGACGGCTAACAATGGAACCATTGTAGTTGATGCAACAGCAGGCACTACACCGTTTACTTACCAATTAGATGCAGGTGCACCACAAAGTGGAACCAATCCTTACACTTTTATAAATGTGGCCGCTGGCAATCATACCATCATCATTACCGATAATTTTGGATGCACACTTACTATTAATAATATAATCGTAAATCCAGGGCCTGTCCTTGCGGCTACTACTACATCCACTGCTACTTCTTGTAGCGGAGCTTCTAATGGAAGCATTACAGTAACACCAACTAATGGCACAGCACCTTATACTTTTTCATTAGATGGAGGATCACCAGTGGCTGGCACAGCACCTTATACTTTTATTAATGTAGCTGCCGGCAATCATACCATAATAGTCACAGACGCCGCCGGTTGTGTTACCAATACTATTACTGAAACGGTGGCTGCAGGTCCTGCATTAACAACCACGGTGAGTACGGCAGATGCTTTATGCAATGGTGGAGCTACGGGAACAATAACTATTGCGCAACCTGCCGCAGGAACACCTCCTTATGAATACTCCCTGGATGGAACTACCTGGCAGGTAAGTAATATATTTAATAGTCTCGCTGCCGGAAACTATACGGCGTACTACCGGGAAAGCAACGGCTGCCAGGGTAATCAGCTGGTAACTGTTGGAGAACCGGCGGCACTTACAGCATCTGCTGCCATGACACCGGTGGTATGCAATGGACAAAACAACGGTACCATCACCATTACCCCAGCAGGCGGTGTTAGCCCTTATGAGTATTCAATTGATGGCGGCACTACCTGGCAGGGAAGTAATATTTTCAATGTGTCAGCTGGTAATTATATCATCACTATCCGTGATGCAAATAACTGCACGACTACTCAAAATAGTACAGTAACTGAACCAGTAGCATTGAGTGCCGGTTCCGTCAACACAGATGCAAGTTGCGATGGAGGTAATGATGGCACGATAACAATAACAGCGAATGGCGGAAATGCAGGCTACCAGTATTCCATTGATGGTATTACTTTCCAGGCATCCAATATATTTAATGTAACGGCCGGCGCCTATACCTTAACAGTAAAAGATAATACCGGATGTATTTTTTCATTCAGTACAACAGTTATTCTTACCGGTAACCTTACATTTACACCGCAAACAGACCCAACTATCTGCGAAGGAAAATCAACGGGATTAAATTTGGTATCCAATGCTACTTCTTATACATGGACGCCGGCTACAGGTTTAAGCACTACAACAATTTCTAACCCGGTTGCTAATCCAACAGTAACAACACAATACTTTGTAACAGCCACATTGGGGCTGTGCAGTGTTGAGGATACCGTTATTGTAAATGTAAATGCGGCCCCCATACCTGATGCGGGACCAGCAGGCTTTATTTGCTATGGACAGAATTATACACTACAGGGATCAGGAGGAACTCAATATTTATGGACACCATCCACCAACCTTAGCAGCACTTCTGTATCAACACCGGTTTCTTCACCTGTTAAAACCACTACCTATACATTATCAATTGTAGCAGATATAAACGGATGCAGTTCATTAATCACTGATAATGTAATAGTGGATGTAACTCCGCCAGTAAAAGTCACAACTTTTCCTTACGATACGATTGGTTATCCAATGGATCAGTTTCAACTTAACGCTACATCACTGGCTACCAATTTTACCTGGACGCCAACAACAGGGTTAAGTAATCCTGCTATTCCGAATCCTGTTGTTACAGTAGGCAATATCGGCGATGATGTAGTGTACCAGGTAACGGCTACCACAGCGGCAGGTTGTAAAGGAGAGGGGTATGTCAGGTTAAGAGTATATACCGGTCCCG
>JANPMI010000348.1:0-14397 GCA_031422725.1 Chitinophagaceae bacterium | reverse complement strand
CTCCTGCTGCTACTATGCCCGTAACATTGGTGATGCTGGAAGCTATCCGTGACTTTTATTATAAAACCGGAAAGATGATCGGCATGAAACCAGCCGGTGGTATTTCTAAATCAAAACTTGCTTTGCATTATTTAGTAATGGTAAAAGAAGTATTGGGTGAAGATTGGCTGAATAACCAATGGTTCCGTTTTGGTGCCAGCAGTCTGGCGAATGATGTGCTGATGCAGATGGTGAAAGAGAAAACGGGATTGTATCAGAGTGCAAATTATTTTAGTGTGGATTAAACCCCTGTCCCCCTATCCTTCGATAAACTCAGAAGGGAGACTTAGGTCAATGAGTCACTATAATTGGATAAAGAATTACGAAATATAAATGCTTTACCCCGTAGGAGTAAAATGTCGGTAGCTCCGGATGAAATCCGGGGAATATATGAACGAAGTTTTCAGAGCCCCAGAGGGGCGACATATTTTTGCTGAATAAAATTACAGAACGATGAAAAGTGCCCTTCGATAAACTCAGGATGAACTTGCAACAGAAGTTTATCCGTGTTAATGTCGCTGGTTATAAAAATAAATTATTACATGGCAAAAGCAATTGCAAAAAAGAAAAGCAATACCATCAAATTAAAATTTGATACGAGTTGGAGCTATGCCCCTGCACCCGAAAGTAAAAGTGCAGCTACCATTAATAAGCAATATGATTTGTTTATTAATGGTGAATGGCAAAAGCCGTTGAGCAAAAAATATTTTGATACGATAAATCCGGCGACGGAAGAAAAGCTGAGTGAAGTGGCGGAAGCGAACGCAGCTGATGTGGACAAAGCAGTGAAGGCGGCCAGAAATGCTTACGATAAAGTGTGGAAGAAAATGCCGGCGAAAGAAAGAGCTAAATATATTTTTCGCATTGCCCGCATCATGCAGGAAAAAGCAAGAGAGCTGGCTATTATCGAAACATTGGATGGTGGTAAGCCGATAAAAGAAAGCCGTGACTTTGATGTGCCTACTGCGGCCAATCATTTATTTTATTATGCAGGTTGGGCTGATAAATTAGAATATGCATTTCCGAATCGCCAAACAGAATCATTAGGTGTGGCCGGACAAATTACGCCATGGAATTTTCCTTTACTAATGGCTGCCTGGAAAATAGCACCAGCATTAGCCACTGGCAATACTGTTGTATTAAAACCTGCGGAAACAACTTCATTAACTACTTTGAAACTGGCAGAGATAATCCAGGAAGCAGATTTGCCACCGGGTGTGGTGAATATTATTACTGGTGCAGGAGAAACAGGTGCGGCCATCGTTAATCATGCTGATGTAAATAAAATTGCCTTTACCGGCTCTACTAATGTTGGTAAAATAATTCAACGGGCTATTGCTGGTACTAATAAAAAAGCAACATTAGAATTGGGTGGTAAAGCAGCTAATATCATTTTTGAAGATGCGTCTATTGACCAGGCGGTGGAAGGTGTGGTAAATGCAATCTTTTTTAACCAGGGTCATGTATGCTGTGCCGGTTCCAGATTGTATGTGCAGGAGTCAGTTGCAAAAGAAGTAATCAGAAAATTGCGGGACCGTATGCAATCATTGATTGTCGGCGACCCGATGGATAAGAACACCGACATCGGCGCTATCAATTCCAAAGAACAATTACAGATCATTCAGAAATATATTGCTATCGGTAAAAAAGAAGGTGCTGAAATTTATGAAAGCAGTTGCGCATTGCCATCCAAAGGCTTTTGGTGCAGGCCAACCATCTTTAGCAATGTGGCGCAAAGCAATCGCATAGCACAGGAAGAAATTTTCGGACCTGTTCTTTCTATTCTTACTTTCCGCACTGATGATGAAGTGATTGAAAAAGCCAACAACTCACCTTATGGGTTAAGTGCCGGTGTGTGGACTGATAAAGGTTCCAAAATTTTTAACATGACCAAACGAATGAGGGCTGGTGTGGTGTGGGCTAATACATTTAATAAGTTTGACCCTTCGTCACCATTCGGTGGATATAAAGAAAGTGGGTTTGGAAGAGAGGGTGGATTGCATGGGTTATCACCATATTTAAAGCTCGTCAATTAATATAATTATGGGAAAGACATTAATTAAGAAATCTTCTTTAAGCATCAGCGAAAACGGATTAGAGAGAAAAGCTTCATCTAAGCGCCTTGAAGTACTAAAGACTTATAAAATTTACATCGGCGGACAATTCCCCAGAACGGAATCGGGTCGTTATTATATTCCTACCAACGCCACCGGAAAAAAACTGGCAAATATTTGCCTGAGTTCGAGAAAAGATTTTCGTGACGCTGCCTTGGCGGCGAGAGGTGCTGTCAGCGGATGGAGTGGCCGTGCCGCTTTCAACCGCAGCCAGATATTATATAGAATGGCCGAAATGCTGGAAGGGAGAAAAGCACAGTTCATTGATGAATTGATACAACAGGATTCCACCAAAGCAAAAGCAGAAAAAGAAGTCAATCTTGCTATTGACCGCTTAATACATTATTCCGGCTGGTGTGATAAGTTTCAGCAATTGTTTAGTGCAGTAAACCCGGTTGCCACCTCACATTTTAATTTTTCGGTTCCTGAACCTACAGGAGTAGTTTCTATCATTGCACCACAGGGAGATTCTTTATTAGGCTTAGTTTCTGTTATTGCTCCTGTTATTGCTGGTGGAAATACCTGTGTAGTGCTGGCTTCCGAAACAAAACCACTTTGTGCCGTCACTTTTGCTGAAGTATTGAATTCTTCTGATTTGCCCGGCGGAGTTGTTAATATTTTAACAGGTAAGCCTTCCGAACTGGCAAGCTGGTTTGTGGATCACATGGACGTAAATGCAACCATTTACTGCGAAAATAATTCTGAGACAAAGAAAATGATGCGGGAAAAATCGGCCAATAACCTGAAACGTATTACTTTCTACGATAAAATAAATTGGTACACCGATGAAGGTCAATCCCCCTACTTCATTATGGATACCCAGGAAATAAAAACAACCTGGCACCCCATTGAAAATATTGCAGGAGCAGGAGGAAGTTATTAAAATTGGTAAGATATTTGAGCCTTATGCCACACATGAAATTTATTATTACAATGGCAGTGCTGATTATTACAGCAAACTGCTTTGCCCAGGAAGATACCGCCGGAAATGAGCCGGTGGACACCAATTCTGTCATCGTTCATAAAGATCCAAGGCTTGATCTGCTGGTAAAAAAGCAGGCCAGTATAAATGAAGTTACCAGCCGGGATGGCCGCAGAACAGATAAAGGCTTTCGCCTGATGATCATCAGCACCAATAACCGGGATGAAGCCATGGCAGCTAAAACAAAAGTGTACACTTATTTTCCTGACCTGAAAGCTTATATGTGGTACCAGTCCCCTTATTTCAGGGTGAAAGCCGGAAATTTTAAGGATCGTAAAGATGCTGAAGCCTATCAAAGAAGACTAAACACTTATTTTCCGAAAGGTGTTTTTATTATGAAAGATATTATTGAAGTAAAGTCTGGTAAAGGTATTGATGATGAAATAACGCCTTAAATCACACCTCATAATAGTTATCAAATAATCCCTGTTAGCCAACGGGGATTATTTATTTTTGTCCAATGATTGAAAAAATCAAAGCCCGGGCAAAAAAATATGCTCCCGAATTTATAGAAGTCCGCCATCATCTTCATGCCAATCCTGAACTGAGCTACCAGGAATTTGAAACATCGAAATTCGTACAAAGCAAACTGAAAGAGTTTGACATTCCGTTTGAAGTAAAAGCAACAACAGGGGTGGTTGGATTAATAAAAGGAAAAAATGCTTCTACAAGAATAATTGCTCTTCGTGCCGATATGGATGCTTTACCTATTAAAGAAGAAAATAATATCCCTTACAAATCAAAGAATGACGGAGTGATGCATGCCTGCGGGCACGATGTGCATACTAGCTGCCTGCTGGGTGCCGCAAAAATTCTTAATGAACTAAAAGATGAATGGGAAGGAACAGTGAAACTGATCTTTCAACCGGGTGAAGAAAAAAATCCGGGTGGTGCATCGCTGATGATAAAAGATGGAGTGCTGGAAAATCCAGCGCCACAAGCCATTTTTGCTTTGCATGTAAATACAATTTTAGAAGTTGGGCAACTAAGTTTTCGCAGCGGTAAAGTAATGGCCAGTGCGGATGAATTATATTTTACTATAAAAGGTAAAGGCGGTCATGCAGCATCGCCGCACTTAACGGTTGATCCAATACTTATAAGTTCCCATTTAATAATTGCCCTGCAACAATTAATAAGCAGAAATAACAATCCGTTCAATCCATCTGTTCTTTCCATTACTGCTTTTAATGCAGGCAATACAACGAATGTTATTCCAAACGAAGTAAAGTTGATGGGAACATTCAGGGCCATGGATGAGGAATGGCGTTTTAAAGCTCATGCTTTAATCCATAAACTGACAACTGATCTTGTTCACTCTATGGGAGGAGAAGTTGATCTGCATATTGATATAGGTTATCCCTGTGTAATGAATAATGAAAAAGTAACCGCTGCTGCTATGGAAAAAGCATCGGCTTATATGGGTGCAGAAAATGTAAGTGAAACAGAACTCCGAATGGGTGCCGAAGATTTTGGCTACTATGCACAACAGATACCAGCTTGTTTCTACCGCCTCGGTACCATGAATAAAGCAAAAGGAATTACTGCCGGTGTTCACACTCCCGTTTTTAATATTGATGAAAATGCCATTGAAATTGGAATGGGAATGATGGCGTGGCTGGGGAGCACTATACAACTATAACACCATTACAGACAGTAGATATAACTCAATTTCAGCGAAATTTTGTCCGGATTTTTATTTTGTACATTGCATGCCTGTCTTATTAATTAGTGAGCAAAGATCAATACTAAATTTTAGCTATGGAAAACGACTTACGAAAACAACAGGCACTGGAATATCATTCTAAAGGAAGACCCGGCAAAATAGAAGTAGTACCGACCAAAGAGGCAAAAACCCAAAGAGATCTCTCCCTGGCTTATTCACCCGGCGTTGCAGCCCCTTGTTTGGAAATTGCAGAAAATGTAGAAAATGTTTATAAATATACTGCCAAAGGAAACCTCGTAGCAGTGATAAGTAATGGAACGGCCGTATTAGGATTGGGAGATATTGGTCCGGAAGCCAGCAAACCGGTGATGGAAGGTAAAGGAGTACTTTTCAAAATATTTGCCGATATAGATGTTTTCGATATTGAGATCAATGAAAAAGATCCTGAAAAATTTGTACAGATTGTAAAAGCACTGGAACCGACTTTTGGTGGCATCAACCTGGAAGACATCAAAGCTCCCGAATGTTTTTACATCGAAAGAGAATTAAAAAAAATAATGCACATTCCGGTGATGCATGATGACCAGCATGGCACTGCTATCATCAGTGCAGCAGCTTTGCTCAATGCACTGGAAATTCAGAAAAAGAAAATTGACAAAGTAAAGTTTGTGGTAAATGGCGCCGGCGCAGCGGCCATGGCCTGTATTATGCTGTATGAAGAACTCGGCGCCCGGCATGAAAATTTCTTAGTCTTCGACCGCAAAGGTGTTTTGCATAAAGGAAGAAATGAACTCGAAGATTTCAAATTAAAATTTGCCAATGCATCAGGTGAAATGACACTGGCACAGGCCATGAAAGAGGCAGATGTTTTTATTGGTTTAAGTGCAGGCAATTGTGTTACAATTGAGATGGTAAAAAGCATGGCAAAAAATCCTATCGTATTTGCTATGGCTAATCCTGACCCGGAGATTAGTTGGGAGGATGCAACAGGTGCCAGAAAAGACCTTATCATGGCTACTGGCCGCAGCGATTATCCCAACCAGGTAAATAATGTGCTTGGCTTTCCTTACATTTTTCGTGGTGCATTGGACGTACGGGCCACTCAGATCAACGAAGCCATGAAAATGGCAGCAGTAAAGGCTTTAGCAGAACTGGCAAAAACACCAGTCCCGGATATTGTAAACATGGCCTACAATGAAAAGAGTATTGTATTTGGTGAAAACTATATTATTCCAAAACCCCTTGATCCAAGATTGCTGGTTACGGTTGCTCCCGCCGTTGCTAAAGCAGCTATGGAAAGTGGCGTAGCAAAACAACCTATTACCAACTGGGATACTTATGTTACCAACCTGAACAAACGCCTCGGCCTGGATAACCAGGTAATGAGAGTAATAGGTAATAAGGCCCGAAAAGATCCAAAGCGAATTGTATTCTCAGAAGCCGACAACGTAAAAATTTTAAAAGCGGCCCAAATTGTTTTTGATGAGGGAATTGCCTACCCTATTCTGTTGGGTGATGAAACCAAAATAAGAAATATTGCTGCTGCCAATGGCATTGACCTTGACGGTATTCCCATTTTTGATCCACGGAGTGATGCCATGGAAGAACGAAGAAATAAGTTTGCAGAAATATTTTTTGCTAAAAGAGGCCGCAAAGGTTTTAATGCCTATGAAGCAAAGAAAGTAATGAAAGACCGCAATTACTATGGCTGCATGATGGTAGAGTGCGGTGATGCAGATGCAATGATTTCGGGACTGGCAAAAAACTATCCTGATACTATTCGTCCGGCCCTGCACACCATTGGCACCGAAGAAGGCGTTAAGAAAATTGCAGGTATGTACCTGATGCTTACAAAAAAAGGACCCTTATTTCTTGCAGATACTACTGTCAACTTTAACCCCACGGCAGAGGAGCTGGCAGAGATTACACTGATGGTAGCGAAAGAGGTCCGGAATTTTAATATCATTCCCCGTATTGCAATGCTAAGCTATTCTAATTTTGGCAGCAGTAATTCACCAGAGGCAGCCCTGGTGGCCAAAGCCAGAAAAATTGTAAAGGAAAAAATGCCAACGCTGCTGGTGGATGGCGAAATGCAGGCAAGTGTGGCTTTTAATAAAGAACTGATGAAAGAAAATTATCCCTTCAGCGAACTGGCCGATAAGGATGTCAACACACTCATATTCCCCAATCTTGCTTCAGGTAATATTGCCTATAATCTCTTAAAGGAACTGGAAACAGCAGATGCTGTCGGTCCTATTTTACTGGGGTTGAAAAAACCTGTTCATATTCTTCAATTAGGAAGTTCAGTCCGCAGTATTATTAATATGGCACTCATAGCAGTGGTGGATGCTCAGATAAAAAGCAAAACAGCGACTGATGAGATCGTAAAAAAATCCAGATGGTGGAAAAGGTTCCGCAAAGTGAGTAAAGACTTATAAAAACCTGAAGTTTAAAGCTGTTCAAGTGTGATTTGCTTTTTATTATCAGGTATCTTCGTTTATAAAAATTTTAAACTGTTTACCTTTAATTATACATGACTATTTTTAGAGACCTAGGCCAATACCTTTTGATGATAAAGGGCATGTTTTCCCGTCCGGAAAATGCTAAAATGTATTGGAAAGAATTTATGCACCAGTGTACTGAAATTGGTGTTGGATCGCTGGGGATCGTTGCAATTATTTCAGTATTTATAGGCGCAGTTTCCACTGTCCAAACAGCTTACCAGTTAGTAACACCCCTTTTACCAAAATCAATTATTGGACAAATAGTACGGGATACTGTCATTCTTGAATTTGCCCCCACCCTTGTCTGCATCGTTTTAGCTGGAGTTGCAGGTAGCCGTATTGCCAGTGAATTGGGTAATATGAGAGTTAGTGAACAAATTGATGCGTTGGAAATAATGGGCATCAATACAAAAACTTATTTGATCCTACCAAAAATTGCGGCGGCTCTTTTAATGATTCCTTTATTGGTAGTAATGGCCATGGCTTTGGGTATCTGGGGCGGAAGATTAGCTGGCGCTGCTCAAGGTATCGTTTCCGCCAGCAGCTATGACAAAGGCTTGCTGGAATTTTTTGTGCCTTTCAATGTAATCTTTGCCTTGATCAAGGCTTATGTATTTGCTTTTATTATATCAAGTATTCCTGCTTTTTATGGGTATTATGTACAGGGTGGTGCATTGGAAATTGGCAGAGCCAGCACAAAAGCTGTTGTTGTCAGTTGCATTCTGATTTTATTTGCAGACTATGTATTATCCGCACTACTTTTATAAGCCATGAAAATAAAAATCGATGTAAAATTCTTAGTCATAATAGTTTTACTGGGCATCAATGGGTTCATTTTCCTGTACAGAAATAATGGTTTTATTTATACGCAGTATTATATTGATGCATCCTCTGGCTGTGACGAATCCTGCATCCGCAAATGGATCAAACCTAATTCAAATTTTGTTGAAACAGATTTAAACGAGGCCCACCGGCTATTACAGCAAAATATCAGCATTGACAGTATTGCATCAGATGAAAATAAACTAATTGCCATAGGTGCATGGCTTCAGGATGAATTGTCCCGTCAAACAGGAACTAAGAATGACAGTATAAATACTTTGCCAGCTCTGCAACAATATTATTGTTTTAAAAAGAATAGCAATTTTAGCTTTGATTGCGGCAACTTCCAGGCAATGTTCAGTTTATTTTGCACTTCTGTAAAGCTGCCCTGCAGAAATCTTCAAAACATAGAATTACCGGGAAACAATCCTCCCGGGGGGTCTCATGTAGCTAATGAAGTTTATTTGAAAGATTATAATAAGTGGGTGCTGACAGACCCTTACCGGAATCATTTACTTATTAAGAAAAAAAACGTTCCCTTATCAGCAATTGAATACCTTGATTATAATATTGCTGCTGTGGCCGATACCTTATCCGTTATAAAAGAATCGGGGGGCAAAGTCCTGATAGATACTATTGAGCCGGCCCGTTTTACCCCTGATTTCTATTTTAATAAAAATTTCATTCTATACATATATAAAGAAACAGACCTGCGGCAGGTTTATTCAATCCCGGAAAAAATTAAACGGTATTTCTTGCCAGTCAGCTGGTACGAAGTGTATGCCCCACAGCAAAAAAACAGTAATTTGCTGTTTCATGTTAAACAGTTTTTTTTACTTGCTTTTGCAGGTTGGATATTGTTCATTATATTCAGGATAACCCGGAAATCAATAAGATGATAGAAGTTAAAAACATAAAGAAAACTTTTGGCGATAAAACAATCATACAGGATGTGAGTTCCATGATGAAAGCCGGGCAATGCAATCTTATTATTGGCTCCAGCGGCAGTGGCAAAACAGTGCTGATGAAATGTATGGTAGGATTGTTTGAACCGGATGGAGGCGAAGTATTATACAGCGGTCAGAACTTTACGGCGATGAAGGGAAAGGACAAAACAGAAATAAGGAAAGAAATTGGCATGTTGTTCCAGGGGTCTGCTTTGTTTGATAGTCAGACAGTAGAACAAAATATAATGTTCCCGCTAAACATGTTTACAAAAGATACACATAAAAAGAAACTTGACCGGGTAAATGAGGTGCTGGCAAGAGTAAATATCAGTGACGCCAATAAAAAATTTCCTTCTGAACTCAGCGGAGGTATGAAAAAACGGGTGGCATTGGCAAGGGCAATTGTATTGAATCCCAAATATCTTTTTTGTGATGAGCCTAATTCAGGTCTTGATCCTCAAACTTCTCTTGTAATTGACCGGCTGATACAGGAAATAACAGTTGAGTACAATATCACCACTGTTATTAACACTCATGATATGAACAGTGTTATGGAAATAGGAAATTACATTCTATATATGTACCAGGGCAACAAAGAATGGGAGGGTAATAAAAAAGAGATCATCTTTAGTAAAAACGAACGGTTAAACGAGTTTATTTTTGCATCTGAATTTTTACAGGATGCCAAGGATATGCGGATGCTGGAGGAAACCGGCAAAATTTCCAATGACCGGAATATGGACGAATTAATGGATAAAGATGCCCCCACACTTGTACCCCCGCAGGATGAATAATAACCTTTAACAAACGATTTCATTCGTAAGCTGTATGATGGAACAATAAATGCTGAGAAGGTAATTATTCCATCATTAAAAACAACAGCTTATGTACAAGATTTACACTCCCCTTCTTTCAATTTTACTTTTTTCCTGCAGCTCAAAGATTCGTTACATCGGCAAAGCTTTTCCTTCCACAAAAAACATTGAAGTTTTTGTTACGAAGCAATCAATAAAGCAACCTTATGAATATATTGGTAAGGGGTATATAAGAGGGTATTTGCTTTATCGTAATCCAAATAAAATTCAGGAAAAAGCAGAAAAGCTTGGCCTTGAAAAAGGAGCTGATGCTGTTCTTATTACCGATTACTATATCCCTGATAGCGGCGGCACCAGCATCAACAGTATTTATAAAACGGATAGTATTGCCCGTGGCATAGTTACCGTTGCCAATACTACCATCAGCCCTACCACTACCAGCGGCTATACTATTTTCTATTTAAAGTATAACAAGTAGCAGTTCAACCTGCACATTATCACATTTATCTTACATTTGCCGGACTTAATTAAAACCGGCTTATGAGTATTCTCGTCAATAAAAATTCGAAAATTTTAGTCCAGGGGTTCACCGGGACAGAAGGTACTTTTCATGCTACACAAATGATCGAATATGGTACCAATGTAGTTGGCGGCGTTACTCCCGGCAAAGGAGGAAGCAGCCATCTTGATAAACCGGTGTTTAATACGGTAGTGGATTGTATAAAAACAACCGGTGCGGATGTCAGTATTATTTTTGTTCCCCCTGCATTTGCTGCAGATGCCATTATGGAAGCAGCTGATGCAGGTATTAAATTAGTTGTTTGTATTACAGAAGGTATTCCTTTACAGGATATGGTGAAAGTAAAAAATTACCTGCAGGGGAAAAGCACAAGATTAGTTGGACCCAATTGTCCCGGTGTGATCACTGCAGGTGAATGCAAAGTGGGCATCATGCCCGGTTTTGTTTTTGTACCCGGTCGCATTGGCATTGTTTCAAAATCGGGTACTCTTACTTACGAAGCTGCTGACCAGGTAGCCAAAGCAGGTCTTGGTATTTCAACTGCTGTGGGAATCGGCGGCGACCCGATTATCGGAACTACTACCAAAGAAGCAGTAGAATTATTTATGAATGATTATGCCACGGATGCTATAGTTATGATTGGTGAAATTGGTGGCGGTATGGAAGCCGAAGCCGCTAACTGGATTAGAGCAAACGGTAATAAAAAACCGGTGGTTGGTTTTATTGCCGGACAAACTGCACCTCCGGGCCGCCGCATGGGACATGCCGGTGCCATTGTTGGCGGAGCCGATGATACAGCAGCCGCTAAAATGAAAATTATGACTGAATGCGGGATTAATGTTGTCAGCAGTCCGGCTGATATTGGAAAGAAGATGGCAGAAGTGATGAAGGGGTGAGAAGGGAATGGGAAGTGGCGAGTGGGAAGTAAACACTATCTAATCTGAAATAATTTTTATACAAGAAGCCCTCCGAAATTTCGGAGGGCTTCGATATTATTAAAGGTTTTCGCTTCCTATTCCCCACTTACCACCACCCACTTGCCTAACGGGATTCACGGATAAAACGGGCCAGTTCTTCTTTACTGCTGCTGAAACTAAAAGCATCATTCAGTTGAAAGTAATTTTGCTTATCTACTGTTTTTCTGTAAGCATATTTCGCCACTTCCAGCCTGTTGTTCTCGAAAGTAAAAAGCAGCATAAGCTCTTTTACCTGCTGGGTAGTAAAATTGTTTTTGTCAACAATAACCTTAGCAGAAGTCAACCTGTTTTTTTCAAACCATTCTTTACGGATTTGATCTTTCATGCCATCAAATTCACGGTTGCTCATTACATTGCCATAGCCATTGTTCCATCCTCCATTATCATTATCATAATAGTCATCTTCATCATTGTACCAGTCATCGTTGCGGTCAATACGGCGTTCATCTACCAGTACTTTTCCGAAACGGTTAACAGTGATGTCAAGATGCACTCCTTTTTTCAGGTAAATGGAGTTACTGTAGATAATTTCACTTTTTCTGCCGTTACCATTTCCATTTCCTCTTTTGTTTTTTTCACGGAAGATTTTAACCTGGTGGTAGCCTTCAGCAAGATAGCTGAGTGTAATGCTGTTATCTTTCATGCTGAATTTTCTGCCATCCACTTCAATTTTCATTTCTGTGCTGGTGCCTACTGCTGAGATACTCAGGCGGCTGCCATCAAAGGCCAGAAGGGAAAGTGAGAACAGTGAGCTTAGTAAAAGGGTAAAAATTTTTTTCATGACTTTTGATTTAATTGTTATTAAAATTATTTCTAATAAATGCAGATTCCAAACTCATGCCATCGTAACAAAAAATCATTGAAGGAAATGTTAAAGGAATTAATTTACTTTCAGGATAAAATGCTGGTTAATGCAGGAATACCCGCCAGTAAAGGGTTCTATCAGATTTTTTGCGGATGAAAAAAAGTATTGAAAATTAAAAATACCGTAACCACGGTATTGTAAAATCGTATAAAAGTGCAAAATTTGTTTCTCTTCTTTCGTTTTTATTCCCGTGCAACCGATCTTTTTCCGTTTCAACCGGCATGGAATTGCTTTGTTTATGAAATCATGCTATAACCCGCATCTTATCGTCGCATAAGATTAATTACCTTGTACTAAATTTACACAGCATGAAGATGCAAGCAGTTAAAAACCTTTTCCTTTTTTTTAGTTTATTCAGCCTTTTTACGATGAATGCTCACAGCCAGGCTATGGTAAAGAATTACGAAAAAGAATGGAAAAAAGTTGAAGCGTTCGTGGAGAAAGGACTTCCAAAATCTGCCCTGGCAGAAGTAAAAAAGATATACGACCTGGCTAAAAAAGAAAAGCAGGATGCACAGATCATTAAGTCCCTGGTATATATTACCAGCCTGCAAAATGAGAACCGGGAGGACAACCCTGCATTTTCTATGGCCGAGGTAGAAAATGAAATCACTCTCAGCAAAGAGCCGGTAACTGCCATTTTAAAAAGCTTGCTGGCGGAAATGTATTGGAACTATTTTCAGCAAAACCGCTGGAAACTTTACAACCGGACAAAAACAGAAAATTTTAATAAAACAGATATTGCCACCTGGGATGCTGAAGATTTTCATAAAAAAATTGGTGAACTCTACCTGCAATCCATCAAAGAAGAAAAATTATTACAGCAAACAAAACTAGACCCGTATAATGCTATTATAATAAAAGGCAATGTCCGTCATCTGCGCCCCACCCTTTATGATTTGCTGGCCCACCGGGCTATTGCTTATTTTGATAACACAGAACGGGATATTAAAAAACCTGCCTATGCTTTTGAGATCAACCAGGCAAGTGCTTTTGATCCGGCAGCAGATTTTATTACCCGGAAATTTATTACTAAAGATTCCCTGTCATTACAACACAAAGCATTATTAATTTATCAAAAGCTGATCGCTTTTCACCTGAACGATAAAAAACCCGATGCCCTTATTGACGCCGACATTAAACGTATCGAATTTGTAAAAGACAAATCCACACATCCCGATAAAGACAAACTATACTTCAATGCTGTTAATCATATTGGCAGTCAGTATGGTAATAACCCGGCTGCGGCTCAAGCATGGTATCTCGTTGCGGCCTGGTATGAAGAGAAAGCTGCTACTTACAAACCTTATGGCGATACAACCCAGCGATATGCAAGAATAAAAGCAAAAGAAATTGCTGAAAAAATTTTACAACAAAAAGATTCTTCAGAAGGAAAGATAAATGCTTATAACCTGCTCAATCAGCTTAATGGTAAATCACTTCAATTCAGTGTGGAAAAAGTGAATTTACCGGGCCAGCCTTTCAGGGCATTGATTAAATATAAAAATTTTAATACGCTTTATCTCCGCATCATCAAACCAGATGAAAATCTGAAGAAATTACTGGAAAATCAGTATGATGAAAAATACTGGCCGGCAATTATAGCCGCCAATCCGTTAAAAACATGGCAGCAAACGCTTCCTGCCACCAACGATATGCAGGAGCACAGCTCAGAAATAAAAATAGATGCCCTGCCTGCCGGTGAATATATACTGACCGCTTCTAATGAAAAGGATTTTAGCGGAAAGAAAACCATTATAGGCGCCAGGCTTTTCTATGTATCAGGCATCAGCTATGTAAACAATGTTGATGATTTTTTTGTGCTGAACCGTGACAATGGCCAGCCATTAGCCAAAGCTGCTGTACAGGTATGGGAACAGAAGTACGATTATAAGCAATCCAAATACATTAAAGAAAAAGGGAAAGCTTACACCACCAATAGTAATGGGTTTTTTAAAATGGATAAACCTAAAAAAGAAACAAATAGCTACAGTAACTACTCTTACCTCCTCGATATTACACATGGCAATGACCGGTTGTTCATGAACGACCTGGTCTATGATTATTACTATTACCGTGATAATACAAATGAGGAACCAAAAGTTACGACATCCATTTACCTTTTTACTGACCGCAGCATTTACCGCCC
>JANPMI010000347.1:0-5178 GCA_031422725.1 Chitinophagaceae bacterium | reverse complement strand
GTTTGGTGGTATTGTTTCCTTTACCTTAAAAAACGATACAGAAGAAGCAGCCACAGCATTCGTTACTTCCACTCAATATTTCAAACTGGCAGAAAGCCTTGGTGGTGTAAAGAGTTTACTTTGCCACCCCGCACAGATGACGCATAAATCCATTCCGCCGGAAAAAAGAAAAGCTGCCGGAGTAGCGGACAGCCTAATCCGTCTTTCCGTTGGACTGGAAGAAGTAGCTGATCTCATCAAAGACCTTGATAATGCTTTTACTTCAATAGGTTTGCTTAAAACTAAAACTCAAAAAATAAGCTTGTAATGGAACCACATAAACAATTAACTATAGGACTATTTGGTTTTGGCGTTGTCGGCGAAGGGTTGTATAAAGTCTTGCAACAAATACCATCATTAAAAGCCACCATCAAAAAAATCTGTATCAAAAACTACGGAAAAAAAAGAAATGCTCCGGCATCTCTATTTACAACAGAAAAAGATGAACTGCTGAATGACCATGACATCAATGTAATTGTAGAAGTGATTGATGATGCGGATGCAGCATTTGAAATTGTAAGCATGGCCCTGAAAAATGGCAAGGAGGTGGTTAGTGCCAGTAAAAAAATGATAGCAGAGCATTTACCTGAATTGTTAGAACTGCAACAGCAGACCGGCAGATCTTTCTTATATGAATCAGCCGCCTGTGCCTCGATACCTGTCATCCGAAACCTGGAAGAATATTATGATAACGACCTCTTGCATTCTATCAGAGCCATTGTAAATGGTTCTACCAATTTCATTTTAACCAAAATATTTGAAGAAAGTTTTGACTTTAAACAGGCTTTACTGCTTGCACAGCAATCTGGATTTGCCGAAAGCAATCCTACATTAGATATTGAAGGATTTGATGCGGTAAACAAATGGACTTTCCTTTTAACTCATGCCTATGGCATCATTGAAAAGCCTGAAGCGATACTATTCAATGGCATTCAAAATATCCAAGTTGCTGATGCAACGGTTGCCCGGGCAAAAAACCAACAAATCAAATTGGTGGCACAGGCACAAAAACTACGAAGCGGTAAAGTTGCTGCTTTTGTATTACCACAATTTGTCGAGCATGACGATCACCTTGCATTTGTAAAAAATGAATACAATGGTGTAGTCATTGAAAGTAGTTTTGCAGACAAGCAATTTTTTTATGGTAAAGGCGCTGGCGGTTTTCCCACTGCATCCGCTGTGTTAAGTGATATTTCAGCTTTGCGATATGGGTATAAATATGAATATAAAAAATTGTATCATCATCAACCCCATGAACTCACCAACGACATTTTCCTGCGGGTATATATAAGTTTTGAAGACTTATCTTTTATTCCCCGTGAACGTTTTGAATGGATAGAAGAATGGCATGCACAGGAAGACAGAAAATACCTTATTGGTGTCATTTCTTTTTCCGAACTGAAAGAAAACACCTGGTGGAAAGAAAACAATACATCACTGATACTTTTACCTGAGCCTGTTATTGAAGAAATTGAAACCCGGAAGCTGAAGAAAAGAAGCCTGGAGCTGGCGGGGATAGTATAAAGGTTTTTCTATTGAGGAATGAAAACCCGGCTTGCGAAAAAATATTTTATCAGGGACGCAACGGCGTTTAGATCTATTTTAATGAGGTAAAGCAGATTTCAAAATTTTAAAAGCCTCACTATAAAGTAAGGCTTTTAAAAGTCGGGAAGACAGGATTCGAACCTGCGACCCCCTGGTCCCAAACCAGGTGCGCTACCGGCCTGCGCTACTTCCCGGTTCCTCCGGACATTTCGTCGTATGAGGACTGCAAATATAATGGCTTCTCCCCTATTCAGCTAATTTTTAAGAAGACAGAATAAAAAGCCGGAACAAACCTGTAAACGGTTTGTTCCGGCAGTAAAAGGTCATACTATTGAGTGATGCTTAATGGATTCGTCGCAGAAAAATACATCAGTTTATCCATTTGCTTGTTGGCCACATCATCCAGATAAATAGCAAAAGCAATCATTACCTTTTTTCCATTTAGATCAGGTATCTGGTCGAAAGGCAGGAATAATTCCAGGTTTTTTTTGCCGCCTTTATTATAGCTCACTTTTGAATTTGGCAGCAAGTTCATTTTAAGATACACGGCGGTGGTACCACCCCAGTTATAATAAGGATTAGTAGTTTTGATGTAATATCCCTCCTCATCGGCAAGTCTTGCAACAAAATATACTTCTCCCAGTTTTGCATTGGTTTTTAAGTCAAAAGCAGGGGTGATCACTAACCCATTTCTTGTTGCACTGATTACTACATTCAGTTTGGTAAAGTTGGTGATATCAACTTTGGGTACCAGCAGGACTGATGTTTTTTGATTTTTTGGGTATAATGCTGCAATAAGTGCTCTGTCACCTGGAGAAAGCTCATAATTATCTTTTATAGAATAGCCGTCTGTGGTTTGCCAGGAGCTGATGGAATAATGCATGATTGATTTAGGATCATACATTGTACCGTTGGTGTAAAACTGATTACTTACTTCAAACACATTAAAATCAACTTTATCCCTGTCCCATCCCTGGGTTTCTTTATAATAATTATAAACTGAATCCGTTTTCTTCCAATTTACGGCTCCCGGATAACTTTGTTCATGCAATAAACCTAATGCATGACCAAATTCATGCATTACTACCCGCCGGAGTTCAGGATCATTCCAGTGATTAGGATCACTTCTCATTAATGTTATAAGTTGATTCAGATTATACGGTGGCTTCAATCCTTTCTTTTTAAGTTGCGCTGCATAATAATCCGTATCGGCAAAATAAAGTGTGTCAAAGTTGATGGTTTGTTCTGACTGTGAACGAAAATTGGCTTCGGTACCCACAGCGGAATTATGACCATACCCTTTACCCAATTTTACCCGCAGGTTAGAATAACGGGCTGTATCGGAAACAAACTTTAAAGTAAGATTGGCATGTTTCTGCCATTCTTTTGCATGCAAAATTACTTTGTCCCGGAGAGCTTTGCTCCCTCCAGGCATAAATTTTACTAAAAGGACAGATCCATTTTCCCAGGTGTGATAGTTGTCACTAACACCCCTTGGCTTTGTAGTATCAACCTCCCCCAGCATGGCTTCACCTACAATCGTTGTACAGGTTGCTTTGGGAAATTTTTGAGCATTAAGACTGTTGCCAATCAAAAGCACAGCAACAAAGAAAACCAAATACATTTTCATACAGTTTCGTTTTAAATTATCACCGAATATAGCACCCTTTAATTAATCTTGTAATACCCGCAGCACGGTATATTAATCTTCGTATATATAAGCTGGCAGAAAAATAATTACGATGTACCCCTTGCCGGATAAGTTGCACTAAAAAAGCCTTGCCGGAACGATAGCAAAGCTTTTAAATTTTTTGCGGAGAGGGTGGGATTCGAACCCACGGTACAGTGTAACCCGTACGACGATTTAGCAAACCGTTCCTTTCGGCCACTCAGGCACCTCTCCGTGTAACCCTGTCAGGGGGTGGCAAAAATAAAGATAACAGGCAAGAAATCCCAAAAAACAAAATGCCCAAAATAAAATCCCAAATTCCAGCGTAATGAACTGGAATTTGGGATTTGTAATTATTTCGAATTTAAAATTTACATAGCCGCTAATTGCACTTTCTGTTGCAACTCAAGTACATTTTCCCTGAATACTCCGTCAGTATCCATCAGATCCTTAACTGTCTGACAGGAATGGATAACAGTAGTATGATCCCTGCCGCCAAAATGTTCACCAATTGTTTTTAATGAATTTTTGGTGAATGCTTTTGCCAGGTACATAGTAATTTGTCTTGCCTGTACAATCTCCCTTTTGCGGGTTTTCTGCAAAAGTTTGTCATAGGCAACGTCAAAGTATTCGCAAACCATTTTTTGAATAGTCTCGATGGTGATTTCTTTGCTGGAGGATTTTACAAAATTTCGTAACACTTTTTTGGCTAAGTCTAAGTCTATCTCTCTCCTGTTTAGCGAAGATTGTGCCAACAGTGAGATTAAAGCCCCTTCGAGTTCTCTTACGTTGTTACTTATATTGTAGGCAATATACTTAACTACCTCTTTTGGCATTTCCAACCCGTCATTCTTCATTTTCTTTTCCAGGATTTCAATGCGGGTATCATATTCCGGCACCTGCAAATCGGCACTTAAACCCCACCGGAAACGGCTGAGTAATCTTTCCTGAACACCATCCAGGTCTTTGGGTGATTTATCGGAAGTAAGAATGAGTTGTTTGTGTGATTGATGTAAATGATTGAAAATAGCAAAGAAAGCATCCTGTGATTTTTCTGCTTTGGCAAAAAATTGTACATCATCTATTATTAATACATCTATCAGCTGGTAAAAATGAATAAAATCATTTATCGCATTGTTACGGCTATGGTCCATAAACTGGTTGATAAATTTCTCGGAGCTAACATACAGCACCACTTTATTGGGATGCATTCTTTTCACTTCGTTTCCAATGGCCTGGGCGAGGTGAGTTTTACCCAAACCTACGCCGCCATAGATAACCAAAGGGTTAAAGGAGTTAGTTCCCGGCTTTTCAGCTACTGTTTTACCGGCCCGCCGTGCTACACGGTTGCAATCACCTTCTATAAATGCTTCGAAAGTATAAATGTGGTTAAGCTGCGGGTCTATCTGCATCTTCTTAAGACCCGGAATAACGAAGGGATTCTTAACAGGATTATTTATGACTAAAGGAAAATCCATTTCGTTATTTGAAAAAGTTTTAAAACCCTGACCACTTACATCCATCGTAACAGGTTTGTTCTTGCTGTTACCACTGTCCACCATGATGCGATATTCAAGACGGGCCTCTTTGCCCAATTCTCTCTTTAAGGTCTTGGCTAATAAATTTACGTAATGTTCTTCGAGATATTCGAAAAAGAATTGACTCGGAACCTGGATAACGAGGATATTATTTTTTAATGATACCGGATGGATGGGTTCGAACCAGGTTTTGTAGTGCTGCCATTCAACAATGTCTTTGATGATCTTTAAGCAACTGGTCCAGATTTTTTCAGCATTATTATCCATCAGATTAGTAAGCAGTTTATACCGGGTTAACTATAGTTGTTCGTCCGAAAAACGTCCAAATACTCTTCACACTATGTCAATAAAAAAAATTGGACAGGATGGCGAATATCACCATTTCTT
>JANPMI010000346.1:0-11404 GCA_031422725.1 Chitinophagaceae bacterium | reverse complement strand
CCAATATCACCCAGTGAAAAAGAATGCCGGGAGATCTTAGCACTTTCAAAAAAAACAGGCAGGATAGTGGCCGTTTGCCATGTGTTGCGCTATGCACCTTACTTTGTTAAGCTGAAAGAAATTATACAAAGCGGTGTATTGGGCGAAGTAGTGAGCCTGCAACATTTTGAGCCGATAGAACATGTACATATGAGCCATTCCTATGTAAGAGGCAACTGGCATAACAGCAAGGAAACTACACCTATCATTTTAGCAAAGTCTTGTCATGACCTTGATATAATACGATGGATGGTGAATAAACCCTGCACTCATATTCAGGCTTTTGGAAGCCTGCAATGGTTTACTAAAAAGAATGCGCCGGAAGGAAGTACGGCCCGCTGTACAGATGGTTGTAAAGTAGAACAAAGCTGTCCTTACTCTGCACTGAAAATTTATCATCGTAAACGACAGTACAATTATGTGTTTGATTTGCCGGAAGAGAAAGACAAGCAGGCGGATTTTATACTAAAACAACTACAAACAACCAACTATGGCCGTTGTGTGTATCGTATGGATAATGACCAGCCAGATCACTATACTACCAATATTTTATTTGAAGGCGGACTGACTGCTTCCTTTTCTATGGAAGCATTTACTTCTTATCATGGAAGAAGAACCAGGGTAATGGGAAGTCTTGGCGATGTAGTGGGAGATATGACTTCTTTTACTATGACTGATTTTTTAACGGGTAAAAAAACAGAATGGAAAGAAGAATCAGACGGACATGGTGGCGGCGACTGGCGTTTGGTCGCTAACTGGATCAATGCCGTATCGCAGAAGAATCCGGCTTTACTTACATCTACTATTGATGCATCTATAGAAAGTCATATAATGGGTTTTATGGCTGAGGAAAGCAGGAAGGAAATGAAGGTGAAGGAAGTTCAATTGTAAGGAAAATGTTTTCGCTTTGGTTCGTGTCCGGAATAAAAAAATGCAGTAATTAACGGTACGGGTCTGGTAGGAACCCATTGCGACTTAAATTGAGTATTCTTGACTTTTTATTCAGAAAATATTTATGCATTTGTTGGTCTTCGAAAGTGTAAACGGACTTTGTTGCTATTGCGCCAAGCCAGTAGAGAAGCCAAATCACTAACAAAAAAGAAAATTTACTTACGACATTTGATGTGCCAAAAATAGTAAACTCCAACTGTAGATTAAACTGCTAAGCTGTAAAATTTGACTGTAAAAAATATCATCATGTATTATGCTACTGCTAACACATAATTATTTTTATCAGCACTATATTTATTTTGCTGGCATTTATTCCAGTAGCTAAAGAAAGAATTGTAAAAGCCTTTTGTTTCAGGAAAAATCCAGTCTCTTTCTTCTTTAACGCCGGGAAAATGTTTAGTAAGAGGATGTTGTTTTGAATAGATGACAGGAAAACGCATTAACTCCGGTATTTCATTTAGTTCTCCTGAAAATACCTGTAAGCCCTTAATGTTTTTTGCAAGATCAAGAATAAAGGTTGTCACTTTTTCGCTAACGGGATATTGTTTGAAATGCGAAGGCTCCAAAAGTAATATGCGATTTGCTTTTATATCCTGTTTCCACAAAGGGTCAAGGTTGTACGATGTATAAATAACCAACGGCAATGATGTATCAACAACCGGGATTACTTTTTCGGGTAATATTGTTTGCAGCGTAAGTGATTTGTTGCTCTTTAATATTTCAGGAACTTTCATGCCAGGCAATTCATCATAACTTTTATCAAGAAAACTTTGTTGTTGTGTACTATTGGTATATGTATTAATGTTTTCCTGGTTACAAAAATATTGCCGGGAAGAAAAATTTCCGGTTACCCATTGCCAGCTGCAGGCATTACTGGCAAGATCGCCATCCAGTAAATGGTAATACATCCATTGTGACGGTAGTTGCCAGTTTGATTTGGCAATATTGCAGGTAATACTGGCAACATACATCCGCAGATGGTTGTGCATATAGCCGGTAGTATATAATTCCCGGATAGCTTCATCAATGGAATGAATCCCGGTGTTCGCTTCTGCAATAGCGGTTGGAATATTGCGGTGTTTTATTCCGTTGTAGCGATGCCGGATATCATCAAATATATCATCTTCCATATGCTGCCATATCCTTTGAAAATATTCTCTCCAGGCCAGTTCCTGAATAAATTTTTCTACCTGCCCGGTTGTATATCCTTTGTCAGGTATTATTTCCAGTATTTGTTTTGCAGAGATGACACCTCTTGAAATATAAGGTGACAGGTAAGTAACAGCACCATTAATATGGTTTCTTGTTTTCCCATATTCCAGGGGATTGATAGATTCAACCCTTTTTATTATTTCATCGTACAGAGTGGGAAAATTCATGCTGCTGTTTCAGTCTATAACAGGCCCGATCATCATTGGTTGTATTAAATTTTTTGTGGTTTTTTTTGTTTGATATTTTGATTAAAGCGATTAGTTTTTCTTTAACAAGTACAGGTGAATGTTACAGGTACAGGCGGAACAAGTGTTCTTAGTCTGCCACATAAGGCTGGACAGGTTGAAAACTATCAGTTTATCTTTTATGATTTTATAGAAGACATACCCCCATCAACTGCCATGATTTGCCCTGTTATCCATGAAGATTCATCAGACAATAAAAAAGAAGCCATATTGGCAATGTCTTCAGGAGTTCCAATTCTTTTCAGCGGATGCCGGGATGCATTCGCTTCTATCTTTGCATCAGTATTTAATAAAGAAGAGCTGAGCGGAGTTTCTGTAATAGAGGGTGCAATACAATTAACCCTTATAGAAGGAGCAAGTTCTGCGGCCAATACTTTTGTTAATCCTTCTACCGCACCTTTTGATGCAGCTACCAGGCTGTGAAAATTAAATCCATGTTGTACCGCAACAGTTGAAAACAGAATGATAGACGCATTGCCTGAGGCTTTTAATTTTGGCAACACTTGTTGTATAATCTTAATAGCGCCGATAACATTTAGCCGGTAATCGTTGATAAACTCTTCCGGTTGTATGCGGGCAAATGGTTTCAGGTTGATACTTCCTGGACAGTAAACAATTCCATGTAGCTTTTCTGGCAGATAACTAAAGTCTGCTTCTTCGCCGATGACGTTACAAAAATGAAAACTTAACCTGTCATTTTCCTGCGGCAGAGGGGCATGCAGGTTATAGGTTGCAAATACACGATGTTTGTCAGCTATTTGATGGGCTAGTTGTTTACCTATGCCTGTTGAGCCACCTATAATCAGAAAGTTTTTTAATTCAGAATTGTCCTGCATCAGGGTTAATGGATTCTTATTGGCCACTGGTTTTCTTTTCTTCAACTTCTATATCATCAATTTTTTTCTTAATGATATCCTTGAGTGCTTTTTTTTCACTTGGATCAATACGTTCATCCGAAAATAATCTGCCAACAAACTCCATCATATCAGCACGGGGACCCTTCTCTTTTCCTCCTGCAAATGGTTTTTTTGTCTCTTCCATTATTTCCTTGAAGGTGGCAAGAATAAACACCATGAAAAGAATTACAACAATTGTTGTCAATATATATAGATCGAGATTTTCCATATTTATTCTTATTTTCTTTTTAAATTAAAAAAGATTAGTAAGCCCAGTATTGTTGGAGGCCATAGTCCGATAAAAATAGCTTTCATCGGGTCTTTAAGAATTACATAATAATACTCTGATATAAAAATCAGTACTACAACCAGGATAATTATTATTAATTCTGATACTTTAAATTTGGAAAACATAGCTTTTTATAGTTTAGTTATCGGTTAATGTACATACAGCACAGCCAGGAAAATCTCCGTTATTCACAGAAAATCATCTGAATAAAACAATTTATCTGATTGTACAACATTTTTTTCCGGCTTTTGTTTAAGTTTTACAATATTATCTTCAAATGCTATTTTACAATCAATCAGAAATTCAGTCCTGGGAGCGGTTCTACCGGACAAATTTTATTAACAGCCTTACCGGGTTTAAATCAGTTAGTCTGTTGGGTACGGTCAATCAGAATGGACAAACCAACCTGGGTGTGTTCAGCAGTATTGTACATATGGGGTCAGATCCAGCCTTGATTGGCTATATCAACCGTCCCCGCAAAGCGGCTCCTCATACATTGGCTAATATTGAGTCAACAGGCTTTTATACTATTAATCATATTCTCCCTTCTTTTTTGGAAAAGGCACACCAGACCAGTGCTAAATATCCGGAAGGGGTTTCTGAATTTGAAGAGGTGGGACTTACTCCTCTGTATTACGGCAATTTTCCTGCCCCGTTTGTAGGTGAAAGTCTTGTCAGGTATGGCTTAACACTTCAGGAAATATTACCCATAGAAATAAATAGTACTTTTCTTGTAATTGGAAAAATTCATTCAATTTTACTTGAAGATGAACTAATAATGCCTGATGGTTTTATTGATCTGCACAAGGCAGAAACAGTTTGCAGTAATGGAATCGATAGCTATTACAGCACCAAAACACTTGGTCGTTTAAATTATGCAAAACCCGGGCAAAAATTGGCATTAAAATTACCACATGAGTAAAGGATTATTCTTATCTGCCCGTTGGGAATATCTGGCCATGTTTAACTATGAAGTGGACCCACAGATTTTACATAAACATGTGCCACCCGGAACAGAGATAGATTACTTTGATGGCAAGGCGCTGGTAAGTATTGTTGGTTTTTTATTTAATGATACAAAAGTGTTAGGTATTCGTTGGCCTTTTCATGTAAATTTTGAAGAAGCAAACCTACGTTATTATATCAAGCGGTTTGATGATAATCAATGGAAAAGGGGAGTAGGTTTTGTCTCAGAAATTGTTCCCAAACCCCTTGTAGCAACGCTGGCCAATTTATTTTATAATGAGCATTACAGTACTGCAAAAATGGGGCACCAGATTCTGGAGAAGCCGGATAATTTATTTGTAGAGTATAGCTGGAAAAAAAGAAATCAATCCCAGAATGTTATCCGGGTTAATGCCAAGCCCGAACTACAGGATATTGAAGAAGGTTCAGAAGCTGAATTTATTTTCGAGCATTATTTTGGTTACAATCAATTGAATGCAACAAGCACAATTGAGTATGCGGTACAGCATCCCCGCTGGAAAGTTTATCCGGTCACCAGTTTTTCGATTGATTGTGATATTGAGCGACGTTACGGAAAGGAATTTGTACCATCCATTTGTAATAAACAACCTCATTCTGTATTTCTTGCAAGGGGATCTTCGGTTACTGTAAAAATGCCTTTAAGAATAAAGGGAATTGAAAAGTAGCCGGTGCTTTTTTATAGCTGCTTTTTTTGAAATATTTATTCAAATAAAAAAAGCTCCACTATCAGGGAGCTTTTTTTCACTAACCAATCTACTCATTACTTTGGAAGCACAACTGTATCAATTACATGAATGATACCATTGCTGCCTTTAAGATCCGTTACAGTAACAAAGGCTACACCACCTTTTTCATCTGTTAATTTCACTTTACCATTATCTATGGTAGCAGTAAGCATATTACCACTAACCATTGTTAAAACCGCCTTTCCTTTTCCAGCTTTGATAGCAGCTATAACTGCGTTTGCATCAAGGTTGCCTGCTACTACATGGTAAGTAAGAATTTTTGCCAGTGTTTCTTTGTTTTCTGCTTTCAATAAGAAATCAACTGTTCCGGCAGGTAATTTTCCAAACGCATCATTTACAGGGGCAAATACGGTGAAGGGACCTGCACTCTTTAATGTTTCAACAAGACCAGCTGCTTTTACGGCTGCTACCAGTGTAGTATGTGCTTCAGAACCCGCTGCGATATCAACGATATCCTTTTCTTGTGAGTAAACAGCATTAGATAATAAAACAACTACGGCCACTAAGGCGGATTGCAATAATTTTTTCATTGTCATTTTTTTTTATTTAAGTATATAATTATAGTCAGTCATAACCATCTTTATGGACTGTTTGTTCATAGTGTGAATAAAAGCTGGATAATACTATTATTTGTTTAGTATATTCAGATCCATTCTTCCAATCATTAAACAATAGGATGTTTTGACCTTGTTGGTCTTCAAAAGAGTAAACGATCTTTTGGTGTTGCGCCAAGCCAGATGAGCAGGCATAATTCGATAAACTCACTACACCAACAAACGAATAGAGGGATTCATAAAATCCTAACGTTGGTGAGGTTAGTACACAGGGACATACTCTGCAGCAACTGCGGGTAAAACAATATTTGTAGTTTTACAAAAAACAAAATATGAAATTTCTTTCTCTAGAACCTTTTGTTCCATCGGGTAATAATTTTGAAGGGGCTAAACAATTATTCCAGGAATTGGGATTTGCCATCAACTGGGATTCGGGTGATTATGTGGGCTTTCAAAGAGACGATTGCAGATTCATTTTGCAAAAATTCAATAACAAGGAATTTGCTGAAAATTTTATGATAAGTGTTAAAGTAAGCAGTGTAGATGAATTCCGCAAAGAAGTAAATGATAAAAAGTTGACGGAAAAATTTGGTATCCGGCTGGGCAAGCCAACTGACCAACCTTATGGCCGGGAAGTTAATCTCATTGACACAGCAGGAGTGTGCTGGCATTTTGTAGAACAATCACCCCGTTAAGCTATTCAGTAAAATAATTGAATCTTCTTTCTCGCCCCGGTTGGTGTACTGATCCCGCCTCAGGCGAAACGAAGTATCTCCACCAACCGAATAAACTAAAGGCCATCTTTTCTTCCTTCTGCCATTTCATAAAGCCATATAAAAACAGTAAATTTGAAAGATGGAAAAAGTGATAACCATACGGTCACTAAAGGATAAGAAAACAGATTTTGCTTACTGGCAGTCTCGGCCGGAAGCAGAGCGGTTAGCAGCTATAGAAACCCTCCGCCAGCAATACATCAAATACAAATACGGAAATGTTCAGCCCCGATTTCAGAGAGTTTGTCGCATTGTTAAATAAGCATGAGGTGCAGTACATGATTGTCGGCGGCTATGCCGTGGGCATACATGGCCACCCCCGCTATACCGGCGATTTGGATATATGGCTGCTCCCTGATTCAGTAAATGCAACAAAAATTTTGAAAACCATCAAAGCTTTTGGCTTTGGCTCATTAGATATAAAGGAAGCTGACCTGACAAAAGAAGACAGCATCATCCAGTTGGGTTATCCGCCACTCCGCATTGACCTTCTCACCAGTATTGATGGAGTTCACTTTAATGAATGTTACTCAAACAGGAAAGAGATTGAAATTGATGGACTCTTTGTAAATTTCATCGGCTATGCCGACCTGATAAAAAATAAAAAGGCCAGCGGTCGCTACCAGGATTTAGGCGATATTGAAAATTTAGAAAAGTAGAATTTACGCCCCGGTTGGTGTACTGATCCCGCCTCAGGCGGGACGAAGTATCTCCACCAACCGAATGAGAAAGGATCGCTTATAGACTTTTTCCCCTGCCACCATTTTACATGCTTAACTTTATAGTGCAGATAAGTAATCATCCTGAATCTTAAAGTAACAATATGGAACATACAAATAAGTTGGAAGAACTGAATAAAGAATCTCTTCAGAAATTAGAAGACTATCTGAAAGCAAAAGGTGCATTGAAAGATGAGCATCATGAACAACTGCACAAGGCAAAAGATGAATGGCAGTTGGCCTGGATTAAACTTAGGGAAATACTCATGGTATTAGAAAGAATCGAGATATAATTTTTTACTTTTGGTTGTCTTCGAAAGTGCAGGCGGCCTCTTATGTTTCGCAAAGCAAGATGAGGGGCACCACTACCAAATGGTTTTAGGAAATCTTAAGTCCAACACTTGGTGAAGTCAAAAACCACCAATCTTTGCTCCACATCTACTATGGATTAGTATTTTCCACCAGCCACATAAATTTCAGGCCATTTTCCTGCGACCAGCCCGACTTATATGGAAAAAAATAGGGTATAAAGAGAAAACTTAATAACTTTTCTGGTACAATTAAAATATCTGCCATGCGATTGTTAGCACTGATTATCTTCCATTTTGGGATCATCATTTCTGTCACCGCCTCCGACCAGGAAGGATACATTATAAAAACTGCCGGAGATACAGTTCGGGGTATGGTAGAGGTGGAATTAAAAAAAGTAGCCGGCAAAAGAGAACTGGATCTTGGAGAAATGGAGTTTGCCATCCTGTTTACTGAAGCTGGCGCCAAAGCCAAAAAAATGAGAGCCGGTGATATTACCGGTTATGGCTTCCTCTACGAAAATACCTGGTATCATTTTGAAGTGCTGGATATGCCAAATAATGCATGGAAAAAAAACCAGGGGATGGGGGAAAGAAAAATAAACAACCTCCGTCTTTTTATCCACCGGGCCTATGAAGGTGCGGTGGATATTTACAAGGACTATTTCAAATACATAATGGGCATGCCCCGCAATAATTATAACAGGTCCGAACCTTATGGCACAGAATTGTTTATCAAAAACCCCGAATTAGGTTTTGTGGAAGTGGCCCCGGCAACACCCGGCGCCAATAAAAAACTAAAGGAATTTTTGATGAAATATTTAAGCATGGAGGAAGGTTTCTTAAAGACGGTGGATGACAAAACAAAGTTTTCTGAAGCAGAAGAAATTTTGAAAGCCTATAATGAGTGGAAGAAAAAGAATGCTTAACACTTTCCTCCGCTTTGGTTTGTGACCGTAACAAAATAAATGAAACGCCACATTGTGTGTCCTCACACACCGAACGAGGTAAGAGAATGTCCTAGGAGCCACAAATCAAAGCCCTGTTATTGTTTAGCGGAAAGTATAGAATAAGGGGTTGAAAATAATGTATTAAACGTAAGCGGTAGTACTACTTTTTGCGGCGATTCAGTAATTATTGAACTGAATTTTTTAAAATTGTCAGCGGAAAGATTTTTTGCACTCACAGTATCGGAGTAATAAATATCATTTCCATTGTCAGTAATCACCTGCAACTTGTTCAATAGCAACTCGCCTTCTTTATATACAGGCAACACCCCTTCCACATTCAGACCTGTAAGATCAAACGAATTTATCTTCGCCGGCGCATCGGTTGCATAGCCTGTCCAGGTATAAACCGCTGGTCTTACTTCGTGGTCACAGCTTCCTGCAATGATCACATAATTGCCATTGCGCAGGCGTATCAAATCCCTGATTCCCCTGCTACCCAGGTCAAGCTCAATGGGAGAGCCTATTGTTGGATTACCCGCCGGTAAGCCCTTATTAAACCAACTTTCAAAATTCTGTATCGGGGCTATTACTGCTTTGGTACGACTGGCAGTTGGTACCAAAGGCGCCCTGAAACCAATGTACATAGTCCTGTTGTCGGGACCAAACACCATTCCTTCTATATTAAATCCATCACCCTGTTTGGGATTTTTTCCGGCCGCAGCACTGGTTGCGAAATCATAACCCTGTGCATTACCCCATGAGATCAGTTGTTCCCGCAGGTGACTGTAATAGCCTGCGTTGGCAAAACTTGTAGTAGCCGCTTTGCCCGAAACGGTAATAGCGAACAACCTGTTGCGGTTTGGCCTGTCATCAGAAATGCTATTGTTGCTCATAGAACCAATCCAGTAAATGACAGATGGGTTACTGGTACTTCTCACCGCTCCCTCCACATCCACGGCCCTCCATGTACCAGCACTGCTATCGGTAAGCCCAAGAATATTTCCCTGGTTAAAGTCAAAAGTCTTTACTGGCAGGCCTGAATGATTCCGGTTGTAGAGATATAAATAATTTGTTTCATCATTTGCTACAATCATATATTCACCGTCAATGCCGATAGCAGCAGAGGCATCTGCAATGCCTGTATGCCAGCGTTTGCCCGTCGTAGATGTAGTCTGCGATGCGGCATAATTCAAAACATAGGAACTGCGATGGGCACCATCAGTAACAGTAACCGTTATAGTAGAATAGCCAGCCGCAATAGCTTTGATCTTCAGGTTTCGGGTAGTGCCGCTACCCGAAAGAATAAGGTTTGCATTGGGTACTACGCTGGTATTACTGCTTGATGCTGTTACAAATAAATCTCCAATTGGGGGACTATCATCCCCGATATTAAAATCAATACCCAGCAGGCTGGCAGGGTCATCTGCATCATTGATGACGGCACTGATAGTATTAGCACTATCCGGTGCCATTGTTATTCTCCGGTCCGGGTAATTGCCGGTTGCAGCCGTATTGCCGCAGCTGTAAAAAGCCTGGACAGCAATACCGGATATAATTACCAATAATATTGATTTCATAAAAAATGTTGGCGATAAAATGGCTGTATTCTATGAGATGTATTACCTGTTTTTATCTTAATCTGAAATTACAATTCAGGGAAAGAGAAAGCGATGGCATTTCACCAATGGTGGGGTCAGTTGTTTTTACGGTAGGTTTCTGTACAATTATTGCGTTAATTCATTTCCGCCCTGGCAGGTGTCCTGTAAAAGATAACACGCCTCGGTTGGTGTACTGATCCCGCCCCAGGCGGGACGAAGTATCTCCGCCAACTGTATGAATTAAATCCTTTAGAACGATGCAATGAAGCACCATTCTCAAACAGGATTAATGTGTATTCCTGCTTATTTAAATATGACGCTGATATTTTATTTATGTAATTGCTCCCAATAAAACATCCATTAACGGTACAAGGGCAACTCGTATGAACAAATACCTGAAAATTTACAATATGAAATTTTTATTATTATTTACCGTTTTACTTATCGGTAATAGTTTTCTGCTTTCTGCTCAGGAAAAGTCTTTTGAAGAAACCCTGGAGAGTATTAACAAAAGGTTAGAAAAATGGACAGAGGGCAGAACAATTTCTGTTTCAGCTAACCGGAATGGCAATATTAGTATCATCAATAAAAGAAAAGAAACATTCTATTTCAATTTCAACATGTTTGACTTATTGAAATTGCATCCTGGCAAACCGGATGAAATAAATGGAATTGAATTGGATTACTGCGATAGAAAATCACATGCGCCATCTAACTGGATCAATTTTAATACGGATAAAGGAACAGTTGCCTTTATTCGTCTTGATTGCAGTACGCCAGTTGAAGAACTTAACAATATATACAACGACTTCGTACAACTGAAATCATTTTGTACAAAATAATTTTATTAAACTTTCATGCTGCCGTTTCGTATCAGAAGGCATTTTATTTTAAAACTTTAAAGTCAGTTTCAGCAAGATGGAATTTTGCTTCTTGCCAGTTTGCAGGCTTGTCACTTTCCCACCGCAGTGTTTTATATTGATGCGAAAGCTTCCTGATTTTTTTCATAGCTTCTTTGTGTGCCCCTGTGTTTCGAAATTGCAGCATTACTTCTTCATTCTCCCATGTTGTCAGGGTATAGCCAATCCTCCAGCCCTTATTAGTTGCTGTGGCGTAAATACAGCCTGCTGATTTTTT
>JANPMI010000345.1:0-17072 GCA_031422725.1 Chitinophagaceae bacterium | reverse complement strand
CCTGATCCGGCCTTTCCCAAAAGTCAGTATCCCCAGGTAACGAGCCGGATTGATAAAATGCAGAAATTGTTGCAGGCTGCTTATCCGGAGCTCAAAGGCATGGAAGCAGAATGGTACCGTAGTATTAGCGGACAAGCAGCTGTGAAAGATGGTCCTGTTCCCTATGCACTCAATGCACTCTTCCTTGCTTATTTCTGCAATACCTATGAAAATAAAATTGCACCAGGAGGTGAAACAGGTACCTGGTTCTATCTATGGGCCAATCAACTGAATAGTTGGTTTGCAGAGTATATTAAATTTTATGTCATTCAGAAACAACCCGTATATCTGTTACATAAACGGGCAGGTGAACTAAAAGGCTACCCGGTCTACGAGGGCAATTATAATCAAACTTCAAATACAGGCACGGCATGGTCGAGAGCTGTTATCATAACCCGGGAAAAACAAAGCCCTTATATACCAGTAACGCAAAAGCAATTTTTAAAAGCCTATCTGAATTTCAACGAAAAAAGACATACAGAAACTATCGAGGAAAGAGAAAAGAACATGGTAGTAAAAACCGCTGCTGAGGAAGAATTGGAAAAACAGAAAAATATGGTGATTCTTGAAAAAGTAACACCGCCAGCGAAGTTGGCCAGGGCCAAAGAAAATTATCTTAAGAATTATATCAGTTCAGCTCAGCGAAAGCAAGCTACAATAGACATGCTGAAAGCCAGTCATGAAAAAGAAATGAAACCGGCCCGGCTACTCTTAGCTGATAGCCTCACCGCAGCATTGGACCAGCCAGCCATCTTAAATTATAGTAACCTGCTTCAATTTAAAGAGTTTAGTACAATTAATACAGATGGCCGTGAACTGGTCAGGCTGAGCCCCGGTTATTATGATCTGAGTCTTCCGAAATCTGCTCCCCAGTTATTAATTGTGTACTGGAGCTGGGACGATAAGCCACCCACGAACAACTGGAGAAACCGGGTGGAACAGAATTTCGATTTTAATGCGTTGAAGGAAATGATAGACAAATAAATACATAACGTGAAAAAACAAGTTCAACGTCTGAAATCATTTCTGCCAGCCCTGCTCATAATCACTGCTTCCACCAGTTATTCCCAAAAACAATTCACTCATACTGCCACAAAAGCCAACAATTGGTGCAATGGCACCTGCACACTGCTGGATGTTCCTGAACTCAATAATAACCCAAACGCAGTAATACTGGTCACAGCGATTACAAATAATACTCATCCTATTTTGGCATATTATATCCAAACAAAAAAAGGCACTACACAATGGAGTATTATGAACCTGGACAACAGCCTGATACTGCCGGAAACCCAATTCCTGGTGCAATACTATTCAGAACCAGGCAATAGCTATTTTGTTCATGTTGTTACACGGGAAAACAATTTTGTAAACGAGGATAAAATAAAGAAAAAAGGATCTTATATAAACCATCCTTCACTCAATAATCACCCTGCTGCTGTATTTACCTACTTCCAGAACTGGGCGCCTAATATAAGGGGTGGTGCATATAACAGGTACGAGATACAATTTCAATACGATACTGCTTCAGGTAAATGGTTCATGTCAAATACTAATCAGAAAGCTTTTGGTAATTCAACGGCCTATAATATTTTTATTACCAACGAAGGAAATACAGTTGCGGATGCGGGTAAAGGAGACAGTCTTATCTCGAAAAAGAATCCGAAAACTATCCAAAAACCAGAAGATACTATACCTGTTATTACCAGGCCAGTTGATAAAACAGGAATTGTACCTAAAAAACCCGTTGCGCCATCTTATGACTTTAGCAAAAGTCATTTTTGTATTGATAAAATAAATACCAAAAATTTACCGGCTAAAATCCCGCTGACCCCGCAACCGGTTATTCCTAAAATTAATTCCAGTGGCGGAATTGAACCGGTGACAACCATTATTCAGCCACTTAGCGGTATTACCAATGTAATGTGGAGAGCAGGTGATACAATTACAGTAGGTTTCCTCCCGGGAGGAGATGAGTTTGTGACCAGTAAAGTAAAACATTTTGTAAAAGAGTGGGAAACCTTTGCCAATATAACTTTTCAGTTTGTAACTGACGTAGCAACTGCACAGATCAGGGTGGGTTTTGAAATGGATAATACCAGCTGGTCCTTTATCGGTAGATACGCTCTTGTACTTACACCTGGATCAAAGACGATGAATTTTGGATGGTTTGATACCAGCACAGAAAATGAAGAATTCAGCGGAACGATCTTGCATGAATTTGGTCATGCCCTGGGGTTTATACATGAACACCAGAGCCCGGCTGCAGGAATTCCCTGGGATACAGCTAAAGTATATGCCTACTATACGGGTCCCCCAAACAACTGGGATTCCGCTAATATCAGGGCTAATATTTTCGCCAAATTTTCGAAAACTACTAACAATTCCTCTGCCTATGACCCACTATCTATCATGCATTATCCAATCCCGGCTGACATGACCAGGGACGGGTCTTCGGTTGGCTGGAATAACTATCTTTCCGCAACAGATAAGACATTTGTAAGGCAGGTTTATCCTTTTCCCTACATCCCGCCCACAGTCAGCGGTGTATTAAAGACCGGCGACGATTGCGATGAAATAGAATTCACAGTTGAATATAATGCTGTTCATAAAACTGAGGTCGAGTTTATCCTTCAACCTGGTTACGATCATCACAATGCTCTTGTCAATTGGTGGAAGATGATAGGCATTCCGCTTAAGGGTACCCCCAGCATTAGTGAATTATTTCTAAATACAACCCGAAGAATAGATTCGGACATGATTGATAGAACCAAGCCCATTACATTTGGAAAAGCAAAAGTGCTGGGAGTTCATACCGGGTTAGCTTATACATGGGCGCCCTGGCCTGCCATTGTAGGAGGTTGCAGAGTAAAACTCGTGTGGCGGCGTGATAGCTGTAATTAAAGGCGACTTATCATAAGGCAAATGAATAAATTAAAGAAAACAAATTATGATAAACCAATTTCAACAATTGAAATTATCTTTTCTGATTTTGCTTATTATAACTACTTTAACCAGTCATGCACCGGAATTCACACTGACAACATCCACTGCCAATATTATTTCCGCCAAAGCGTTGATTGATTTGCCACGGCTATTCGGAAACCCCGATGCTATTATTGTGGCAACGCCACTGGAAGTACCAAATTATTAAACCCGCACCCATCGGAACCAAAGACACAGATAGGAAAGCTATGCAAGCCTTATTTAATATTCCAATGGGCATCGCATTTAATAAAAACGGAAACTTATATGGATGGAACCGGCCGCAATAACAGTTATATCCGCAAACTTTCAACTGATGAAATACTAAGTGCCTTTTGTAAACATATCTGGAATCCGAAAACGCAGCAATATGAAGAAGCAGATTAAACATAGTTTAGTTTGTCTTTCGGCGAAATATTAAAAAAACAAACTCAACTTCCCGAAAAATTGTACCTTTTAACAAACAAAAATCATGCGACTGTTAATTATTCTTCTATTGCTCACCCCATCATTATTGCATGCGCAGTTAAGTATTGGTTTAAAAGCCGGGGTCAATTTTGCTAATGTGACTAATGCATCAGGCATTAAGGCCGACAGCCGTACCGGCTATATGGTTGGCGGTTACATTTCTCCCAAACCAAAAAAATTATTGGGATTCCGGTCAGAAATTATACTCTCCCGCCAGGGTTATGATTATACAACCAGTACCAATACCGGGAATGTAAACCTGGATTACCTGCTCCTGCCACAACTTATCACCCTGAATTTTGGCAAAAAAATTCAATTGCATGCAGGTGGCCAGGCAGCTTTTCTATTGAATGCAAAAGTGGACAGTGCAGGTGGAAGCAGTGCAGGCAGTCTCTTTGATTATTTTAACCGGTTTGATTATGGCCTTGTGGCAGGAGGTGAAATATCTCCTATCAGCGGATTCTTTGTGGGGAGCCGGATCAATGTAAGTTTTAATAATGTAAGCAAGAATGGCAACCGGCCTAATTTTATTCCCGGAATTGATGCTAAAAATAATGTGGTGCAGGTGTATGCCGGCTGGCGGTTCTAACTTTTTTGAAGTCTTTAAGGAACATTTGATATTAATTAGACATTAAACATATATCAATAGAGATTTGTCAGGCTGAGTTTATCGAAGCCATATATTCACCCTTCGATAAACTCAGGGTGACAGTCTTGTTTTAATATTTAATTGGTATGAATTCTTGAGTGATTTAAAAGAACCTGAAAACAAAAAATGCATAAAGAAATCAGATTTCGTTTATGCACTTTATATTTTTCCCGGATTACACTTAGCCCAAACTTGCTTCCATCGTAATAGTTGTATTAAGCAACTTACTTACCGGGCAATTTTCTTTGGCCTCTGCTGCACATTCGGCAAATTTATCCGCTTTCATCCGGGGTACTTTAGCTTTAACCTCCAGGTGGCTGGCGGTAATGGCTCCATTTTCCAATGTTATACTACAGGTGGTTTCAATCTTGCGGGGAGTAAAGCCGGCAGCGCCGAGAATAAAACTAAGTTTCATAGAAAAGCAACAGGCATGCGCCGCTGCTATCAATTCTTCAGGATTGGTGTAAGTGCCGTCATCAAAGCGACTCCTGAAATCATACTTCTTGTTCTTTACCACTCCTGACTGTGTGGTTACTTTCCCCATTCCCTCTTTACCGGTGCCCTTCCATTGGGCAGTTGCTGAACGTTTCATACCTGAAAATTTAAAAGTTATGGTAATTGGTTTGTTTCTTCCAGTTCCGCCAGGCGGTTTTCTGGTTCATTATACTCAATGATAAAATTATTTTTTCCTTCCCCGATAATGATTTTTAAAAATTTCTGCTGTACCAGTTCCAGCAATGAAAGAAAAAGAAAAATAGCATGTACCCGGTTTTCACAACCGTCAAATATTTTTTCAAATGATAACGTTCTTTGCTCCCTCGCCTGTATCAGCATCTGGTCCCTGCTGGCTTCCATCGTGTAGTTATACTGCACCACCGTATGCACCGGTTTATTAAGGCGGTCGCTGTATTTCTGCATAGCCTTTTCAAAAGAACGCATCAGTTTAAACAACGTAATGTTTTGTATCTCGGTGCCTTCACTGTCTTCTTCTCCAATTCCGGATAATTCTTTCTGTATATTTCCTCTCTTTACCATCAGCATCCGGAGTGCTTCCATTTCTGCCATTTGTGCGGATGCTTCTTTGAAACGTTTATATTCCAGAATTTTATTGATGAGCTCCTGGCGGGGATCAATTTCATTGCCCTCAGCATCCACCTCTTTCCGGGGAAGCAGCATCTTTGCCTTAATTCTCATCAGGGTGGAAATAAATAAAATAAACTCACTGCTAAGTTCAATATTAAGTTCTTCACTCTTGTGAATATACTCAAGAAAATCATTGATGATCCCGGTGATGGGAATATTATAAATATCCAGCTCATCCCTTTCTATAAAGAAAAGCAGCAGGTCAAAAGGACCTTCAAACTGCGCCAATTTTATTTGATACGATGTATTATTCACTTCAAACCCAGGATTATTGATAAAAAATAAAGTCCTGTGGTTCGGGAAGGCTCAACATAACAGAACTTTACAAAAGTAAGGGAAAACAGGTTTCAGGGTTTGCCTGTGTTTTCCACCTTTATTTCTTTAACGCATCTCTTATTTCACGCAGAAGTACAATATCCTCCGGTGTTTCGGCAGGGGCGGCTTCTTCTTTTTTCTTTGCAGAATTCATAGCCCTGATAATTAAGAATAATACAAAAGCAATTAAGATGAAGTCAATTACTGCCTGAATAAAGATACCTACAGGGAATATTGTGCTTCCAACTGTAAAAGTTACGTCTGATATGCCTCCTTTCCCCAGCAACATGGCAATAATTGGCATGATAAGGCTATCAGTTAATGCCGTAATTACTTTTCCGAAAGCCCCTCCGATAATAACAGCAACTGCCAGATCAACAATGCTGCCCCTCATGGCAAAATCTTTGAATTCCTTAATCATTCCCATAAATAGTTATTTTATGTTTAAATAATATAAAGGTGTTGAAAATATTTACAATCTGTTAGCCTTGCCATTGTTACTCCTGAATATTTATCCCCTGCAAACGTTATTTTTTCATGCCCGGAAACTTCATTTCAAGCCCTTTTAATACTCCGAGTAACTGGCTGGCAATAATATATTCCTTGTACCAGTTCTGATCCGCAGGCACTACCGTCCATTCAGGATTATTGCAATTAGCAAAACAATCTTCATACATCTGCATATAAATATCCCAGAGTTTGGCTTCTTCAAAATCCTTTTCATTGTACTTCCACATTTTAGCAGGCTCCTTCATTCTTTCACTCAATCTTTCATTTTGCTCTCCGGGAGAAATGTGAAGATAAAATTTCAATATATGCGTATTGTTATGTTCCTGCAGCAATTTTTCAAAATCATTAATAGCTTTCATTCTTTTTTCAGCCGTTTCATCATCACACCATTGATGCACCCGGGTAATCAATATATCTTCATAATGCGACCTGTTAAATACCTGGATCATCCCTTTTGGTGGTGCATGGTGATGTATCCTCCATAAAAAATCATGGGACAGCTCTTCCGGTGTGGGAGCTTTATATGATTTCACTGATACACCTTGTGGATTCATATTACCCAGTACATTTCTTATAACCCCATCTTTTCCGCTTCCGTCCATTCCCTGAATTACCACCAGCACCGAATGTTTTCCTTCTGCAAACAAAAGGTTTTGCAACTCATCCAGTTCTTTTACCAGGGCAGCCGTTTTTTCTTTGGTTACCATTTTATCCAGGTCCTTAGGCGCCCTGGTAGAAATTTCACTTAATTTAATCTTGCTCATAAAAAATTATATTGAAAATTATTCTGCACAATATACTACTTCGGTAAAATCTTGCTGCGGAGTTTAAAAAAAATGCATTGTTGTGATGGTGTTTTATGACCTTTGCCCCTCTTTATGAGTAATAAGTTTATCAGCTGGTCTATTTTTATCATTCTTTGTATTATCTGGGGCAGTTCTTTTAAACTGATGCAGGACAGTCAACACGGACTGTCAGCCGCACAGGTAGCTGCACTGCGTATTTTTTCAGCAGGACTTGTATTTATTCCTTTTGCTTTATTTCATTTTTCAAAAATTCCAAAAAGCAAACTGGGTCTTGTTGTTCTCAGTGCCATTTTTGGAAATTTATTACCGGCCTTCCTGTTTGCGGAAGCTATTACAAAACTTGACAGCTCCCTGGCTGGCATACTGAATTCCCTGACGCCGATTTGTGTAGTGGTAATTGGTATTTTCTTTTTCAGGGATAAAATTAAAAAGCAGAAAATTTTGGGTGTACTCACAGGTTTCCTGGGATTGATGCTGCTGATTGTTTTACCGCTGGTAATAGATAAAAAAAGTATGAGCTTTGATAATCTTGGTTATACTTTACTCATAGTGGTGGCCACCTTGCTTTATGGAATAAATGTGAACATGGTAGGCCATTATTTAAAAGGTCTCAATCCCATTCATATAGCCACTGTTTCCCTGGCTTTTATGACCCTTCCCGCCGGCATCATTCTATGGCAACAAGGCTTTCTGAATTTAAACTTTACTGATGCAGTTGTAAAAAAATCAGTATTCGAATCTGTAATATTAGGCATAGCCGGCAGCGCCATTGCTACTGCATTGTTTTATATATTGGTAAAGAGGGCTGGTATTCTATTCGCTTCCTTAGTTACCTATGGCATTCCTTTTATCGCCCTGTTTTGGGGATTTATTGACGGCGAAAATATTACCTGGGTAAAACTGGTATGCCTCGCCATCATTCTCTTTGGCGTTTATCTTGCCAACAGACCTGATGGAAAGAAGAACATTAACCCGGAGTGAGCTTGGTAAATGACAGGTTAATCAAAAAAAACAATTTAGATGCTGAGTTAAAATATTCCCCTCTCATCTTACACAGCCATTATTTCTTTTTCTTTTGCTGCTAAATGCTTTTCAATAGCCGTAATGAACTTGTCAGTCACCTGCTGCACATCAGCTTCCGCATCTTTAGAAGCATCTTCACTTAATCCCGTCTTTTGCAGTTTTTTAATTTGCTCTATGGCATCACGGCGGATGTTACGGATGGCTACCCTTGAATGTTCACCTTCCCCCAGGCATTTTTTCACCAGCTCTTTTCTTCTTTCCTCTGTCAGGGGAGGCAGGGAAAGGCGAATCATTATGCCATCACCCTGTGGTGTAACACCCATATTAGCGGCAATGATGGCTCTTTCGATTGGTTGTACCATATTTTTTTCCCACGGCTGTATAGTGAGGGTACGGGCATCCATAACACTTATATTAGCCACCTGGCTGATAGGCATAGGAGAACCATAATAATCCACCACTAATCCGTCAAGCATTTGAGGATTGGCTTTACCTGCCCTTATTTTAACCAACTCTGCTTCGAGGTGGCTGATTGCTTTTTTCATATGGTCTTCCGTCACAGCAATAATGGATGTAATATCTTCTGTCATATTCAGGGTTTTAAATGGGTCCGGGTTTTTAATGATTTGCCACTAACAACCGGGATGCAAATCTAATGAAAGAGTATAATTCAAAAAAAATGCCCGGTCTCGTTTGAAAAGAGACCGGGCACAATAATAAGTTATATAAAATCAATTTTTATCCGCCATCTGCTGAGCCTCTTTGGTCAGGGTCACAACTTTAGAACTGGTTTTAAGCTCTGTGGCACCATCCATTCGTTTGGCAATAACCATTTTGCGGCCTGTTCTGCGGTAATACAGTAATCCTAAACCACTAAAGGAGAGAGTTAACAGGACAAGCATCAGGTAATTAGGACCCAGTGATCTTCCCATCCATGCAATCATAATAAAAGCAATATTAATACCTACGCAGGTAAATGTTACAGCAGCATGACCCAGCCCTCTGTCCAGTAGCAAATGATGCACATGGTTACGGTCAGGAGTAAAAGGTGATCGTCCATTAATAATCCGGATACCGAAAACCCGGAGTGTATCTAATAAAGGAACAATTAATACAGCAAAACCAACGGCTACGGCTGATGTGACAGGAAAAGCTACAAAAGGCGCATTGGCTACATTGATAAATTTGATAACGAGGATTGCATTTACCAGACCAATCATCAATGAACCGGAGTCCCCCATAAATATTTTAGCAGGGTGATGGTTAAAGATGATAAATGCCACGAGGCTTCCTGCCATTGAAAAAGCCAGCAAAGCATAAGCCTGGTAGTCCACTACAAAAAAATAAATACCAAAAACAATCATCGTAAGAATTCCCAGGCTGGCGGCAAGACCATCCACCCCGTCTATAAGATTAAAAGAATTCATAACAACAATAATAGTAAGATACGATAATGCAAGACCAAACCCCTCCGGCAACTGTTCAAATCCCAGCAAGCCGTACATACTGTCCAGGCGGATATCACCAAGATGGATAAGTATGGAAGCGGCTATAATCTGGCCAATAAATTTCTTGGTAGCAGATAAAATCATGATATCATCCTTCAATCCCAGGAAGAAAATAACTAACGCTGCCGCAAAAAAGTACTGAAATTCGGGACTCAGGTATCCTTGTATGGATAAAAGAGCCGCCAGTAAAAATCCGGCAAAGATTCCTATACCGCCAAGAGAGGCAACGAGCCGGGTATGCAGTTTTCTTTCATCAGGTACATCGTATAATTTTTTCTGTTCTGCCACCTGCATAATGACCGGAATAGCCAGAAAAGTGATAATAAAGGAGACCGAGGCCGTTAATAATACATCAAGCATTTAAGCAGCGTTTAATATGATACAAAAGTAGGTTTAAGGCCCTGGGTTTTGTATTAAGGTTATATCAATTATAATACCAATGGTTATTCTCAGTAAACCACAGGACAATTTGAATTTTTTGGCAAGTAGATTAATCCGGATGGATTTTGTATTGAAAAAGATTGCACTTTTGCGGCACAATCAGGCATTTGAAGCCGCAAGATACAAAAAGTTTAAAAAGAACCTATTTTTTATGGCAGAACTTACAGCAATTGCTTCACAAATAAGACGTGATATTGTACGCATGGTACACGGAGCCAGTAGTGGGCATCCCGGAGGTTCTTTGGGATGCGCCGATTTCTTTACCGCTTTGTATTTCAAACTGATGAAACACAATCCGGCATTCAATATGGATGCTGCCAATGAAGACATATTTATACTTTCTAATGGCCATATTTCACCGGTATTTTATTCTACCCTTGCCCGTTCAGGATATTTCGATGTAAAAGAATTGGCTACATTCCGTAAAATAAATTCAAGATTGCAGGGTCATCCGGCAACTCATGACCATTTGCCGGGAGTAAGAATTGCTTCTGGTTCATTAGGACAGGGAATGAGTGTAGCTATTGGGGCTGCATTAACCAAAAAATTGAACGGAGAAAAAAATCTTGTTTTTTCATTACATGGCGACGGAGAACTGGATGAGGGACAGATATGGGAGGCCGTAATGTTTGCAGCCCATCATAAAGTGGATAATCTTATTTCCACCATTGACTGGAATGGCCAGCAAATTGATGGCCCTACCGATAAAGTAATGGGGTTAGGTGATATCCGTCAGAAATTTGATGCTTTTGGCTGGACAACCCTGGAAATGAATGGTAATGATATGGATGATGTAGTGGCCGTTTTGGAAAAAGCAAAATCAATGACCGGGCAGGGAAAACCCATTGGCATTATGATGCATACTGCCATGGGGAAGGGTGTTGACTTTATGGAAGGCACCCATGAGTGGCACGGCATTGCCCCTAATGATGAACAATTGGCCAAAGCATTGGCCCAATTGCCGGAAACACTGGGAGATTATTAAACCTCCTGTCCCCTCAAGGGGAACCTAAATTGAAGAGTTCCTTTATCAACTTAAACTACTTAAAGAAGAAAGTTCCAATAATGAATAATAAGCAAGAGCTTTCTTTTTCTTTAAGGCTATTCAAGTATTAGAAAGACAATAAGATCTAAGTCTCCGTCCTGAGTTTATCGAAGGATAGGGGGACAGGAGTTTTTATTCACTCCGCAATGAAAAATCTTGTGCAGCCGCTTTTTTGGAGGGCAACCAAGAGGCAATTAACGCAATAACAAATACGGTGGCCCCCACCAGTAAAAAATCCATCAGACGGAGTTTGACGGGAAAGTAGCTGATTAAAAAAGAACCTCCGGCTAAGGGAATCAGATGAAATTGTATTTGCAACCAGGCGATTAATAAGGCCAGCAGCATACCTATCCCTCCACCAATAAGTGCCAGCAGCATGCCTTCGCTTAAAAATATCCGCTGTATAAAACTACGGTTACCCCCAAGTGCATGCAGCACACTGATATCTTTTTGTTTTTCTAATACCAGCATGGTCAATGCACCAATCATATTAAATGCTGCCACCACCAGTATCAAACATAGCACACCATAAATCACCCATCTTTCCACATTCATAATAGAATAAAGGCTGCGGTTTTGTTCATACCTGTTCTGCACCAGGTATTTTCCGCCCAGGTTCTCCTGAATTATCTTTTTAATTTCATTGGTATTGTCAGGATCATTTACGGCAATTTCTACGCCGCTGTATTGATTTGACTCCAGCTTCAGCGATCTTTTTACAAAATCAATATTAGTGATGCCATATTTATTGTCAAAGTCCTGCTGAATAAGAAAGGCAGCCGATGAACGGATGGTATCATTGCTAATATCTTCCAGCAGGTTGATCTGGCTGCTGTTACTTTTTCTTGGTAAATAAATTTTTAACGGCATAATGTTCTGGTCAGCATAAATACCCAGGGCAGCTTCTACCCCCGCACCTAATATGAGTTTGGGAGTATCTTCATTACCCAGGTTATACTCGCCATTTATCAGGTGGTCTGCCACTCCGGTAACATAGCGGTAATTTTCATCCACTCCCTTCAGATAAATAACAGACTGGTAATCGCCGTTCTGCAGCAATGCCTTTTCTTCCACTACCAATGAAAAATTTTTTATACCACTGATTCCTTTTAACTGTTGTAACTGCTCAGCAGTAAGGGTAAGCACTTTGCCTGAAGCAGGAGAGATTTTTAAATCTGTGTAAAAAGAGGAGTATAAAGATTTTACCAGCCCTTCAAATCCATTAAACACACTCAATACGAGTATTAATGCAGCGGTACCGATAATGATTGCCATAATACTTACCCAGGCAATGACATTAATGGCATTGGTAGATTTTTTTGCTTTGAAATATCGCCAGGCGAAAAGAAAATGCAAGGGACTTTATTATTGTTGAATATTTATTTTTCTATTTAATTGAAAACAGGCAATAGACAATTGGCAATGCATATTGCCTATTGTATGTTGCTTATTGCTCATTACCATCTTTCTTCTCTTCTCCAATCTTTTTAAATATCTCTTCCATCTTAAACACATGGTCTAATGTGTCATCCTGGAAAAATTTCAGCACAGGAATACTTCTTAACTGGTGTCTCACTTTGGTGGCCAGTTCCTTTTTTATTTCATGATGGCGGTCTTCAATTTTCTTTAAAGCGGCTTTCACCTCTTTTACCTGGAAAAAACTCAGGTAAAACCTTGCCTCCAGCAGGTCGGGTGTCACTTTTACAGACGAAATGGATACCATTCCCCCGTCAATCATACCCAGTCCCAGCCGTTGAAAAATGATATTCATCTCTTCGTTCAGCAGACCGGCTATCTGTTTTTGTCGTTTGCCTTCTTCCATAATTATTATTTATTTACAACGCCTGCTTCCCTAAAGCTATGGCAGACGCTGTAAAATTAGTTACTTTGCGGCTTTGCAGCTGAAGCATTTTCAATGAAACAATACTCCCGGATTTTTCAATACCTTAGAGCTTACAAAGGAAAAATAGTTCTCTATTTTCTTTTTATCCTGCTAAGCATTTTATTTTCTATCGTATCTATTGCGATGCTCATGCCTTTTCTGCAATTGATTTTTACCGGTACTGGCAGCTTTGGCAAAGCAAGTGGCAATCCGCTTATTCAATCTGTTAATGATTTCCTCTCTAATTCTATTGAAACAAGAGGGAAAATACCGACACTGGGTTTCATTTGCTTACTGATGACAGCTTTTATCATTCTGAAAAACCTGTTTCTATATCTCTCCTATTATATTCTGAATCCTTTAAAAAACAGGGTTGTTAATCAATTGCGGGAAGATCTGTATGATAAAGTACTCCGGTTGCCCATTGGCTTTTTTACGGAAAAAAGAAAAGGCGATCTGATGAGCAGAATGACGAATGATGTGGGAGAAGTGGAAGGCTCTGTGGTAGGCACACTGGAAGGCTGGATCAGAGATCCTATGACAATCATCGTTACCCTTACTGTTTTATTCCTGATAAGTGTGCAGCTTACTTTATTTATACTGATTCTTATTCCTGTGCTTGGGCTGGTAATTGGCCGTGTTACCAAATCATTGAAAAAACATTCGCAGCAGGTGGCAGGTAAATATGGAGAAACACTTTCCACATTAGATGAAACATTAGGTGGATTGCGGGTAATAAAAGCATTCAATATTGAGAAGATATTGCGGCAAAAATTTTTTAAAGGCAACGATGAACTGCTGAAAGCAAAAAATAGTATTGCTTACAGAAGGGACCTGGCTTCACCGCTTTCTGAAGTAATGGGAGTGCTTCTTTTTACGGTGGTTCTTTATTATGGCGGCAGGCTGGTACTTAAAAATGAGTTATTGGAAGCCTCAGCATTTTTGGGTTATCTCGGAATTTTTTATAATATTATCAATCCTGCAAAAGGGTTATCCACTTCTTTCAGCAATATGCGGAAAGGTGGCGCTGCCATCAACCGGATTGAGGAAATTCTGAATACCCCTGTGACGGTGGATGATAATCCGGGAGGAAAACAATTAGAAACCTTTGTCAGTAAAATAGAATTTAAAAATGTCCGGTTTGCTTACAACGATGCAGTGATACTTGATGATATTAACCTTACTGTTGAAAAAGGAAAAACCATTGCCTTGGTAGGTTCCTCAGGAGCCGGCAAATCTACGCTGGCCGATTTGGTTCCAAGATTTCATGATGTAACCAGCGGAGAAGTGCTGATTGACGGAATAAATATCAAAGATTATTCACTGTACTCTGTCCGCAGCCTGATGAGCATTGTTACACAGGAACCCATTTTGTTCAATGATACCATTGCCAGCAACATAGCGTTGGGTTTTCATGGCGCCACAGACGAACAAATAATTGAAGCGGCCAAAATTGCCAATGCCCATGATTTTATCATTAAAAAAGAAGGGGGCTACCAAAGCAATATCGGGGACAGGGGCAGCAAACTCAGCGGCGGAGAAAGACAACGGCTGACTATTGCAAGAGCAGTTTTAAAAAATCCTCCGATACTTATTCTTGATGAAGCCACTTCATCTCTTGACACCGAAAGCGAACGGCTGGTACAGGATGCTATTAATAATATGATGCAGAACCGTACCAGCATTGTTATTGCCCATCGTCTTTCCACTATCCGTCATGCCGATGAAATTATTGTGTTGCAAAAAGGAAAGATTGTGGAGAGGGGAAACCATGAGCAGTTACTTGCGCAAAATGGTTTTTACAGGAAATTGGTTGAGATGCAGGAGGTGAGATAAACCACAAAACAAAACTTCGTTTGTAGTTTAATAACTTCTAAAATTTTTAAAATACCGTCTTTGAAAAATTTATTAAAAACTCCTTACTATTTTTTAAAGAATATACAATACAACCAACAGACTTTTCAAATCATGAAAAGTGTAATTAATGTACATTCTAATTGTATAGATATAGGCTGCCATAAAGGAAGGTTTTTTGATAAAATGATTGCATTAGCCCCGGCAGGTACGCATTGGGGGTTTGAACCATTACCAAATTTATATGAGCAATTAAAAATCCGGTACCTCAATCCAAAACATGTCGTATTACCATATGCGTTAAGTGATACAGAAGGTCAATCAATATTTAAATACGTAAAAAATTCTCCTGGTTACAGTGGTTTCAGGAAAAGATCTTATCATATACCTTTTCCTGAAATAGTAGACATTCAAGTAACAAAGGTTAAACTGGATACAGTTATTGATTCTAAAACTAAAATTGATTTTATTAAAATTGATGTAGAAGGAGCAGAACTTGAAGTATTAGTAGGTGCTGAAAAAACCATTAATAGGAACAAACCCTTCATTCTTTTTGAACATGGAATCGGAGCAGCAAGCTATTATGGAACTAATCCCGAAGATATTTTTAATTTTTTTTCGAATTGTAAAATGAAAATATATACCCTAAAATCATGGCTGCAAAATAGACCCGATTTAAATAAGACAGCTTTTGTCAAACAGTTTCATAAGGAAATAAACTACTATTTCTTAGCATGCGCCTGAACAACATATCTGGCATACATTTTAATAATTTGCTATTTCAACACCTCCCTGCTAATAACCAGCTTCTGTATCTCACTCGTTCCTTCCCCAATCGTACACAGCTTAGCATCTCTATAAAACTTCTCCACCGGAAAATCTTTAGTGTAGCCATAACCTCCAAAAATCTGCACAGCATCATTTGCCACTTTCACTGCCACTTCACTGGCATAGTATTTTGCCATGGCTGCTTCTTTGGTCATCGGTTGTTTTCTTTCTTTTAAATCACAGGCTTGTAATGTCAGTAAGTCAGCCGCTGCAATTTCCGTAGCCATATCCGCCAGTTTAAAAGAAATGCCCTGGAAATTAGAAATCGGCTGATCAAACTGGTGCCGCTCCTGCGAATATTGCAGGGCTGCTTCATAAGCACCTTTGGCAATACCCAATGAAAGTGATGCAATGGAAATTCTTCCTCCATCTAATATTTTCATGCTTTGCTTAAATCCATCGCCAACTTCACCCAATCGTTGAGCATCGGATATGATGCAATTATCAAAAATCATTTCGCAAGTTTCACTTGCTCGCATGCCTAATTTATTTTCTTTTTTGCCAGCTAAAAAACCAGCAGTTCCTCTTTCAACAATAAAAGTAGTAGCATTATTTTTGGCCCTTGGCTCTCCAGTTCTTGCGATTACAACAGCAATATCCCCACTTTTGCCATGCGTAATCCAACTTTTTGTACCATTTAAAACCCAGTTTTCACCTTGTTTTACAGCAGTGGTTTGCATATTGCCAGCATCGCTGCCTGTGTTAGGTTCAGTTAACCCCCAAGCACCAATATGTTCAGCAGTGGCTAACTTGGGTAAGTATTGTTGTTTTTGATTTTCGTTTCCAAAAGTTAAAATGTGATTAGTACAAAGGCTATTGTGAGCAGCAAGGCTAAGCCCAATACTACCACAAACCTGTGCAATTTCTTGAATAATGGCGTTGTACTCAAAATAACCCAAACCTGAGCCACCATATTGCTCAGGCACTAAAACACCCATTAAACCTAGTTTTCCCATTTCTTTAAAAATTTCAACAGGAAATTCTTGGCTTTCATCCCAAATCATGATGTTGGGTTTTATATGTTGGTTGGCAAAGTCTTTAGCAGTTTGTGCTACTTGTTGTGTAAGTTCTGTGGCTATAAAATTCATAATAAAACTAACAATTGTTAGTTTGCAAATGTAGGGTAAAGCGGTACAAAATTATTAAAGAAGTTAAATATTATTGAGTCGTTTATGATAAGTAATATAGGACACCATAATAAACGCAAAAAAGACGATTGGTAAAAGTGCTATTAAAACCCATCCATCAACTGCTAAAATGCTTATAAACGCAAAAAGAAAATCGAAACCAAAACCTACATAAGCCCATTCTTTGTATTTTGGTTGTATTTGTGGCACAATTAAAACGATACTTCCAAAAACTTTAAAAATAGCTAACACCACCCCAAAGTATTCGGGATAACCAAGGTGTCTTATCCCTTCTTTTGCAGCATCAGTTTGTGAGGTTAAAGCCGGTAATACTCCCTCAAACAAAAAAATTAAACCTGTTGTTACCCAATAAATAATATCATTCTTTTTCATAATTCAAAAGTAGTTGTTTTTTGCTGTTATGTTGTTCCTTAGCAGCAACTTCTCTT
>JANPMI010000344.1:0-2091 GCA_031422725.1 Chitinophagaceae bacterium | reverse complement strand
CTTTTTATTTAACTCATTTAACCCCGGCAAAACATTGTTGCTGTCAATAGTGAAGAAATCTCTGTCAAACCGCTCCAGGTTAATGTCCACTTTTATATCAGAAACATCAGGAATCCCTTTTTTCTTTTTGCAGGCAAATAACGAAACGGCAAGCAACAAAATGAAAGTGATTTTTTTCATGGTGATTGATAACGAAAAATTGAAAAAAATGTTGTTGGCGAAGATAGCGTAAATGCAGGGTGAGAGTGTATTGCAGGGGTATTGAACTTTTTATTACCCTTTCCCGAAAATATCGGGACAAGTAGGGGCGGGGGTCTTAAATTTGTACTATGAAAATCGCCTTAGCGCAGCAAAACTATCACATCGGCAATTTTGAAGACAATACCCGTAAAATTATTGAAGGTATTGACTGGGCCAAACGGCAGGGGGCCGACCTGGTGATGTTTTCAGAACTGTGTGTTTGCGGCTATCCTCCAAGAGATTTTTTAGAGTTTGATGATTTTATCAGCAAATGCTATAATGCAATTGATACAATAAAGTTACATGCTGATACTATTGGTGTATTGATAGGAGCTCCTGACAGAAATCCGGTAAAGGAAGGCAAAGACTTATTTAATGCCGCTTATTTCCTGTATGAAAAAGAAGTAAAAGGAGTGGCTCACAAAACCTGCCTGCCCAATTATGATGTCTTCGATGAGTACCGCTACTTCGAACCGGCCTATAACTGGAATGTAATTCAATTCAAAGGAAAAAAACTGGCTATCACCATTTGTGAAGATATCTGGAATCTCGGCGACAATCCACTCTACCGCAATTGCCCGATGGATGAACTGATGAAACAACACCCGGATATTATGCTGAACATATCGGCTTCACCCTTCGATTACACTCATGTGGAAGACAGGAAGGCCATTGTAAAACTCAATACGACAAAGTATAAGCTGCCGATGCTTTATAGCAATTGTGTGGGCAGCCAGACGGAGATTGTTTTTGATGGTGCTTCATTAGTGTTTGATAAGAATGCTAATCTTATCAAACAACTCCCCCTGTTTGAAGAGGCGATGGAAATTTTTGAATTAAAAGATGACGGAACTTTTGTTCAGCCGGTAACAACAATGGCAAAAGATTTACCCGATGCGGAATACAATCCCGCAGAGCTGGATTATAACTTATGCACTGCTGAAATATATAATGCTATTGTAATGGCGATAAAAGATTATTTCAGCAAGATGGGTTTTACAAAAGCTATACTTGGCAGCAGCGGAGGTATTGACAGTGCTGTTACATTGGCGTTGGCCTGCGATGCATTGGGCAAAGAAAATGTCAGGGCTGTTTTGATGCCTTCACCATATTCAACCGGTCATTCGGTAACTGATGCAGAGCAGCTTAGTAAGAAGCTGGGAAATCCTTATGATATTATTCCTATAAAAAGTATTTATGAAAGTTTTTTAAGTGAATTAAAACCGATTTATAAAGACTTGCCATTCAGTGTGGCGGAAGAAAACATACAAGCAAGAACAAGAGGTAATTTATTAATGGCCATTGCCAATAAGTTTGGATACATATTATTAAATACATCTAACAAAAGTGAACTGGCAACTGGTTACGGTACATTATATGGAGATATGGCGGGTGGCCTTGGTGTATTGGGTGATTGTTACAAAATACAGATATATGCCCTGGCAAAATATATCAACCGGGCTAAAGAGATAATTCCCAATAATATTATTGTAAAACCACCATCCGCAGAATTGAGACCCGGACAAAAAGATTCCGACTCATTACCCGACTATGTTATCCTTGATCAGATCTTATATCAATACATTGAAAGAAGGCAGGGGCCAAAAGAAATCAAAGCACAGGGTTTTGATGCGGCATTAGTGGACAGGGTATTAAAAATAGTAAATGTCAATGAATACAAACGCAACCAGTTTTGCCCCATTATCCGCATTTCACCCAAGGCATTTGGTGTGGGGCGCAGAGTACCGATAGTAGGAAAATATTTATCCTGAAATTTTAATGTTGAAATGTTACTACTACATTGAATGTTGGACCGGGGCCCGGTGAAATAGCTATCGAAATCACCATTTC
>JANPMI010000343.1:0-18881 GCA_031422725.1 Chitinophagaceae bacterium | reverse complement strand
TATTTACAAAAGACATCAGCATTTTTGCAAGGGAGAAAAATTACGGAAGATTTAATTAACGAAGCGATTGAGGTAATGAAAACTGAAATTTCACCTATCAGTGATGCGAGGGGAAGTAAGGAGTATAAAACACTATTGCTGGGGCAATTGATGAAAGTGCATTTGTTGCCGCTGATTAATTTAAATAAAGATGGCCACGAATTACACCAATGACACTAATAAATTTAATTAAAAACAATTTGTTTGCCTTCGGCAAAAAAAATAATAGCCACGAATTCGCACCAATTAACACTAAAGATTTTCGCTTCGTGAAAATTTGTGTGATTTCGTGGCTACGAATTTTCTTAGTAGTGTCATTGGTGTAATTAGTGGCTATAAACAAAATGAAAAATATAGATTCATATACCCATGTAAGAGGCGAGTCGGTTTACCTTGATGATATTCCGGTGATAAACGGTACGCTGTATGCTTCTGCCTTTGATTCCCCGGTAGCACATGGAAAAATAAAATCATTGGATACCACTGAAGCGATGAAGGTGCCGGGTGTCATAAGGATTTTTACCGCTGCTGATATTCCCGGTGAAAACCAGATAGGTGGTATCATTCCTGATGAAGAGTTGCTGGCTTCCACCCATGTTCATTTTTGTGGAATGCCCATTGCATTGGTAATCGCTACATCCGATGAAGCGGCAAAAGCAGCAGTGAAGAAAATAAAAGTGGAGATAAAACCATTACCCATAATCACCGACCCAAGAGAAGCGAAAGAAAAAGGTGAACTGATTATTCCGCCAAGAACATTTCAAATAGGTGACACAACCTCTGCATGGAGCCAATGCGAATATATTTTTGAAGGACAAACAGAAACAAACGGACAAGAACATTTATACATCGAAACACAAGGTGCATATGCTGTGCCGCAGGAAAATGGTGCTTTACGGATTTATTCATCCACACAGGGACCAACAGCTGTGCAACGAACTACTGCAAGGATATTAAACATCCCGATGAATTTAATTGAAGTGGATACCACCAGGCTTGGTGGCGGCTTTGGTGGTAAAGAAGACCAGGCGACTACCTGGGCGGTGATGTGTGCATTGGCAGCTTATCATTTAAAAAAACCAGTGAAGTATTGCCTCCACCGCATGGAAGATATGCGGATGACAGGTAAGCGGCATCCTTATTCATCCGATTTTAAAATTGGTTTGAATAAAGAATTAAAAATTATTGCTTACGAAGCCACTTTCTATCAGAATGCAGGAGCTGCTGCAGATTTATCTCCTGCGGTGATGGAACGGACATTATTTCATTGCACCAATTCATATTTTGTTCCGAATGTAAAGGCAACTGCTTATAGTTGCCGTACTCATTTACCACCCAACACCGCCTTCCGTGGTTTCGGCGGGCCGCAGGGAATGTTTGTGATAGAAGCGGCGATTGTAAAAGCAGCAGAACATTTAAAAATCTCTCCCACTATTATTCAGCAAAAGAATTTATTACAAACGGGTGATGAATTTCCTTACGGACAAATTGCACAAAGCGAAGCCAATGAATGCTGGAATAAAGCTGTTGAGTTATATGATGTAAAAAAATTGCAGCAGGAAGTTGATGATTTTAATGCGTCGAATAAATTGTCTAAAAAAGGAATGGCCTTAATGCCAATTTGTTTCGGCATCTCTTTTACCAAAACACATATGAACCAGGCCAGGGCATTGGTGCATGTGTATAATGATGGTAGTGTAGGTGTAAGTACGGCAGGAGTTGAAATGGGACAAGGTCTCAACACAAAAATTCTACAGGTAGCTGCTGCTACTCTCTCGATTGACCCTGCAAGAATAAAAATAAATACCACCAACACTTACCGGGTTGCTAACACATCTCCCACTGCTGCCAGTGCCTCTTCTGATCTGAATGGTAAGGCAACTGAGATTGCCTGCCTTTCTATTTTGCAACGAATGAAACAGGTGGCGGCAGATGAATGGAAAACGGAACTCAGTTCCGTAGAAATAAAAGATGACTGGTTATACATTGATGGCAAAAAAACAGATTGGCCCTGGAACAAATTAGCCTGGGCTTCTTTTGAAAAAAGAGTCAGTCTTTCAGAGCATGCCCATTATGCACCGCCGGGTATTTATTTTGATAATAAAAAAGAGAAAGGTCATCCCTTTACTTATCATGTCTATGGCACAGCCATTATTACCACCACGGTTGATTGCCTGCGGGGTATTTATGAAATGGATGCGGTAAAAATTGTGCATGACTTTGGCAAAAGCATGAATCCGATTATTGATATTGGCCAGGTGGAAGGTTCTTTGGTGCAGGGAATCGGCTGGATGACGATGGAAGAAATCGTTTATGATAAAGAGGGCAAACTAAAATCAAATGCACTGAGTACTTATAAAGTGCCCGATATTTATTCAGCACCAAAAGAAATTGATATTCATTTTTTAGAAACTAAAAAAGATAACCTGGCCATATTCAGAAGTAAAGCCGTGGGTGAACCACCGCTGATGTATGGCATCGGTGCATACTTTGCCTTGCGACATGCGGTAAAAGCATTTAATCCTGCTGCTGATATTTCGTATGATGCGCCGATGACGCCGGAGAAAGTACTGATGAGTTTGTATCAAAAGCAATGATAAACGGTTTGCTTACTCCATTGCAAATCGCTACCTTGACTTTATTAAATTACCTGTTATGATAGTTGTTTATATTTTTATCGGCCTCATTATTACTTTGTTAATAATAGCAGCCCTCATGCCGAAGATTTTTAATATTGAAAAAACAATTATTATTACAAAACCGGTAGGCGAAGTGATGGACAAAGTAAGTGACCTCAACTACTACAGTCAGTGGAATCCCTGGCAGCAGAGTGACCCGACTACTAAAAAAGATATTACCGGTACACCCAAAACTCCCGGCCATAAATATGCCTGGGAAGGAAAGAAAGTGGGCATGGGCAGTTTAACACTTAACAGCATGGATGATAAACATATGCACTTCGATTTAGAATTTCTGAAACCCTGGAAAAGCAAAGCCAAAGACAACTGGCTGTTTGAACAATGGGGCAATGGCGAAACCAAAGTAACCTGGCAAAACAGCGGCGCATTGCCCTGGCCAATTGCCCGGCTGATGGGACCAATGCTGCAAAAAAGTTTGAGCAAACAATTTGAACAAGGGTTGGGTAATTTGAAAAAGATGGTGGAAGCTGGTAGTTGATTAGCTAACTGGTTAATTAGTTTATTGGGTCTGTAATCAAGACTTTTCCAATACGAAACTAAATTTTCTGCAATTCACTTACTGTTAATCCGCTATCCGTAATATTCCCGGTATTTAATGTTGTAGCCGGTTCAAACAACATTATCTCTACTTCTTCCTCTGCTACTGGTTTATGTTCGACCCCACGGGGCATGATTAAAAACTCTCCGGCATTCACGGTAATGATTTTATCCAGCAGGTGCATATCAAAACTTCCTTTTACCACATAAAATAATTCATCTTCGTTATCATGGTGATGCCAGATAAATTCTCCTTTGAATTTTACCAGCTTCACTTGTTGACCGTTTAGCTTTCCGGCTATTCTCGGGTTAAAATAATCACTGAAGGTGGAAAGTTTTTCGGCAAGGTTTATCTTTTCCATACTTTTTTAAATTTGTAGTAATGAACTTTTTACCACCCTTCCTTTGTCAGGGCAGGCTACGGCAGATAGAAACATAGGGTTCACAACTTGTCCCGCCAACGGCGTGGATAGAAATCTATGTGTGTATTTCTATATGCCTATGTTTCTATGTGGTTCAAAAAAATATTCAGTTGTTTATTGAATAGAAATATAATCTGCCGCTGTCTTTGCTTTCTTACGAAGCTCATTCATATTAGCACCAATCTCCTCATATACCAATGCAACCGCCATTCTGCGGTAAGGTCTTATAGTGGGCTTGCCAAAAATTCTTACATCGGTATTGGTCTGTTCTAATGCCTTTTCAATACCAGTAATAGTAAATTGTTTCGCCGTCTTATCGGCCAGCACTACGGTACTTACCCCGGCCCTTTCCAATTTTATTTCCGGAATGGGTAATCCTAAAATGGCTCTTGCATGTAATTCAAATTCAGATAAATTTTGTGTGCCTGCTAATGTTACCATGCCTGTATCATGCGGCCGTGGACTTAATTCAGAAAAGTAAACTCCTTTATCTGTTAAGAAAAATTCTACTCCCCATAATCCTGCGCCGGTTAATGCAGTAGTAACTTTTTTTGCCATATCGCAGGCATCCATATAATCTTTTTCGCTGATGGCAACGGGTTGCCAGCTTTCCTGGTAGTCACCTCGTTCCTGCCGGTGGCCAATGGGTGGACAAAATAATGTGTCTCCTTTCTTTTGCGTTACCGTCAGCAATGTAATTTCTGTATGAAAAGAAATAAATTCTTCTATGATTACTTCCTTAATATCACCTCTTGAATTGTTGATGGCATATTCCCACACGGTTTGCCTGCCGGCTTCGTTCTTCAATACACTTTGCCCTTTACCGGATGATGACATCAATGGTTTTACCACACAGGGTAACCCAATATGTTTTACTGCCTGAGCAAATTCTTCAAACGTAGTAGCATAAAAATATTTCGCCGTTTTTAATCCCAGATCTTTGCTTACCAAATCTCTTATCAGTTTCCTGTTCATGGTAAAATTAGCAGCTTTGGCACTGGGTACTACTTGTATCCCCTGCTTTTCATATTCATAAAATCGTTCTGTTCTTATTGCTTCTATTTCCGGAATTATTAAATCAGGCTTATGTTTTTCTACAACTGCATCTAATGCTGAACCATTCAGCATATCAATTACTTCAAAACCATCAGCCACCTGCATGGCCGGTGCGCCTGCATAGCTGTCAGTTGATATTACTGTTTGCCCTAATCGTTTTAAGGAGATGACTAACTCCTTACCGAGTTCGCCGCTGCCAAGCAGAAGAATTTTTTTGTGCATTGTATTGCTGTATAAGGTGCTAAAATAAGGAAGTCCCGCCATCCTTCGGCTCTTCGACAAGCTCAGGATGACAGGACTTACTAACCCTTTTTTGAAATTACATTAAAAGAAGAATTGCTCTTTCACAATCTTCCCGTCTTTCACTTCATACACAGCAATTTCATCCATTTTGCTGCGGCCCATTCCTTTCATAGTAATGTCCATACCCATCGCTACGGAGAAATGATTACCCGCTACCTGTGGTTCGTTCGAATAGCCACCATGCATTTCTTCTACCATCTGGTTAAAGGCTTCTCCTTTTTGCTTAATGGCAGCAAGGCCTTCTGCGTTTGTTATTCCCATTGCAGCAGCATTTGCCGGTTCAATACTTACTGCATTATCAGCATACAGTTCAGCCTGTATCTGATCCCACTGGCCGGTTTGGGCCAGTTCATTAAACCGGTTGGCAACATCCTGTGTTGTCATTACCGCTTCTTGTGTTGACATAATAGTAGTTTTTTATGTTAAAAAATTTGGACAGAAAAGCTACACAGTTTTTATTTGGCAAACAATTAAATAATTATGAAGGGGAAATTTTCAGGATGAACTTATTTTCGCCAATAGTATTTGTATGAATATCAAAATAGTGCTGAAATTCTTCCTGTTTGTTTTCTTTATATGCCTTTTGGGCTGTTCTGCCAGCAATAATCCCTTGCGTAAACAGGTAAAGCTTTTGCAAAAAGGTGTTATTAAAGATGATACCAGTTATGTGTATGCCCTGCCGTACGAAGAAGGAAAAACATTCCGGGTTATCCAGGGCTATTTCAGCCCCTTTACCCACAAAGAAAGAGCGGCGCTGGATTTTAATATGAAAAAGGGAACCAACATTACCGCTGCAAGAGAGGGAGTGGTAACTCGGGTAAAAGAAAATGGCACCCTTGGCGGATTAAAAAGTAAATACCGTTCTCACGGAAATAATATTGTGATACAACATGCTGATGGTTCCAGAGCCGGTTACTGGCACCTGCAACACAACGGCGCCCTGGTAAATGTGGGCGACACGGTGAAGAAAGGACAAGTGATAGCCCTGAGTGGAAAGACGGGTTATTCATTAGTTCCTCATCTTCATTTCCTTGTATGGACATCAAGAAATGGTAACTGGCAGCAGGTGGCTACAAGGTTTCAAACTTCCAGTGGAATAAAATATTTAAGAAGTTGGGGGAAATATAAAAACCAGGCTCCTTCCGGCCTCCCTTAAAGGGTGAGGCTACCTCACACAATCCTTGCTTTTCAACAAGTTTTTACCTTATCGAACAAATTTCTTTTGCGGCAAGTATTGGTATTTTTGAATAAATATCTTTATTGTCTTTTCAGGAAATATATCAGCAATTTATCACCGGCATACAAAACACCGGATGGCTCGAATACATTGCTGTATTTGCCGGCATTGCCAGTGTCTGGTTTAGCAGGAAAGAAAATATTCTCGTTTACCCGGTCGGGCTGATAAATACCATCATCTATATTTATTTAAGTTTCAAATTTCATCTGCCCGGTGAAGCCAGTGTAAATTTTTATTACACCGTTATGAGTTTATATGGTTGGTATATCTGGATGAAAAAAGACCCGCAGCAGGAAAGAGTTTTACATATCAGCTATTCCAATAAACAAATGTGGGTGTCCCAGGTGCTGTTTTTTCTTTTCTTTTACCTCGCTATTTATTTTGCACTTGTTTACCTGAAAGATAATTTCTTTGAAGGTGCCATTCCCTGGGCGGATGCATTTGCCTCAGCAACCGCCTTTACCGGTATGTGGCTGATGACACGAAAAAAGGTGGAAAGCTGGTACTGGTGGATTGCTACCAATATCGCTTCTATTCCTTTATACTTTGTAAAAGGATTGGTGTTTACCAGTGTTTATTATTTTGTGTTGCTGATAATGGCTGTATTCGGATTATTAGAGTGGAAGAAAAGAGTAAAACACTCTCATGCCTAAAAAAATTGTCATCATAGGACCCGAAAGTACCGGCAAAAGCACTTTATGCGAACAGCTTGCACAGCACTACGATACGAAGTGGTGCCCGGAGTTTGCCAGGGAATATTTGCTGACAAACGGAACTAATTATGTCTATGATGATTTACTGCATATTGCCAAAGGGCAAATTGCTTTGGAAGAAGAGTATTCTGTAATGATGAATAACTCCCACTTGCCACTTGCCACCTTCCATTCCCCTCTTTTCATTGATACCGACATGTATGTTATGAAAGTGTGGTGTGAATTTGTTTTTGAAAAGTGCCACCGGTTTATTCTTGAGGAGATAGTTAGCCGGCAATACGACCTTTACCTGTTATGCAATATTGACCTTCCGTGGGTAAAAGACGAACTGCGGGAATACCCTGACCTGGCAAGCCGTCAGAAATTATATAATATCTATGAAGATATTATGATTAACCAATCTGTTCCATGGGTTGATATCAGCGGGGATTATGAGGAACGGTTACAAAAAGCCATTGTTGCCACCGATAAGCTGTTGAAATAATTGTTGGTATTTTCGTTTGGTATGACTGCATTTTTTCAAAAAAATCACCGGCTTGTTTTTTATGGTATATGGCTGTTGCTTGGCCTGATCCAGTCGGGTCTTACGGAATTACAGGATGATGAAGCTTACTATTGGGTTTATTCCCGCTACCTTGACTGGGGCTATTTTGACCATCCTCCGATGATTGCCCTGATAATAAAAATGGGTTACGCAATATTTCCCAATGAACTGGGGGTTCGTTTATTTCCTTTATTGCTGAATATTCTCTCTCTTGTCCTTATAGAAAAACTGACAGATAAAAAAAATTCTTTTCTTTTTTATACGATTGCTTTGTCTATGGCGGTGGTCCAGTTATCAGGGTTTATGGCGGTACCGGATATTCCTTTACTATTTTTTACCGCCTTATTCTTTTGGTGCTATAAAAATTTCACCCGTTCTCCATCACTGCTGCATACATTCTTGCTTGGTTTGGCAGTGGCTTTTCTGTTCTATAGTAAATATCATGCAGTACTCATCGTAGTTTTTACTGTTTTGTCCAATATCCGGCTATTAACAAAGTACCAAATCTATCTTGCCGGCCTTGTTGCCTTGCTGCTGTTTGCTCCTCATCTCTGGTGGCAATACCAGCATGATTGGGTTAGTTTTCGTTTTCATTTATTTGAAAACAATGCCCACCCCTACAAGCTTACTTTCACCGCTGAATATATCGGTGGGCAACTGCTACTGGCCGGACCGGTCGCAGGAATTATTCTGTTACCTGCAGCATTGTTATACAAAACAAAAAATGAAACAGAAAAAGCATTGCGTTACACTATGCTTGGCTTCTTTGGTTTTTTTCTGCTCAGTTCTTTTCGTGGAAAAGTGGAAGCCAACTGGACAATACCGGTATTGGTTCCCCTGTTTATATTATCTCACCAGTATTTACAGGAAAAAGCGACAACATTTGCTACCAGGGCGAAAAGACTTCTTTATAAATTGTTGCCCGTTACATTGATATTGGTAATGCTGGCCAGAATAATTATGATTGCTGATATTATACCCGTAAAAGGAATAAGAAGCCGTTTTCATGCCTGGAAAGAATGGCCCGCAGCAATGAAAGAAAAGACAAAAGGTTTGCCGGTTGTATTCAGCAATTCCTATCAGCGGGCATCAAAATACTGGTTCTATACAGGCCAGCCAACCTATTCTCAAAATTTTTATACCGGAAGAATCAATAATTATAATTTCTGGCCGATAGAAGATTCCTTCCTCGGTAAGCAGGTTTATTTTCTTGATATATATGATTTGTGGCGTTTTCAAAACAGCATAACAACAAAAGTATGGTCAATAGGTTACTTATATGATTCTTCCTTTGTTTCCTTTGCTAAAATAAAAATTGAAGTGTCTCCAAAAAAAATTACCGCCAAAAAAGGCGAAGTGGTTACACTGAAGTGCCGTTTTTTTATCCCGCCTCATTATTCCCGTTTTATACAATCCCCTTCTTTATTAAAGGATACAATAATGCTGGGAGTTGAAGATGCTTCCGGCTGGATCACCCGTATTATGACTCCGCTTACCCTGCAGCAAATGAACATTCAGCAGGAAGCGACAATCCGCATTTACCCCAATCTTCCCAAAGGAAAATACCGGATGCGGTTTGCTATCAAGTGTGGCTATCGCAACGCCACCCACAACAGTGATAAGTTGGACCTGATTGTAGAATAAAAACAATCAGGGAGGTGGCAATCCTGTAACCCGCAAAATATCCGGATCGGTTATAAGATTATTCATTTGCCGCACAATCGTTTTTGATCTGTAGGCTACAAAAGAAGAAAGTGGTTTTACTTTATATCTCCGGGGGCTGGGCAGGCAGGCTGCTATCATTGCGGCTTCCTGTCTTGTCAGATTTTTCGCCGGCTTATTAAAATATGTAGTTGCCGCTTTTTCTATACCGAAAATTCCTTCTCCCATCTCAATCACATTCAGGTACACATCAAGGATTCTTTTTTTTCCCCACAGCACCTCAATCATAAAAGTAAAATACACTTCCAGTCCTTTTCTTATCCAGCTTCTGCCCTGCCACAAAAAAACATTTTTGGCTACCTGCTGGCTGATGGTGCTGGCTCCTCTTATCCTTCCGGGCTTTTTTTCATTGTACTTTTTTGCTTTTTTAATACTCTTCCAGTCAAAGCCATTATGATCAGGAAACAACTGGTCTTCAGAAGCAATAACAGCCAGCCGGGCTTCCGGAGAAATTGAATTTCCTTTTATATAGTCTCTCTTTAATCCATGTCCGCTTTTCCAGCTTGATAATTGTGTTATAGTAATTGGCGGGTTCACCCATTTCAATAATATAATATAAAAAAGCTGCGCAAGAAACAGCCACAGGAAAATCCGTTTACCCCACTTCCACCACCGCTGCAGGAAATGTTTTGTTATTGAATTTTTATTGTCAGAGCCTTTTGCCATAAAAAAGAAGTCCCCAGATTAAAGCAATACCAAACACAATCAGTATGATGCCATTGATGCGGTTAATAATATGAATATTATGCGGTGTAAGCCGGTTGCGGATTTTTCCGGCCAGTAATACTTTTAATATATCTGTACCCAGCATCCACACCAGGCAGGTAACAAAAATAATAATGCGTTGCTGAACAGTATGGCTGATAACCGCTGTTGATGTAGTAATCCAGAAAATAAATACTGCCGGGTTCAGGGTGTTCATCAGGTAGCCCGAAAAAAACATTTTAGCATAATCCCGTTTGCGGAATTTGAATACCTGTTTGCCATCTTCATTCACTTTTACTTTTTTGAAAAAAAGAAAATAAATGCCCATAGAGACTAAAAAAATACACCCCGCTACGCCAACTTCTGATTTGTAAACACTCAGGCTATTGAATAATTCAGTAAAAACATTACTCACCAGCAACAATGTAATATCGCTGGCCGAAACCCCGGCGATAAAAACAAAGCCGCCCTTGTGTCCGTTATTCAAACTCTGCTTGATGATAGAAAAAAGGACAGGGCCCACTGAAATGCTCAGCAGCAAGCCAAACGTTAACCCCTTAAGCATAGATTCCCACATAGATCTAAAGTAAAAAGTAAGAAATACGAGCTGCCTTCCATCTTACTTCTTGTTAACTTTTGAACGGGTTGTATTGGTTAAAGACTTCCGGTTTCCAGGAACCGCTCCCATTCCTCCAGCATCTTCCCTTTCATTACCCTGGGAAATTTATGCTGGCTGCCAAGCTTTCCTTTTATTTGCATGAACTGCATAAATTTTTCTTCCGGCAACACTTCCACGAAAACTGCTTTTAATGCACTGTCTCTTTCAGTCGCATAATCATCATTAAGTTCCCGGAGGTTTTCATCTATCCTTTTCCGCAGTTGCTCTTTATCCACCCTATCATTAGTAGCCACATACCACCGGTGGGCAAAAAAGTTTTTATAAGGAAACCCCACTACCGTGTATTCCGGAATACTAATATTAAATTCTTCGCTTACCAGTTCGATAGCTTTATTCATATTTTCCACACTCAGGTGCTCGCCGGTAAGACTGAGAAAATGTTTGGTGCGTCCCGTAATGACAACCTCGCATTTTTCCAGGTCAGCGAATTTGATAGTATCTCCGATTAAATACCGCCAGGATCCGGCATTGGTGCTTATCAGCAAAGCATATTCTTTTCCTTCCTCCACTTCATGAATCATTTTAGATTCAGGGAAGGCTACAATTGTTCCATCGCTGTCAAAATTTTTATCATCAAATGGAACAAACTCAAAAAAGATATTATTATTCAGAATAAGCTGCATGCCTTTGGCATGTTCCCTGGTTTTGTAGCCAATAAAACCTTCGCTGGAGAGATAGTTTTCAATATAAACAATTGGTTTGGCCAGTAATTTTTCAAATCCTTTTTTATAGGGTTCAAACGCAACGCCGCCATGTACAAAAAAACTGAAGTTGGGCCATATCTCATGAATTGTTTTAACCTTATAATGTTCCACCACCATTTCCATGCACATCTGGCACCAGGCCGGCACACCAACAATATAGCCGATGTCCCACTCCCTGGCATGTTCTACTATTTCATTTAATTTCTGGTTCCAGTCAGAAATAGCGGCGATGCGGCCACCGGGTTTATAAAAAGTCTGAAACCAGAATGGTCTTTTCTTTGCCAGTATCCCGCTAAGATCGCCGGCATACCAGCCAGCTTTCCCTTTTTGTAAATCTGTGGCACCGCCTAAAAATAAAAAGCCTTTCGTCATGGCTCTTTTATTCGCCTCATCATATCTTATCAGGCTTAATAGCTGCCGGATAAAATTAATGGTATTGCTACGCAGCAATTCTTTGGTAACAGGAATGTATTTGCTGGCTGCTTCAGATGTTCCGGAACTCAGGGCATAATATTTAATTTTTCCGGGCCATGTTACATCCGGCACCCCTTCCAGGGTTTTTTTCCACCATTCTTCATATATCTTATTATAGTCATGCACCGGCACTATCTCCTGGAATTTTTTTCCGGGATGTTTGCTCATTAAAATTTCATCAAACCTGTATTGCTGACCAAACTCTGTAAATCTTGCTTTTTTCAATAATTTCTTCAATACTCTTATCTGCTGCCTCCTCGGATCATTGGGGGGTATTCGTAATGCTGCAGCAATTGCCCTCGGTAATTTTATCTCAATAATGTTCGCCATGTATGCTTGTAAGGTAGGGTTTAAAGTTACTGAAAGTTATCCTTGCAACTGCTGCGAATATACCTGTCAAACTGTTTCACCCGCCAAGTTTCGGGTACATTCTCCATAATAGTTTTAAATCAGCAGATGGCTCATAGTCCCGTGCATACCAGTAGTCCATCATGTGCAAACTTTCTTCAGGCAGTTGTTGTTTGGCAGTATGCGGCACTCCGTTGCAGGCCATTACAGCCTGACGAAGGAATGGAAGGTTTTTTTCAACAGCAGCATAACCAATCCATGTTTTTCCCCCAAATAATACAGAAAAACAATTGCCCATAAAAGCAAGTGGCTTTTTAACAATAAACATCTGGACAGGAAAAGTAATAAGACCAAGAAAAGAAGTTGCTATATCAATTAATCTTTTTAAACGCCGGTTATAAGGATCGCTGAGTTTAAATCCATTTTCTTTTGACACGGCTTCCCCCGATGTATCCTTTGAATTGCTTCCCACAATGCCAGAACTTCCCTGTGCATGAATTTTAGTTACAATACCGCCAGGTAATTGCTGGAGTCCGCTGATGATATCAGCAAAAGATAATGTTCCCTGGCAAAAAATAATTTCCCGGAAGGGAAGGGATGAAGAAAGTTGCGGCAAATTTTTCCAGTTACTTATGCCGGTGGTATCATTTTCATTCACCCCAATTCTTCCCAGTACCCGTTGATGTATTCCTGCCTGCTTTAACAATAGCTGCACTTCTTCATATTCTTTTGGTGAAGCAACAATAATCGTAGTAAGATGCTCTTCTTTCTCTTTATTACTGCTTAATACATTTGCACGGATGAGTATCCATCTGAATATGCCAATAAGAAAAAAAACCAGCAGGGCACCAAATAAAATAATTCCCCTGGAAAAACGATATTGCTCCGGCAATAAAGCATAGCCTGCCAGCAATACAATTGTTGCTATGAGTGTGGACTTTATTAATTCTGAACGTTTATACCACCGGTCATAAAGACCCGCATAGTAAGCAGTAAAGAGATAAAAAAAAGTATAGGCAGTAAATGCTATTAACAGCAGCTTGTTTTCATAGTGAATATCGGTACGTACAAACCGGGTCCAGATATTTTTCATTATCCAGAAAGAAAGAAAAATCAACGCTGCATCAATCAATGGTAACCCAATTTTACGGATAAAGTTTCCGGTAGCTGTTAAAGCTGCCCGGAACCAAATGGCAAGATGAATTAAGAAATTAAAAAATCCGGCCTGGCTTCCGCCGTAATGTTTGCGTACAAATATGCTCATGGCAGTATAAAACATCCGTACATAATTCATGCTGCCCTTCCGGGTGCTTTCTCCTTTGAAATGAATGATGCTGCTGCCGGTGAAATAATAATTTTTAAAGCTCCCGCCTGTGCCAGGACAGGCTGCTTTTTGTATCCGGTAACTTAAGTCCACATCTTCCCCGTACATAAAAAAGGTTTCATCAAAACTGCCGACGATGTTTAACACTTCTTTTTTAATCATCATAAAAGCACCGGCCAGCACATCCACTCCGTGGTTTTCATTTTCATTTAAATAGCCAAGATGATATTTTGAAAAAAGCTTTGACCGGGGAAATAGCTTTGACAGTCCGGATAATTTATACAACGATGTCATGGGCGATGGAAAGGCCCTTTTTGATTCTTTCAAAAATTTTCCACTTCCATCCAGCATTTTTATTCCCAGGGCCCCCGCTTCCGGATGATTTGTAAAGAAAGAAATACATTTTTCGAAACAATCTTCCGGAACTATTGTATCAGGATTAAGAAAGAGAATATATTTTCCCGATGCCAGTTGCAAGCCCTGGTTACAGCCCTTGGCAAAACCCAGGTTCTCTTTATTGGCGATAAATCTGACTTCTGGAAATTTTGGTGCTAAATACCCGATACTATGGTCAGCAGAGTTATTATCAATCACTATTATTTCAGCCTGCATCCCCGTAATAGCTTTTTGCACAGAGTAAAGGCACTGCTCCAGGAAGTGCTTTACGTTATAATTGACTATAATGACTGATAATTGCATCATTTATGAACCTTCAAATCTAAAATCTAAAATCTGCAATCTAAAATCGGGTTTTTATCTTTGCCCATGCTCAAATCCACACTGATAGAAGCGACCAAAGCAGGGGCCGCAGAAATTATTCGTTTTTTCAACAGCGATTTTAAAATAAGTAATAAAGAAGGGGTAAACAACCTGGTGACAGAAGCAGACCATGCCGCAGAAAAAGCAATTTTAGCTGTTATTAAATCAAATTTTCCTGACCACCAGATACTCGCAGAAGAAACAGGGGCCATCATCCAGGATTCGCATTACAAATGGATTATTGATCCGATTGACGGAACCGTAAATTTTGCACATGGCATTCCGCTTAATTGTGTTTCCATCGGCATTGAAAAAGAAGGAGAAATAGTGATGGCCGCTGTTTATAATCCTCATATCAATGAATTTTTCTTTGCTGAAAAAGGAAAAGGTGCCACCTTAAATGATAAACCCATTAAGGTAAGTGAACAAACTCAAACCATTAAAGCCTGTTTGGTAACCGGGTTTCCTTATACCTATATTAATTTACCTAATGGTCCGTTGGAAATATTTGAACGGTTTATCCGCAAAGGTGTTCCGGTACGGCGATTGGGTTCGGCTGCTATAGATTTATGCTGGGTGGCTGCCGGACGGTTTGATGGATTTTATGAACACAAATTAGAAGCATGGGACAGTGCAGCCGGTTACTTAATAGTGGAAGAGGCCGGGGGCAAAGTAACCGATCATCAGGGAAATAAATTTTCTGTTTACCAGCATAAGTTACTTGCTACTAACGGAAAAATTCATGATGAAATGATAGCAGTAATTAATAATAAGAAAGAACTATGAACAACGAACGAACAGAAATATCCTCTCTTGGAGAATTTGGCCTTATTGAACACCTGACGAAAAATATTGAATTACAAAATGCCTCTTCGCTGCTTGGCGTTGGCGATGATGCGGCTATAATTGACCATTTTGGTAAGCAGACTGTTATTACAACAGACCTGTTGCTGGAAGGTGTTCATTTTGATTTGGCTTACACGCCGCTGAAACATCTTGGTTACAAAGCTGTGATAGTGAACCTGAGCGATATATATGCTATGAATGCCGTGCCCACACAAATTACACTAAGCATTGGCATCAGTAATCGTTTTAGCGTAGAAGCTCTGGATGAATTTTATGAAGGTGTATATGCTGCCTGCGATAAATATGGTGTTGATTTGATTGGTGGTGATACTACCTCCTCCCAAAAAGGATTTATTATTTCTGTTACCGCCATTGGAGAAGTGGCTCCTGATAAATTTGTAAAAAGAAGTACTGCTCAAAATGGCGACTTGCTTTGTGTAAGCGGCTATTTGGGTGCGGCCTATGTAGGTTTGCTGTTCCTGGAAAGAGAAAAGAAAATTTTCAGTGAAAGCCCCGGTGTGCAGCCCGACTTTGAAGGCGAATCCTATGTAATTGGAAAATTGCTGAAGCCGGAAGCAAGAAAAGACATCGTTGATTTTTTTGAAAAAGAGGAAATCATTCCTACCGCCATGATTGACATCAGCGATGGATTGAGTTCGGAAATACTGCATCTCTGCAAAGACAGTAATCTTGGGTGTGTGTTATACGAAGAAAAAATACCGGTGGCGGAAGAAATGAAGAAAGCGGCTTTCAAATTTGAAATTGACCCAACGGCCTGTGCACTAAGTGGCGGAGAAGATTACGAATTATTATTTACCATTCCCCAATCCGATTATGATAAATTGGTATTAAACGAACAGATCAGTGTAGTGGGATATATGACAGGGCCTGAAGAGGGTGCCAATATCATAACCAAAGGCGGGGGAAAACACCCCGTTACCGCACAGGGCTGGAATCACATGAAACAATAGGCAATTGACAACGAACAATAAGCAATAGACATTCATGAAAGTATTTTCCGTACATAAACGACCCATTGCCTGTTGCTTATTGGCAATTGTCTGTTTCCTCACAGGTTGCGGCGTCAGTAAATCTTCCTTTTCTCCTGATAAAAAATATTCACTGCAACAGGTGCAAAAAGATTATGCTGTTTATCAAAATATTCTCGGAGAACATCACCCCAGTCTTACCTGGTACACTTCCAAAGACAGCATGGAATATTATTTTAACTGGGGACAGCAACATCTTAAAGATTCTATGACAGAGCCGGAGTTTCGAAAAGTGCTTACCTATGTTACGGCAAAAATAAATTGCGGTCACACCACCGTCCGTTCTTCCAAAAACTGGAACAAATACAGTGATACGGTAAGGTTAGGAAAAATGTTTCCGCTAAGTATGAAAGTGTGGGATGAAGCTATGGTGGTGACTGCCAACCTAAACCGCCGTGACAGTATAATAAAAAGAGGAACGGTCATTACAAAAATAAATAACACATCTGTTGCTGAAATCGTTGACACGTTATTCAATTATATTTCTACAGACGGGTATAACAGGACCCATAAATATCAAACACTCAGCAACCGGGGTTTCTTTGGTTCTCTATACACTTCATTGTTTGGTTTGTCAGAAAAATATACTGTTGAGTACAACGATTCAACTGGTCAATCAAAAACCATAGCTGTCCCGGCTTATAATCCAGCCAGAGATACGGCAATCCGGACCGGTACACGGACATTCCGGACTACTCCGCAACCGTCCAAAAAAGAAAGGAGGCAGCAACAGGAAAACACAATCCGTTTATTGAAAATTGATTCTGTGAATCACACCGCCATGATGGACCTGTCTTCCTTTGGCAAAGGCTATGGTTTAAAAAAATTCTTTCGTAATTCTTTCCGGGCTTTGCAACAAAATAATATCGGCCATCTTATTATTGATGTCCGGGGAAATGGCGGCGGCAGCGTTACCAATTCTACATTAATCAGCCGTTACCTTACCACTCAAAAATTCAAAATCAGTGATTCTTTGTATGCTGTAAAAAGAAAAAGCCAGTATCAGCAATACATTCAAAATCATTTCTGGAATAAACTCTTCATGACTTTTTTTACCAAAAAGAAAAAAGATGGCAATTATCATTTCGGGTATTTTGAACGGCATTATTTTAAACCGAAAAAAGGAAATCATTATGATGGAAAGGTGTATATCCTGACCGGGGGAAATTCATTTTCAGCCACTAGTTTATTTGTCAGCTCCATCATTAAGCAGGATAATGTAACCGTAATTGGTGAGGAAACCGGAGGTGGGGCTTATGGAAATTCTGCCTGGCTTATTCCGGATGTTACGTTACCGGAAACCGGTCTTCGGTTTCGTTTGCCCCTGTTCAGGTTGGTAATTGATAAAACTGTTCCGAAGAATGGAAGAGGTGTGCAGCCGGAAGTGGAATCATTCCCAACTATTGAGGCAGTAAAAAAAGGATCAGATTATAAATTAGATAAGGCGATGGAATTAATAAAGAAAGATAAAACCCCACCCGATCCCAAATAAGTCTGGACCTTCAACATAGCCCTGTTTTTTGAAAAGCCTTGCGACCTCCAGACAGTTTATTCAATAAAAGAATTGCTCTGTGTTAATCTGTGTAATCTGTGGCTAAACCTTTTCTTCGTTTATTATCCGGAAATCATCTGCATCTTTTAAAAAAGGAAGTTTCTCTCTCACTGTCTGCAAATGTGTTTTATCCAACGTCATAGTAAAAACATCTTCTTCATCTTTTTTTGTGTATACCACTTCTCCCATCGGATCAATGATCATGCTTTCACCACTGTAGTAAATATTATTACCGTCATTCCCCACACGGTTTACCCCAACCACATAACATTGATTTTCGATAGCCCTTGCTTGTAATAATGTTTTCCAGGCATGTATTCTTCTTTCCGGCCAGTTGGCTACATAGATTAATACATCGTACTCGGCCTCACTCATCCCCTCCCGGGAGGGGCCTGGGGTGGGTTGTTGTCTTGCCCACACCGGAAACCGTAAATCATAACATACTAACAAGTTTACTTTCCATCCTTTTACCGAAGCGATCAGCCTTTTTGTTCCGGCTGCATAGTGATTATCTTCTTCGGCATAAGCAAACAAGTGTCTTTTATCATAAATACCAAATTGTCCGTTAGGCAACATCCAGATTAACCTGTTATAATAATTACCTCCTTCCCCGATGATAACACTCCCGGTAAGAATAATTTTCTTTTCGGCAGCAATCCTTTTCATCCATTGCACCGTTTCTCCATCCATTGTTTCGGCCAGCAGTTTAGGTTTCATACTAAAGCCGGTGCTGAACATTTCCGGCAATACAACAATTTCCGTTTTCTCCTTTATACTGCTGATTTTTTCTTCCAGCATTTGCAGGTTGGAGGATTTGTCCTGCCAATGGAGGTTTGTTTGAATGGTAGTGATGGTAAGTGTTGACATGAAACCCGGTTTCGTAAAGCAGGCTAAATTAGTTGTATTTATGGAATAATTATTTTGAGCCCTATTTTGTGTTTGCAATACCATCAACCATTATGAACGCTTTCAACTATTTTCGCTTTTTACAAATCTTTCTTCCCAATCAATTTATGTTTTTAAAAATCTTAACTGTTGCGGGTCTTGCAACTTTCGAAATATATGCAGCCATCCCCGCAGGGTTTGCATTTGGCTTATCGCCCTGGACAATATTTTTTGCCAGCCTGGCGGGAGGTTTGGCCGGAGTTTTTGTTGCTGCTTTTTTAGGC
>JANPMI010000342.1:0-36004 GCA_031422725.1 Chitinophagaceae bacterium | reverse complement strand
CTGTTAACCCTGCCGCTAATCACCTGCGGCTTTTACAAACAAACAACAATTTACCAAGTGCCATACCGGTGGAACCTTATTTTATGCACACCGCCGGAAAGTATTACCGGGATAAAACTAATCTTGGGTATGCTGCGATAGTTGGAGACCCTATTTATTCATCGGTGTATGATCAAGGGGAAGGGTTTACTTCTTCTGATATTGGTACTGGTGCTACTCTTTCCTTTTCCTTTACCAATCTGAATGTTTATACAACTCCTGGAGCACCTGCCCCGGTTTTAAAAGTAAATGCGGCAGGAAGTGCATTAAATCCCAGGCAATTTGAGATATTGGTTAACAGTAGCCAGGTGGGAGTAGAAACTATGGATTATTTTGAATATAAAAAAGTAACCGCAGCAGTTGGTGTTTCTTTAATTAGTGGCGGTTCGGCCAATGTAGGGATTAAAAATAATTGCGTTACTGGTGGTGACAGGATGGTGGTTGCCAAGTTAGAATTGACCTACCCCCGTCAATTCAATTTTGGCGGTACGGATAACTTTAGTTTTGAATTACCGGCAAACGCTTCAGGTAATTATCTTGAAATAGCCGGGTTTACATACGGATCAGCCAATCCTGTTTTATATGATCTTACAAATGGTAAAAGATATGTGGGTGATATAACCAATCCCGCATTAGTGAGAGTGCTGCTTGAGCCATCTTCCGTTCCCCGGAAATTATTATTGGTTAGCCAGGTATCTTCTTTTCCAATTGCTGTTACTTCTTTGCAACAGCGCAACTTTATCAATTATGGCCTTGCTGCCGCTCATGGTGATTTTCTAATTATTACACACCCTGACCTGACTAACGGACCTTCAGGAACTAACCCGGTTGAAGACTATAGAGTTTACAGAAGTTCGGCTGCTGGTGGGGGCAATACTGCAAAAATTTATATGATTGATCAGATAATAGATCAATTTGGTTTTGGCATCAAGCAAAGTCCTTTATCTGTTCGGAATTTTATCCGGTGGGCAAGAAATACTTACAGTACCCCTGTACGGAATGTGTTCCTGATCGGCCGGGGTTTGAATTATATACAACAGAGGAATAATCAAAGTAATCCGGATATAGACAAACTTTCATTCATACCTAGTTTTGGCCATCCGGCATCCGATAATTTATTAGCAGCTGATCCGGGTCTTGATGAAATCCCAAAAGTTCCAATTGGACGGCTGTCAGTTATTAATGCTGTAGAAATAGCAGCCTATCTGGTGAAAGTAATCCAGTATGAACAGGCGCAGGCTTTTTCATCACCTCTTATTCAGGACAAAGCCTGGATGAAGAATGTGGTGCATACAGTGGGCGCCGGTGATGGCGCATTGCAATCACTCCTGGATACCTATATGGCTAAATACAAAGCCATAATTATTGATACGTTATTTGGCGGTAATGTCAGCACTTTCAGTAAAACTTCCACTGATCCGGTAGAACAGTCAAACAGTTTGCGTTTGCAAAAACTTTTTCAGGATGGGATAAGCCTTATCACTTATTTTGGCCACTCATCAGCCACCACACTTGAATACAACCTGGACAGCCCGGATGATTATAACAACCAGGGTAAGTACCCGTTATTTCTTCTGCTGGGATGTAATGCCGGAAATTTTTTCTCCTTCAATACTGCCCGTCTTCAAACCAAAGTAACCATATCAGAAAAATATGTATTGGCTCCTGAAAGAGGTTGTATTGCCACCTTTGCAAGTTCATCTCTTGGCATTGTGAATTATCTGGATATTTATAATACAGGTACCTATAACGGAATTTCAACAACAAAGTATGGTAAAACATTCGGAGAAATTTTGGTTGAATCAATCAGTCAAACTTATAACCTTACTACCCAGAATGATTTTTATGCGAGGATGCAGTGTGAGCAAACTATTTTGCATGGCGACCCGGCATTAAAAATGAATGGTTTCCCGAAGCCTGATTATGTTATCGAACAGCAATTAGTTAAGATTTCCCCCTCTTTTATCTCCATAGCAGAAACTGACTTTAAAGTAAATGCCGCCTTTATGAATATAGGCAAGGCTATTGATAAAAATATTGTTGTCGAAATTAAAAGAACTTATCCTGATCTTTCTACAGCAGTAATAAGACGGGACACTATTCCGGGTATCCGTTACATGGATTCACTGTTCTACACCATACCCATTATTGCTACGAGGGATAAAGGACTGAATAAAATAACAATAACGGTTGATGCAGATAATGTGGTGGATGAGCTGTACGAAACAAATAATACAATTACTAAAGATTTTTTCATTTTTGAAGATGAGGCAAGACCTGTTTACCCCTATAATTATGCCATTATCAATAAGCAGAATATTAAACTGACTGCTTCAACAGCCAATCCATTCAGTACCATCCGGCAGTATAATATGGAAATGGATACTACCGATTTATTCAACTCTCCTTTTAAAGTAACAAGAACAATAAGTTCTACCGGAGGGGTGCTTGAATTTGCACCAGGTATTACGTTTACGGACAGCACGGTTTATTACTGGAGGGTGGCACCAGTGCCCGTTACGGGTCTTCCTGTCTGGAACGGGGCCTCCTTTATATATATAGCGAATAGTGAACTGGGCTTTAACCAGTCTCATTATTTTCAACAGACAAAATCGGGCAAGCAAAGAATTTTATTAGATCAGCAAACACGGAACTGGAAATTTGATTCGGTAGGCCATTTTGTTTTTGCTAAAAATGGAGTGTTCCTGACAGCTACTACCCAGGAAGGTGACCTTGTAGTGGCACCGGAAGGCAGCGCCTATATACGAAGTGCCTGTGTCGGCTTCTCACTTATCTTCAACATTTTTGATCCGTTTAAATTTAAGCCAAGAACAAATCCAACGGGCCTTTACGGAAGCTATGGACCCCCTTGTCAACCGAGTCGTCAATGGAATTTTGAATATAGCTATATGTCGCAGCCAAGCCGCAGACTGGCTATGGATTTTATGGATTCTATTCCTAATGGCTATATTGTTGTAGTCAGAAGCATAAATAATAATTTCCAGGCCGGAGGATTTATTAATGACTGGATAGCAGATTCGACCATTAATGGAACCGGCAATACATTATATCATAAACTGAAGGCTACCGGCTTTAATCAATTGGATTCATTTACCAGGCCAAGGTCATTTATTCATATCTATCAAAAAAATAATAATGGATTTGTACCTGTTTCTACAGTCAGCCAGGGCATATTTGATCTGATTTCAATAACCAAAAACCTAAAAACACCTGATACCCTGGGCTATATAACATCCCCGGTTTTTGGACGGGCAAAAGCCTGGAAACAATTAAAATGGAGGGGTTCCAACACCCCGGATGTTACTCCGGGTGATTCCCCTACCGTTAATGTGATAGGTGTTGACCTGGCAGGGAATGAAATTGTCTTATTAACAGGAATTACTGCTGTTCAGCAGGATTATGATATTTCAGGCATCAATGCTGTTCAGTATCCTTTTCTGAAATTGCAGATGCGAAATTCGGACTCCATTAATTTCACCCCTTACCAGATGAAATACTGGATGCTGACTTATACACCTGTACCCGAAGGTGCCATTGCCCCGAATATTTATTTAAAAACAAAAGATACACTGGAAGTGGGTGAACCGTTTGATTTTAAAGTAGCGTTTAAAAATGTAAGCGAGGTAGCGTTTGACAGCCTTAAAGTGAAGATGGTAGTAACTGATAAGAATAATGTACCCTATATAATACCAATACCACGAAAAAGACCAATACCTGCTGGTGGAAATGCAAACGATACATTGCATTTGGGGGCATTGATTAATTCCGAAAATTTCATTGGTATTAATACCATGTATATTGAAGCTAATCCTGATAACGACCAGGCGGAGCAATTTCATTTTAATAATTTCGCCTATCGTAATTTCTATGTAAAACCGGATAGTCTTAATCCTTTGCTTGATGTAACTTTTGACGGGGTGCATATCCTCAACCGTGATATCGTTTCTTCAAAACCCGACATTATTGTAAAACTTAAAGATGAAGCCAGGTGGAGGATCCTTGATGATACTTCACTGCTTGTCTTACATGTTCGTTACCCCAACGGCAATCTCCGGCGGTTTTATTTTAATAATGATACACTCCGCTTTACTGCTGCCGGGCAGGCACCCAACCCCGATAATACGGCTACTATTAATTTCAGGCCTTATTTTACTGTGGATGGTGAATATGAAATGATAATTTCCGGAAAAGATAAAAGCGGTAACAAAGCTGGTAATCTTGAATACAGGGTAGTATTTGAAGTGATTAATAAACCGATGATTTCAAATATGCTGAATTACCCCAATCCTTTCACTACTTCCACTGCTTTCGTCTTTACCGTTACGGGAAGTGAAGTGCCGCAGAATATCAAAATTGAGATTATGACTATTACGGGTAAAATTGTCAGGGAGATTACCAAAGATGAACTTGGCCCGTTACATATTGGCCGTAACATTACTGAGTTTAAATGGAATGGAACTGACCAGTACGGACAAAAATTAGCTAATGGAATTTACCTGTACCGGGTGGTGACGAACCTGAATGGGAAATCGCTGGATAAATACAAGTCAGAAAATGATAACACCGACAAATATTTTAATAAAGGGTATGGCAAAATGTACCTGATGCGCTAAAACCAATATTTAAACGATTATTCTATAAAGGGCTGTCCCGTTTCAAACGGGACAGCCCTTTTCCGTATAATTAAACTATCCCAGCTGTTGAATTGTTATTTTTGCACGGCACTTTTTTTTAATATTCATTATGGCTAAAATCAGCATCAACATAGCAACCGGAAGTTTACAACAGCCCGAAATGATTGTAGGGATTGACCTTGGAACCACTAATAGCCTGGTAGCTATCATTCACCCCGAAAGCAAAACGCCGGTTGTACTTAAAGAACATGACGGCAACACCCTGGTTCCATCAGTTATTCATTTTAGTGAATCAGGAGCTGCTTCTGTTGGCGACGAAGCAAAGAAGTATCTTATAACTGAACCACATAATACCATCTTCTCTGTCAAAAGATTAATGGGTAAATCTTACAATGATGTACGGGAGTATGCTGGTTTTTTTACTTATAAAGTGATTGATGATAATACGGAAAGCCTGGTGAAGGTGCAGGTTGGCGATTTGTTTTATTCTCCCATAGAATTGTCATCACTAATATTGAAAGAATTGAAAGTAAGGGCTGAACATATTTTAAAAACACCGGTAAATAAGGCTGTCATCACGGTGCCGGCTTATTTCAATGATGCTCAAAGACAAGCAACAAGAGATGCGGGAAAATTAGCAGGGCTTGATGTTTTGCGGATTGTGAATGAACCGACAGCAGCAAGCCTTGCGTATGGGATGGGTTTGAATAAAGACGAAATAAAAACCATTGCTGTATATGACCTGGGCGGAGGTACATTCGATATTTCTGTTCTTCGTATAACCGGCGGCATTTTTGAAGTTCTTTCTACCAATGGTGATACTTACCTCGGCGGCGATGATTTTGACAGGGCGATACTACAATATTGGTCAAAAACTGCTGGCATTTCCAATGATGAATTATCCCGGAATAAAAAACTGTTTCAGGAATTAAGATTAGTTGCCGAAGAAGCAAAAAAACATCTCAGCGCAAATGATTCGTTTGGTAGTACAGTAGCCGGACATAAAGTTGCACTGACTAAAACGGAATTTGAACAACTGGCACTCCCTTATATTAAAAAAACGATTCAATGCTGTAAAAAAGCTTTGCAGGATGCACAATTAACGATTGGCGATATTGACGAAATTATTATGGTAGGTGGCTCAACAAGGGTGCCATTAGTTAAAAGAATGGTTGCTGATTTTTTTAATAAGAAGGTGCATGACTCACTCAATCCTGATGAGGTAGTGGCCTTGGGTGCCGCAGTACAGGCAGATATTCTTGCGGGCAACAATAAAGATTTCTTACTGCTTGATATTACTCCGCTTTCTTTAGGCATTGAAACAATGGGCGGACTGATGGATGTGCTGATTTCCCGTAACTCCAAAATACCTTCCGGGGCATCAAGACAATACACCACACAAAAAGATGGACAGGGAAGTATGAGAATTTCTGTTTACCAGGGTGAAAGGGATTTGGTGAGGGATAATCGTAAACTGGCCGAGTTTAATTTAACAGGCATACCCGGTATGCCTGCGGGGTTGCCCAAAGTGGAAATATCGTTTTTAGTAAATGCAGATGGTATCCTTGTAGTAAAGGCAAAAGAGTTGAGAAGCGGGGCAGAGCAAAGCATTGAAGTAAAACCCCAGTATGGATTATCTGATACCGAGGTTGAAAAAATGCTGCTGGATTCTATTACACATGCCAAAGAAGATATTCATACCAGGGCATTGGTAGAAGCCCGTACAGAAGGAAAACAAATCCTGGATACTACAGCACAGTTTATTGAGAAAAACGATTCTTTTCTAACGAAAGAAGAATTGATTAGTTCCAGGGAGGCAATCAGTATATTAGAGGATCTCCTTATTAACGGGGATAAAAACCAGTTGCAGGCGGCCATTGAAAAATTGAATGAAATATCAAGACCCTATGCGGAACGGCTGATGGATCATGCAATCAGTACAGCTATGAAGGGGAAGGCGATTTGAACAGGGTTCTTCTTATGAAATAAAATCCTTTCAGGAAAAGAAAGCCAAAAGTAATAAGATGAAGTAGTAAGGCAGACAACCAAACTCCTTTTCTTTCATACCTGAAATCTATTATTCCTTCTCCTTTAGGAACAGCAATGGTCATTCCCGGTTTATCGTCATTGACAAACTCAACTTTATTATTATTATACCATGCTTTCCATCCCGGATAATAATTCTGCATTGCAATGAAAAATGCCGGCTCTGCTAAATTTACTGATGCCCGGATATGTGTGGGTTTTTGTATAAGGAGGTGTATTGATACTAAAGTGGAATCATTTTCAGCAAATACCATCTTTTTGTTAAATGCTTTTTTTCTTTGAGAACTATCAGCAGGCCGGAGATAAAAATACTTTAAAGTCAGCGGCCCCCGGTATGATTCGTTAGATGATACTTGCTTGCTGAAAATATTCAAATGGTTCCAGGTATTCATCTTTTCATCAGTATATGTCGCTGACACTTCGTTCAACCTTGCATCCTGGATCGGGAACCCCGGTACGGAATGAAAAATGCGATGCACTTCTGATATTGAGTAACTACTGACCGAGAAGAAAGGAGTGCAGATCAATGTGTTAATAATAAGATCAGCAGTTAATATGAGTTTGGCGATTCCAAGACGCCTTGTTTTTACTGTCAGTAAAAGGATCAGGAGAATAATTAACTGAATAATTGAACTGATAAGTATTGTTTGACCGAAGCTGATGTCTTTTATAAATAACGTCAATGAACTAAATGGCACACTATTGATATGTTGAAAATTTATCAGGAATGTAAGAATGAAAATGGTAATTAATATCCAAATGGTAAAATGAATAATTTTTGCTTGCTGAGTGGTTTTAAAACTGAATAATTCGCTGAAGTGTTTATTGCGAAGCAAAATAGCAAGAAAAATAATTAATGAAGTAAGGAAATACAGCCTGAAGATGGCCGGGTTGCGGAAATAAGAAAACCCAGGCAATATATTTAGCGCATTTCTGATAGGTGTTATTTCGCCAAAAGAAATAAGTAGGAACAGTACAGCGGTGGTAAGCATAAGCAATGCCGCCCTTTTTTTTTCTTTTATCGCCTGCCATATCGTCGTCGGTAGCAGGAGTAAGACAAATAAACCTGCATAGCTATTCAGCATTGTTCCTTCTGTATTTGAAAAACTCATTTTTACAGAGGAGAGAGGTAATAGCATATTGCTGAGTGCAGATGGGTGCAGGTAATTCGAATTAAAAAAAGCTGAATTTGTGGCAATTGAATCTCCCCTCTCAATATGTTTCAACAGTTCTAAAGTATAGTAAAGACAAGGGAAGCAAAGCAATGCTGTCAATACTCCAGCCAGTATGATATAGCGAAACGTTATAAGTTTTATTTTTTTTGAACTATCTGATTGCCAGAACCATATCAGTAGAAATATAGCGAGGCAGTAGGTGGTAATAATATTAAATGCTGCGTACACACTGGTGAACATGATAAAGTACACAACGCCGAATTGAAAAGCATTCTTAAAAGATGGGGTGTATAGGAGTTTTAACAGCGAACTGATGACAAGTGGTATAAACGATGCAGCGGTTATATATAGTAACCATTGCGTAGAGCCGACCATAAATCCCGAAAGCATGTAACAGATAGCCAGCAATTGGGCAATCCGATTGTCCCTTACCAAATATTTATGCAGCAGGTGAAACATACTCCAGCCTGCCAGCAACACAAAAAACATAAACTCAATGTGGAGGATATAAATATTATAGTCAAAAAGGGAGCTGAACAACATCTGGGGGGTGCTGAATATTCCCCATGTCAGATTACTTTGTAACGGGAACCCCATTCCCCAGGTATTGAACCAATATGGTACTTCACCATTATGAATGCACTGGCTGATAAAGTGATTGATGGGATATTCAAGAGCAATAATATCATTCTTCAGTGCCTTTAGCATAAAGCTTACGGGAGCGAAGGCAAGTAAACCGGCAATAGAAATAAAAAGATAGGGCTGTATAATTCTTTTTAAGGAAGGTTGCTGATCTTTCAAAATTCCCTGTTTAATGTTTGCGTTTCAACTTCCACGAAGCATTCACAACTGAATCATAAATAAAAATCGGTAAAAGTCGCTGTACATGGTCAACAAACCACCATCTTTTTGTAATAAAGGCTCTTGACTTCTTTTTATCAATAGCTTTTTTAGCCTGCCGGGCTGCTTTATCTAAAGACGCTACCCAAAACATCCTGTCACCTTTTCCCATGGCTGTGTCAATATAACCGGGTATTAGTTCGGATATTGCTATATTGTTTTTTTCGAATTTCGCTTTTACTCTCAGGCTTTCCAGGTAAATAGATTGAAAAGCTTTGCTGGCATGATAAGCAGGGGCCGCTTTATTGCCTCTTGCTGCTGCAATGGAAGTAATGCCTACAATATGACCATTGCCTTTTCCTTTAAAATATTGCCAGGCCGCTGTTAATACATTTGTATATCCTTTTACGTTGATATTGATAGTCTCTGCTTCAGCATTAGGCAGAAGATGATTGTTAAAATTCACTACGGATGCTGCTACAATAATTATATCAACGCCATTGAGTGCAATAATCAATTCATGCAGCGAATTGCTGATGGTTTCATCTGCTACATCTGCTTTTTTAATAAATATTTTTTCAGGATGAAGCTGTTGCAGTTCAATAAGTAGATTCTCTCTACGGCCGATAACACCCACCATGCATCCTTCACTGGTATACAGCTCTGCCAATCGTCGGCCCAGGCCTGAAGTGCCTCCGACTATGAGAATTTTTTTACTCATGAACGAATTGTTTGCTGATAGCTTTTCTTTTTTTCCCGTTCCCACCAGTACTGGCCCAGCATTTTACGGGTAGCGAATTGGCCAAAATATTTTTCAAAGCTGCGGTATAGTATCACATCATACTTCCGGTGAAAGTTGATCCAGCAGGCATTACAGTTTTTGCTATAGTGTTTTTGTTTTTCCTGTGCTTCTGCACCGTTAAATACTTCATCCAGTGTATTGGTAAAAACATTGCCAATCATAACATTCAGGTTCTGGCAAATGGGAACATCACCATTCGGCAAAATTACCAGGCTGTCAAGAATGCTGTAGCAATTCAGCTTCAGCCCACCACGCCGCCATTCATCATACAGAACAAGAAAATCGAAATTTTCCGGGAAGTCTTTAATTATCTCCGGAATATTTTCCCGGATGTTGAGTAATTGTTCTTTTGTAACCGGTGGGGGCATTAATGTGTTTGTTTGCTGGGGCCTTGCCCCAATCATTTTTTTGGCTTCGTTGAAAGAACGTATTTCATCAGATTTAAGCGATCCGATGTCAGTAAAATGCGCCGAATCTATCGTGTCAAAAAAAGAAATATCATTATACACACCTACCCGCATATCAATCCCATATTTTTTTGCCACTCCTGCCACATGCTTCATATCACTGAAATCATTGTAAGGAGAAAGAGTAAACATTAAACTGATTGGGACTTTTTTATGTGTCTTTTCCAGCACATTAATAATGCCTTCATAACCATCTTTACCTCTCATGTGCAGGTAAGAATCTTTATCACCATCTACAGAAATAAATAAACGTTGTGGAGGGCATTTCTCAACTGCTTCAATAACAGTTTCCGGCTTTAGTGCATTCGTCAGCAAATCAAAATTGGGGTGATGTTTGTTAAACCAGGCCATTATATCCATTGCATCAGGGTGCAATAGAAACTCACCGCCTTCAAGCCCCACCGTTGTTTTTTTTGTAACACAACGGCTGTTCATTATTTCTTTAATCTTTTCAAAAGGGAGATAATTAACCGGTCGTTTGGTCCATATCAGGCAATGCTTGCAGGCCGAGTCGCAGAGGTCGGTCCCATAAATCATCAGGGTGGACAGCTTTTTATGTCCGGGACGCCACTGGTTATTAAGAAAAGTAAGACCCCTGTTAATATAGTTTCGGGCAGAGTACATAATTTAATAACATCATTAACAGCCATAGGTTGTAAAAAGAGACGCAGCTGTTGCAGATAAGGGATAAAAGTAATAAGATTCCGCCATTGCGGGATTTATATCCTGTTTTTAAGAGTACTTGGTTTTTAATTTTAAAAATGGCTTTTCAAAATAACGATAGCTAATAACACTCAAAAGGGTTGCCGCAGCAGTAACGAGAATTCCACTACCTGTTTCTGCCATTCTATATGAAATATTAATGTTATCCAGGAAAAAGTCCCTGAAAAAAGAAAACAACAAAATGTAAACAGGCCAGTGATATACATAAAGACCATAAGAAATTTTGCCAAAAAATTTCAGGATGCGGTTGTCGAAAAAGAATTGGATTACTTTTGATTCTGCTGTAACCGCTTTATAGGCGAGCAGGCCGAATAAAACGGCAAATGTTGTGTAGCCAACGAAGGCAAGATATGGCATAGTAAACGAATACCGGGTATTGAAAAAATAGAACCCGAAATTTAAGGAAGCAATTAACAGTACAATAGGAGTAGAATACTTTCTCAAAAAACCTGGATTAATCCTTATAATTAATGCCAGCATGCTGCCTATACATAACCCATCTATTCTTGTAAACGTATAAAGATTAGAGTAGGCAAGGTCTTTGATTTTATTTATCCATATAAAATACCTTGCAAAACCAGCCAGTAATAAAATGATTATTACAATTATTAAAAGGATTTTTGGTTTTCGGATTAAAAAAATAGTAATTGGCCAGACAAGATAAAACTGCTCCTCTACCGCTAATGACCAGGTATGCAATAAAATTTTATCGCCGTGGGGCTCATTGAAAACAAAGAGCCAATTCTGTAAATAAGTCCATAACCAGAATTGATTGCTTGTATAATAGCTTACATCAAGATTCAGGCTCTTGATATTAGGTAGTATGAATAAACAAACAAGTAGAGCAAGATAGAATAGTGGAAAGATTCTTAATATTCTACGCATATAAAAATTGCGCAGGAAATGAGGTTTATCAAGTGTATTTAAAAGGATGTCAGTTATCAGAAAACCTGAAAGAACAAAAAACAAATCAACCCCCAGCCAGCCAAAGAAAAAATAATCTATAAACTGAAAATTGTGGTGAAAAATCACTAGTAAAATGGCCACTCCACGCAAACCATCAAGGGCAGGGTAGTAAGACCTGTTGGGGTTCTCAGCAGTCATGCAGGGTAGAAATGGGTTAGTTATTTCTATTTCAAAGATAGCCTTCTGAGCAGATACTTGCCAATCATGTCAAATTCAAGGTTTGCAGTGCCACCCTTTTGAATCTCTTTAATATTAGTATGCTCAAAAGTGTAGGGAATAATGCTAACAGTAAACGTTTTCTTCTTCACATTAAAAGTAGTCAGGCTAATACCATTAATACAAACAGAGCCTTTTTCAATTATAAGCGCAGCAAACTTTTTAGGGAACTCAAATTCAAACTCCCAACTTCCCTTTCTTTCTCTTCTTTTTGTACAAATACCTGTGGTATCCACATGCCCCTGTACCAGGTGTCCGTCAATTCTGTCATTTAACTTCAGGCAACGTTCCAGGTTTACTAGGGTTTCCTTTTTCCAGCTGCGGAGATTGGTCTTTTGCAGCGTTTCATCAATAGCCGTTACACGGTGGCTCGTTTCTTTTATATCTTCTACTGTAAGGCAAACACCGCTATGGTTAATACTTTGATCAACTTTAAACTGGCCCGAAATGGTTGATTCTATCCAAAATGTTTTATTAGAACCGTTGGAAATGACCTCTTTAACTACTCCGGTGCTTTCAACAATACCCGTAAACATAGAGGGCAAGATAAATCTTTTCTACACTCATTTCTGCGTTTCAGTTTTACCTCTTATCTTTGCCATCCTAAAAAATACCGAAGGAGGTATATAAGTTATGCTGATTATTGATTCAAAAGATTGCGAAAACATAGACAAGGCGTTAAAAAAGTATAAGAAGAAATTCGAAAAATCGAAAGTACTGCTGCAGTTGCGGGAACGCCAGAGTTTCATCAAGCCTTCCATCAGGCGCCGGGGTGCTGTGCTAAAAGCAATATATAAGCAACAGATAGCCAGCGGTAAAATAGAAATTTAGTTTTACCCACAAGCAAAATATTACCGGATAGCTGCAAAGTTTTATAGCTTTACAGCTGTCTTTTTTTATGCCTGTACTAACTCATCAGTCCATTCAGTCCTTTTTGGCTTACCTGAAATATGAAAAGCGGTATTCACCTCATACACTCACCTCATACCAGACAGACCTTATAGATTTTATTGATTACCTCGCTATTCAGTTTGGTGTTGTTTCTTTAAAAGAGGTTAATCACAATTTTATCCGTAGCTGGTTAGCTCAGCAGAAAGAAAAAGGGCTAACGGCAAAGTCCATCAATAGAAAAATATCAAGTCTCAGATCTTTCTTTAAGTATCATTTAAGTATGGGGGAAATAGCAGCAACGCCGATGGTGAATATTATTAGCCCAAAAATCAGCAAGCGGCTGCCCGTTTTTGTAAAAGAGGGGGATGCTAGAAAATTAATTGAGGCTGTCAGCCAGTCTGCTGATACCTGGAAGACGTTGAACACAAAAATGCTCATAACTATTTTTTATGCTACCGGCATGCGGTTAAGTGAATTAATTAACCTGAGGGAACGGCAAATTGATTTCAGCAGATCGCAGATTAAAGTATTGGGGAAGGGAAATAAAGAAAGAATAATTCCAGTTAGCAGCGGGGTAATTGAAAATATCCGGAGTTATCAGGAATTGAAAAAAGAACGTTTCGAAAAAGCAGACGATTTTATTTTGATAACGGAAAAGGGGAAAAAGCTCTATCCCAAATATGCCTACCTGCTGGTAAACCAGGTTTTAGGTGAGGCCACTACCCTCGAAAAGAAAAGCCCACATGTACTCCGTCACAGTTTTGCCACTCACCTGATGAATAATGGGGCCGATTTAAATGCTGTGAAAGAATTGTTGGGGCATACAAGCCTCGCAGCAACCCAGATTTATACCCATACCACAGTTGAAAAATTGAAAGATGTGTATAAAAAAGCTCATCCGAAAGCTTAAATTTTCCCTTATAGCACAATAAAAAATAGAAAAATTTTGTTGGCAAAAATTTCATTTTGAAGTAACTTGAATCCGGACAGAAGAACTGAATCCTGCGAAAAGGTCCTGAAAGTTCTTTATTTTATTGTTTCACTTAAACTTGATGATTATGAACGTAAACATTCAATCAGTTCATTTTGATGCTGACAGTAAATTGATCGGGTATGTAAAGCGTAAACTGGAAAAATTAAGTAATTACAACGACAGAATTATCCAGGTAAATGTGTTTTTGAAACTCGACAATGTGGTTCATGCAATTAAAGACAAGATTGCAGAAATCAGGGTGCATGCACCACGACAAAATTTTTTTGTAAAATCAACCAGTAAATCATTTGAAGAGTCGTTTGATGATGCACTCGACTCGATGGTAACACAAATAAAAAAAAATAAAGAAAGAAAAGCCGCTTAAAAAATTAAGACCCCGCCACGGCGGGGTCTTTTTTATTGGAGTGTATATTCGGGAAAGCCAGTATTTTCTGAAAATGCGAGTGCAAAAAATAAATGGTACGAACGGAGAGGTGTATCAGGCCCTCTTCCAAATGAATAAATATTGCTGTAAAATGAAATCAACGGCATAATCCTGAAAGGTTATTTGCAACTAACTGAAAACAAACAAAAAATTCCCTTACCAAAATTTTTCCGATTATCAAATTCCCTTACCTTTGCCTCCCCAATAAATGGGGGTAGTTCTTTATTGTTTGAACCGTCCTGATATCCTGAGCATTGACAAGATTAAAAGCACAGCTTTTAGCGAAGGAAACGGCTGTAAGCCTGGATGAAAAAAACGGGCATTTATGAATGCCACTTTAGCTCAGCTGGTAGAGCAACTGATTTGTAATCAGTAGGTCGTTGGTTCGATTCCGACAAGTGGCTCAGTTTTTTAAAACGGGGCAGATGGCCGAGTGGTTAAAGGCGACAGACTGTAAATCTGTTCTCTTACGAGTACGTAGGTTCGAACCCTACTCTGCCCACATATTTAATAATAGTTCTTTGTTTTGTAAAAAATAATTACCAGCGGAAGTAGCTCATTTGGTAGAGCGGTAGCCTTCCAAGCTTCAGGTGGCCGGTTCGAGCCCGGTCTTCCGCTCAGACAGAGTTGTATTCAGTTAAATGAGTCAAATGAGTCACTAACATAGGGGCTTTCTCCTTTGACCTGTATGACACACTGACTTCAATGACTCCGGCAAAGGCCGTTGTAGCTCAGTGGTAGAGCACTTCCTTGGTAAGGAAGAGGTCAAGGGTTCAATTCCCTTTAACGGCTCAATAAAAGCTGATAGCCTACTAATGCTTTCAGCTCCTGTAATAAACAATAATTAGTAAAACACAACCTAAAAACAGATAACGATGGCAACTAAAGAAACATTTAAGAGGGACAAACCCCACGTTAACGTTGGTACTATCGGTCACATTGACCACGGTAAAACAACTTTAACTGCCGCTATTACTTCTATTCTTGCTACAAAGGGCATGGGTAATACAGCAAAGAAGTATGATGAAATTGATGCTGCTCCTGAAGAAAAGGAAAGGGGTATCACAATTAACACTGCCCACGTTGAGTACCAAACGGCTGCCCGTCACTATGCTCACGTTGACTGTCCAGGCCACGCAGACTATGTTAAAAATATGATTACGGGTGCTGCACAAATGGATGGTGCTATCTTGGTTGTGGCTGCTACTGATGGCCCTATGCCTCAAACTAAAGAACACATCCTGCTGGCCCGCCAGGTAGGTGTGCCTAAGATTGTGGTATTTATGAATAAAGTTGACCTGGTTGATGACCCTGAACTGCTGGAGTTAGTGGAAATGGAAATCCGTGACCTGCTGACTTTCTATGGTTTTGATGGTGCTAATACACCTATCATACAGGGTTCTGCAACTGGTGCATTAGCCGGTGAAGAAAAATGGGTGAAAGGTGTTGAAGAGTTGATGGACGCTGTTGACAGCTACATTCCATTACCTCCCCGCCCGGTTGATCAGCCGTTCCTGATGTCTGTTGAAGATGTGTTTTCTATAACCGGTCGTGGTACAGTTGCTACAGGCCGTATTGAAAGAGGTCGTATCAAAGTAGGCGAAGGTGTTGAAATTGTTGGATTGGTAGATACTCCGCTTACTTCAACCTGTACAGGTGTAGAAATGTTCCGTAAACTGTTGGATGAAGGTGAAGCTGGCGATAATGCTGGTCTGTTGTTGCGTGGTATTGAGAAAACCCAGATCCGTCGTGGTATGGTAATTTGTAAGCCAGGCTCAATCACTCCGCATACAGAATTTAAAGCTGAAGTTTATGTATTGAGCAAAGAAGAAGGCGGACGTCACACTCCATTCTTCCAGAAATATCGTCCTCAGTTTTATTTCCGGACAACCGACGTAACAGGTGAAGTTGAATTGGCGGCTGGCACAGAAATGGTTATGCCTGGCGATAACACATCACTAAGCGTTAAACTGATACAGCCTATTGCCATGGAAAAAGGATTGAAGTTTGCCATTCGTGAAGGCGGCCGCACGGTGGGTGCCGGACAGGTTACGGAGATTTTGAAGTAATAAAAATAACCGCTTCCTAAATCCCCGCCGCGGCGGAGACTTTACAAAGCTCAAAATTATATAAAGTACCTTTGGTTTTATAACCTTAGGTACTTTTGTACTATTAAAAGTTCTTTACAATACTAACTTCTTAATCCTTCTCCTGATCCCGCCTCAGGCGGGACGAAGGATGAAGGGAGGGAAGGTTTCTACGGGCATGGTGCAACGGTAGCATACGGGTCTCCAAAACCTTTGATCTGGGTTCGAATCCTAGTGCCCGTGCAGATTAATTTGCACAATTTGTCCTCCCGCCAGGGGCGGGGTGGGGTTTTAAAATTAAAAATTAAAGAATATGAACAAGATTGGTCATTATTTCAAAGAGTCATATAAAGAGCTGACTGAAAAAGTAAGCTGGCCTTCCTGGCCCCAGTTACAGCAATCTACTATGATCGTATTGGCCGCAACAATAGTTATCACTTTTATTGTGCTGGCTATGGATTTTGTTGCAGGTAATGGATTAAAGTTTATTTACAAACAACTTTTCTAAAGTAATGGAAGCAACTATAAATACAGAAAACGTACAGCAACAGGAAGACACTAAATGGTTTGTGTTGCGGGTGATAAGTGGCAAAGAAAGAAAGGTAAAGGAATACCTTGATAAAGAAGTGTCCCGTGGCGGATGGCAGCAGGTGAAGCAGGTTTTTCTGCCGGTAGAGAAAGTGTATAAAGTTGCCAATGGGAAAAAAGTGATGCGGGAAAGAAACTATTATCCCGGTTATGTAATGATTGAAATCGCCAATGGCAAAATGAATGATGACCTAAGGGACATTATAAAAAATACGACTAATGTTATCCATTTTTTAGGAAAAGAAAATCCTATAGCACTGCGAAAGGCTGAAGTAAATAAGATGCTGGGAAAAATGGATGAAATGGCAGAAGCTGGTGGTGCCAGCATGAGTGAGCCATTTATTGTTGGTGAAACCATTAAGATTATTGAAGGGCCCTTTAATGACTTTAACGGTGTAATTGAAGATGTGAACGATGAAAAAAAGAAACTAAAAGTGACGGTGAAGATATTTGGGCGTTCTACCCCGGTAGAACTGAGTTATATGCAGGTGGAGAAAATAAGCTAAATATCAGCGGATAAGATTATTTTAAAACCATCCTTAAGGGTGGTTTTTTATTGGTTAATATCCGGGCAGAATAAATAATTGAAGGGCAGACAGCTATAAAAAATATTCTCAAATCCTTTGCCTGTACACTGTTTACCCTTACCTTCGCCGCCCCAATTAGTTCTTTTAAAAACCGGGCAACCGGGAATAAGGAAATCCGAAAATCCTGAGCAGTGAGTTTATCGAACTGCCAAAGGGTCGGATTGGGAGACTAAGTAGTTTCGCCTCAGGCGGGAAGAAAAGTCGTTAACACCAAAAAAGATAAAATAATGGCAAAAGAAATCGGCGGCTTTGTAAAGCTGCAATGTAAAGGTGGCCAGGCTAACCCCGCACCTCCCATCGGTCCGGCATTAGGTTCCAAGGGTATCAATATCATGGAATTTTGCAAGCAGTTCAATGCAAGAACCCAGGACAAAATGGGAAAAGTAATCCCTGTATTAATCACCGTTTATACTGACAAGAGTTTTGATTTTGTTTTGAAAACTCCACCCGCAGCTATTCAGCTGATGGAAGCCGCTAAAATTCAAAAGGGTTCCAAAGAAAGCAACCGTGCAAAAGTTGGTAAAGTAAACTGGGAGCAGGTAAAGGCAATTGCAGAAGACAAGATGCCCGACCTGAACTGTTTTACTGTAGAAAGTGCCATGAAAATGGTAGCCGGTACTGCACGCAGCATGGGCCTGAATGTAGAAGGTAAAGCTCCTTGGGAAAATTAATTAAAGAACCCTCCGCCTTCATCTCGTTTGAAACGAGACTACGGCGGACAAGTAAAACGAATTAAAATGGCATTCATCAGTAAAAAAAGAAAAGTTGTAAATCCAAAAGTGGACGGCAACAAATTATACTCACTAAAGGAAGCATCTGCATTGGTAAAAAGTATTACCACCTGCAAATTTGACGCTTCTGTGGATTTGCACATCCGTTTGGGTGTTGATCCTAAAAAAGCAGACCAGGCTATACGTGGTACAGTATCACTTCCTCATGGAACCGGTAAAACAAAAAAAGTGTTAGTGCTTTGCCCTCCTGATAAAGAAGCGGAAGCAAAAGCAGCCGGTGCTGACTATGTTGGCCTGGAAGAGTATGTAACAAAAATCGAAGGCGGCTGGGTTGATGTTGATGTTATCATCGCAACTCCATCAGTAATGCCTAAGATTGGTAAATTAGGTAAAGTGTTAGGACCTAGAAACCTGATGCCAAACCCTAAAACAGGTACTGTTACAAATGATGTGGCTAATGCAATCAATGATGTAAAAGGTGGTAAGATTGCTTTCAAGGTTGATAAAGTAGGTATCATCCATGCTTCTATTGGCCGTGTAAGTTTTGCACCTGAAAAAATTGCTGAGAACAGCCTTGAGCTGATCAATGCAATTCTTAAAGCAAAACCTTCTTCTTCAAAAGGCACTTATGTAAGAGGCGTTAGTATGGCCAGCTCTATGAGTCCGGGTATTACTATTGATGCAAAAACATTTGTTCATTAATAACAACGGTCAGGCCGCTAAAAAGCCTGATTGATTTATAGGGTCGTATAAGCGGCCAGACCGATAAAATAAAAAGTCATGACTAAAGATCAAAAAAACGAAGTGATTGAGTTGCTGAAAGGCAAGTTCTCTCAGTATAATAATTTCTACATTACTGATACCGAATCACTGACAGTAGCACAGGTGGTTAAACTTCGCCGTGCCTGTTTTGACAAGCAGGTAGAGATGAAAGTGGCAAAGAATACGCTGATTAAAAAAGCACTGGAGTCGCTTGATGGTGAAAAATATACAGGTGTGTATGATTCATTGCATAAAGTAACAGCGTTGATGTTTTCTGAGAATCCTAAGGACCCTGCGTTGATTCTTACTTCTTTCCGTAAAGCGACGAATGGCGAAAGGCCTGAATTAAAAGCTGCTTTCATTAATGGTGATATATATACCGGTGACAACAGTCTGAAAGCTCTTACACAGATTAAAACCAAGAATGAGCTTATCGGTGAAGTTATCGGCTTGTTGCAATCTCCGGCCAAGAGAGTATTGGCTGCTTTGTTGCAAAATGCAGAAAAGAAAGCTGGCAGTGCTGAAGTTGCTGTTGCAGAATAATAGACAATTGGCTATAGACAACAGGCAATTGCCAATGTTTATAGCATATCAATAACACCCGGGCCTGGGGTTAACAAAGGCAAATTTTTTTAATCACTCCGCCGGAGTCAAAAACAATGAAGGCGGTAAAAATTTAAATCAAATGGCAGACGTAAAAGCATTAGCAGAAGGCCTTGTAGCCTTAACAGTAAAAGAAGTACAGGAACTGGCTGACTTCTTAAAAACAGAATATGGTATCGAACCGGCAGCAGCAACAGTAGTGGCAGCAGCAGGTGGTGGCGATGGCGCAGCAGCAGTGGAAGAAAAAACTGCCTTCAATGTAGTATTGAAGAGTGGCGGTGCTTCTAAACTGAATGTTGTTAAGATCGTTAAAGACTTAACTGGCTTAGGTTTGAAAGAAGCGAAAGATTTAGTTGACGGCGCACCTAAGAACATTAAAGAAGGTGTTTCTAAAACAGAAGCTGAAGAAATCGTAGCCAGGCTGAAAGAAGCCGGTGCAGATGTAGAGATTGCTTAATTCTGACTACTGAAATGATATTAAAACCCTCTGTCCTGAGCTTGTCGAAGGATGCGGAGGGTTTTTTTATTTAAATCCTATCTGTAATTAATGTAGTAGTTTTCTTTTTTAACCTTTAAATCTCAAAGTATGTTTGCATCATTTGATAGTACCAGCAAAAAGATCATTTCATTAGCTGTATCAGTAAGTATGATCCTGTTAGCTGCAAGTCTTTTTATTTTTTCTATTCAGCAGGCAAATGCAAAAGCACCCGACAAGATTTTAAACAAATCAGGCTCCCCGGTAAATAATCCATGCCAATGGTTCCATGTTCAGGACGATAGGGCTTATTGGCTTGACGCAAACGGGGTATTAAATTATCAGTTATTAAAAAATGCAAAATAATAGGATAAAAAAATATGAAGCCGTTATTACAATGAACATAGCTCATTGAGTAATTAGATATGGTGCTATTTTATTATAAACTTCCTCCGTCACCGCCATTACTTTCTTTAAATCTTCCACTTTTGCAAAAGGCCCATGTTCATTACGATAAGCAACAATTGGATTGGCTAAACTGTATCTGATATAAGGATGTACTTTTAATTCATCAATCGTTGCGGTGTTGATATTAATTTTCCTGACAGAAGTATTTTCCAGCTTCAGGTATTGTTTTATTTTTTGAAAAGTAGAATCGGGCAAGCCAAACGTTTCTCCCACCTGGGCCACCGTGTAAAAGCCTCCCAGCTTATCCCTGAAGTTGATAATCCTTGCTGCCAACTTGCTTCCAATGCCGGGTAATGAAATAAAAGCAGTGGTATCTGCTGAATTAATATCAATTATTGAATAATTGGAAGCATAAGTTTTTGGAGGTTGGTTTTCTGGCGGAGTTTTATCAGTAAAGTCTTTGTAGTTATTTGTTTCTCCAACTGATTCAATTTTTATGTACGGAGCTATTCTTTCATATTCATTGGGAAATAACCCATAAATTCTTTGCAGGTCTTCCGGCTTTCTGAATTTACCGCCTTTGCTCAGATAGTTTTGAATGGTACTGATGGTTTTATCCCTCAACCCTAATTTTTGCCACCCCTGAAGGGACAATGTATTTGGATCGAAATAAAATAATTCCCCTTTTGTCTTATTGGAATAATTTTTTTCCCGGTGGTCATATTGATAAGCTGTACTGTTGTTCTCATCTGACTTATCATACTGCCGGTCATTTTCTGCTTCCTTCTGTTCAATTTTTTTCATTGCAGCAATCCATGTTGTGTCAGCAGTTCCGGATTTTGAACTGGCACTATTTGAAAAGGATTCAGGAAGAACGAATACTCCGGCTAAAATGAACAGTATGACAATGATGGCAATACGGTCATGCCGGGTAAAAGTCAGGTAATCTTTTATAAAGCCTTTCCAATTCACTTACTGTATTTTCCGGCAAAATACACTATCATTCCCTCCTGAAAAATGGCCAGTTTGTGGTATTTTGGCCGGGTTATTGTTGGCAAACTTTTCTTGTTCAGGAAATTTAAATCCCTACCTTTGCCATCCTTTATTTTGGCCAAATATATTTTGACATCCCAAATCATGTGTAAGTAATTGATTTTCATAAGTTTTCGTTTCTAAAAAAATGAGAGCCTGTGAGTGATTTGTATGTCCTCAACGTTGTAAAACCGTTATTACGCATATGTCTTCAACTAAAGTGAACTCAAGAGTGGATTTCGGTAAAATCAAGCACCTTGCTGATGCCCCCGACCTTCTTGAAGTACAGATTCAATCATTCAAAGAATTTTTTCAGTTAGAAACTACCCCCGACAAACGAAATGTGGAGGGTTTGTTCCGTGTGTTTAAAGACAACTTCCCAATAACTGATACCCGTAACATTTTCGTACTGGAGTTTCTGGATTACTTTATTGATCCGCCCCGCTACACTATTGAAGAGTGTATGGAACGTGGGTTGACCTATGCTGTTCCTCTTAAAGCCAAACTTCGTTTGAGCTGTAATGATGAGGAGCATGTGGATTTCCAGACTATCGTTCAGGACGTATTCCTGGGTAACATTCCTTACATGACGCCCCGTGGTACTTTCGTTATCAACGGAGCTGAAAGAGTAGTAGTTTCCCAGTTGCACCGTTCACCGGGTGTATTCTTTGGTCAGTCGGTTCACCCGAACGGAACAAAGATTTACTCTGCCAGGGTAATTCCTTTCAAAGGAGCCTGGATGGAATTTGCTACCGACATCAACAATGTGATGTATGCATACATTGACCGTAAGAAAAAATTCCCGGTTACTACATTGCTTCGTTCTATTGGCTACGAAACAGATAAAGATATTCTTGAACTGTTTGGTATGGCTGATGAAGTAAAAACAGATAAGAAGACTCTCGGAAAATATATTGGAAAAAGATTAGCCGCCAGGGTATTGAGGACATGGGTAGAAGATTTTGTGGATGAAGATACCGGCGAGGTCGTTTCTATTGAAAGAAACGAGATTGTAATGGAAAGAGATACGGTGCTGGATGAAGAAGCCATCACAACCATTTCTGAAATGGATGTGAAGAGTGTATTTATTCAAAGAGAAGATGTGGGTGGTGATTATGCCATTATATACAACACATTGAACAAGGATACTTCTAACAGTGAGTTGGAAGCGGTACAGTTTATCTATCGCCAGCTTCGTGGTGCTGATGCACCGGATAATGAAACTGCCCGTGGTATCATTGATAAATTATTTTTCAGTGATAAACGTTATGATCTTGGTGAAGTGGGCCGTTATAAAATCAACCGTAAGTTAAATGTTGATTTGCCATTGCAGAAAAAAACACTTACCAGGGAAGATATTATTTTAATTATCAAATATCTTGTACGCCTTACCAATGGTAAAGCAGAGGTTGATGATATTGATCACCTGAGCAATCGCCGTGTACGTACAGTAGGCGAACAGTTATATGCTCAGTTCGGCGTTGGTCTTGCCCGTATGGCCAGAACAATCCGTGAAAGAATGAACGTCAGGGATAACGAGGTATTTACTCCCGTTGATTTGATTAACGCAAGAACATTGTCGAGTGTTATCAATTCATTCTTTGGAACATCACAGTTGTCGCAGTTTCTTGATCAGACAAATCCATTGAGTGAGATCACTCACAAACGCCGTATCTCCGCACTCGGGCCAGGTGGTTTGAGCCGTGAGAGAGCAGGTTTCGAGGTTCGTGATGTACACTATTCTCACTATGGTCGTTTGTGTACGATTGAAACACCGGAAGGTCCAAACATTGGTTTGATATCTACACTTTGTGTACATGCCAAAATCAATGACATGGGCTTTATCGAAACTCCGTATCGCAGAGTACATGAAGGAAAAGTAAGCATGAAGGAATTAACCTTCCTGAGTGCAGAAGAAGAAGATCTGGCGAAGATTGCGCAGGCTAATACTCCTCTTGATGAAAAAGGAAATTTTACTGAAGAGAAAATTGTAAGTCGTGAAACAGGTGATTTCCCGATTCTTGACAGGAATGATGTAGAATTTATGGACGTTGCTCCCAACCAGATTGTTGGTTTGAGTGCTTCCCTGATTCCGTTTCTTGAGCATGATGATGCCAACCGTGCATTGATGGGATCGAACATGCAACGCCAGGCTGTGCCGTTGATCCGTGCTGATGTACCTATCGTAGGTACAGGTTTGGAAGGTAAAGCTGCAAGAGATGCAAGAATCCAGATTCATGCTGATGGTAATGGTGTAGTGGAATTTGTTGATGCTAATGAAATCCATGTTCGTTATGACCGTGATGCACAGGAAAAATTAGTAAGCTTTGAAGATGACCTCAGAATTTACAGACTTACCAAGTTTATCAAAACAAACCAGGAAACCTGCATCAACCTGAATCCCGCTGTTAAGAAAGGGCAGAAGGTGAAGAAAGGTGATTTCCTTACAGAAGGATATGCCACGCAAAATGGTGAGCTGGCTTTGGGTAAAAACCTGAAAGTGGCCTTCATGCCATGGAAGGGTTACAACTTTGAGGATGCTATCGTTATCAGTGAAAGAGTGGTAAAAGAAGATATGTTTACTTCTGTTCATATTTCTGAATATGAACTGGAAGTGAGAGATACTAAATTGGGAGAGGAAGAATTAACACCCGATATTCCCAACGTTTCGGAAGAAGCAACAAAGGATTTGGATGAAAACGGAATCATCAGGATTGGTGCACAGGTAAAAGAAGGTGATATATTAATAGGTAAGATTACTCCTAAGGGTGAATCTGATCCTACACCTGAAGAAAAACTGTTGCGTGCCATCTTCGGTGATAAAGCCGGTGACGCAAAAGATGCTTCACTGAAAGCTCCAAACGGAGTAGAAGGTGTAGTAATCGGCAAGAAATTATTCCAGAGAGCCAAGAAAGATAAGAATGGCAAAGTGAGAGAGAAGGCAATGATAGAGAAGCTGGAAAAAATGCATGAGAAGAATGAAGCAGATCTCATGGAAGTATTGCTCGAAAAATTAGGTACACTGCTTGCCAGTCATGTTTCTGCCGGTGTTGGTAACAACTTTGGTGAAATACAGATTGGTAAAGGCGCCAAGTTTACCGAGAAAAATCTTCGTGGCCTTGATTATGCAAACATTAATCCGCTGAACTGGACCAGTGATAAAAAAGTGGACGACCAGATTAATACACTGCTGCACAATTACAATATCAAGTTCAACGAAGAGCTTGGTCGTTATAAGAGAGAAAAATTCAACATCAGCATTGGTGATGAATTACCTGCTGGTGTATTAAAGCTGGCTAAAGTTTACCTCGCTGTTAAACGTAAGTTGAAAGTGGGTGATAAAATGGCGGGCCGTCACGGTAATAAAGGTATTGTTGCTAAAATCGTTCGTGCAGAAGACATGCCGTTCCTGGAAGATGGCACTCCGGTGGATGTAGTATTGAATCCATTGGGTGTACCAAGCCGTATGAACCTGGGACAGATTTATGAAACTATCCTTGGATGGACGGGTGAGAAATTAGGATTAAAATTCGCTACGCCAATTTTTGATGGAGCTACGGTGGATGAAATAGCCGGCTATTGTAAAGATGCTGACATTCCGATGTACGGTCATACCTTTTTATATGATGGTGAAACCGGCGAAAAATTCCATCAGAAAGCAACGGTGGGTATTATCTATGTTATCAAACTACACCACATGGTGGATGATAAGATGCATGCCCGTTCTATCGGACCATACAGTTTAATTACGCAGCAGCCGCTGGGTGGTAAAGCCCAGTTCGGTGGTCAGCGTTTTGGTGAGATGGAAGTGTGGGCATTGGAAGCTTATGGTGCATCAAACATCCTCCAGGAATTACTGACACTGAAATCGGATGATATCATCGGCCGTGCAAAAACCTACGAGGCAATTGTAAAAGGTGAGAATATTCCAAGACCAGGTGTGCCTGAATCATTCAATGTATTAGTACATGAATTAAGAGGATTAGGTCTTGATCTGAAGTTCGAGTAAGAGAAAGCTTTGAGTTAAAGTCTCGAAACTCGTTCAGTTGGTAACAAATTTTTTTAAAAGAAACAGAAACAAGAATATGTCTATTAAAAAAGAAAATCGTCCCAAAGCCGCTTTTTCAAAGATTACTATCGGTCTTGCGTCACCCGATACTATCCTGGAAAGAAGTTATGGTGAAATATTAAAGCCGGAAACGATTAACTACCGTACTTACAAACCTGAACGTGACGGTTTGTTCTGCGAAAGAATTTTTGGACCAGTTAAAGACTATGAATGTGCCTGTGGTAAATACAAACGTATCCGTTATAAAGGAATTGTCTGCGACCGTTGCGGTGTTGAAGTAACAGAGAAGAAAGTTCGCCGGGAGAGAATGGGCCACATCAAATTAGTGGTGCCTGTTGTGCATATTTGGTACTTTAAATCTTTGCCAAACAAAATTGGTTACCTGTTGGGTGTTAGTTCTAAGAAATTAGAAACTATCGTTTACTATGAACGTTTTGTGGTAATACAATCTGGTATCCGTGCAGACAAGGGACAGAATCCCGGTGATCTGCTGACGGAAGAAGAGTATTTAGATATACTGGATACTTTACCAAAAGATAATCAATATCTGCCTGATGATGATCCTAATAAGTTCATTGCCAAGATGGGTGCTGAAGCTGTACATGATATGTTGCAGCGCATTGATTTGGACCAGTTGTCATTTGATTTAAGAAATACTGCGGCGACCGAAACATCACAACAAAGAAAAGCAGATGCTTTGAAGCGATTGAGTGTGGTAGAAGCTTTCCGTGATGCAAATACAAGAATCACCAACCGTCCTGAATGGATGGTAATGCAATACATTCCTGTTATTCCACCCGAACTGCGTCCGTTAGTGCCGTTAGATGGTGGTCGTTTTGCCTCATCTGATTTGAATGATCTTTACCGCCGTGTTATTATCCGTAATAACCGTTTGAAAAGATTATTAGAAATAAAAGCACCTGAAGTAATCCTTCGTAATGAAAAAAGGATGTTGCAGGAAGCGGTTGATTCCTTGTTTGATAACAGCCGTAAATCCAATGCCGTAAAAGCAGAGGGTGGAAGGGCATTGAAATCATTGAGTGATGTATTGAAAGGTAAGCAGGGCCGTTTCCGTCAGAACCTGTTGGGTAAAAGGGTTGACTATTCAGGTCGTTCTGTTATCGTGGTAGGTCCTGAATTGAAACTGCATGAGTGTGGTTTACCAAAAGATATGGGAGCTGAATTATTCAAACCATTCATCATCCGTAAATTGATTGAAAGAGGTATCGTAAAAACAGTGAAGTCTGCAAGAAAACTTGTTGACAAGAAGGAAGCTGTGGTTTGGGATATTCTTGAAAATATATTAAAAGGGCACCCGATAATGCTGAACCGTGCCCCAACGCTTCACCGTTTGTCCATCCAGGCTTTCCAGCCAAAATTGATTGAAGGTAAAGCGATACAGTTGCACCCGTTAGTATGTACAGCGTTCAACGCCGACTTTGATGGTGACCAGATGGCGGTGCATGTACCGTTGAGCCATGCTGCTATCCTGGAAGCACAATTACTGATGCTGGCTTCTCATAACATTTTGAATCCGCAGAATGGTACACCAATCACCCTTCCTTCACAGGACATGGTATTGGGGTTATATTATATTACCAAAGGAAAAAGAACAACTGATACGGAAATTGTAAGAGGCGAAGGCAAAGCTTTCTATTCTGCTGAAGAAGTTATCATTGCCTATAATGAGAAAGTGGTTGACATGCATGCCTGGATAAAGGTGAAAACAAATATCCGCAATGCTGATGGCCTGCTCGAACATAAATTAATTGAGACCACTGTTGGCCGTGTTATATTTAACCAGCATGTACCCGCAGAAGTTGGATTTGTAAATACTTTGCTGACTAAAAAGAACCTTCGTGAAATTATTGGGGATATTATCAAAATTACCAACGTTCCAAAAACGGCGAAGTTTCTTGATGATATTAAAACCTTAGGTTTCCGCACTGCCTTCCAGGGAGGTTTGTCATTTAGTATTAATGACCTTATCATTCCTGATACAAAAGAAGAAATGCTGGATAATGCAAAAGTTGAAGTAGATGAAGTGTGGGAAAGTTACAACATGGGTCTTATCACCAATAATGAACGTTATAACCAGATCGTTGACATCTGGAGCCGTGTGGATACCAGGATTACAGAATCATTGATCCGTGAATTAGCAAATGACAGACAGGGTTTCAATTCTGTTTATATGATGCTTGATTCCGGTGCAAGAGGTTCTAAACAGCAGATCAAACAGCTGGCTGGTATCAGGGGATTGATGGCGAAGCCAAGAAAATCCGGATCTACCGGAAGTGAGATTATTGAGAACCCGATTCTTTCCAACTTAAAAGGCGGATTGAACGTATTGGATTACTTCATTTCTACCCACGGTGCCAGAAAAGGTCTTGCAGATACAGCTCTTAAAACAGCAGATGCAGGTTACCTGACCCGTCGTTTGGTTGACGTGGCACAGGATATGGTTATCACAGAAGAAGATTGTGGAACGCTTCGTGGTATTGCCACTTCTGCATTAAAAGATAATGAAGATGTAATTGAACCATTGAGCGACAGGATTGCAGGCCGTACCTCCTTACATGATGTGTATGATGCGGTAAGTGAACAACTGATTGTGGCGGGTGGTGATGAAATTACTGTTGATGTATCAAGAAAGATAGAAGAAACAGGTATTGAAATTGTTGAGATACGTTCTGTGCTTACCTGCGAAAGCAAACGTGGTGTTTGTGTGAAATGCTATGGTAAAAACCTGGCTTCGGGTAACCTGGCTCAAAGAGGCGATGCTGTTGGTATCATCGCTGCGCAATCAATTGGTGAACCGGGAACTCAGCTTACACTCCGTACCTTCCACGTAGGTGGTGTGGCCGGCTCTGCTTCTGTAGAGTCCACCCTTGCTGCCAAGTTTGATGGCACGATACAGTTTGACGGGTTACGTACTGTTAATTTAGAGAATAAAGAAGGCGGTAAATCGCAGATTGTAATCGGACGTACCGGTGAGGTTCGTATCATTGATACCAAGAATGACCGTTTGCTGATAACGAATAACATTCCTTACGGCGCTACGCTGAATGTAAAAGACGGCCAGAAAGTAAACAAAGGTGATATTGTCTGCACATGGGATCCGTTCAATAACGTTATCATGGCAGAGATTAATGGTACCGTGAAATTTGATAATGTTATTGAAGGTGTTACTTACCGTGAAGAAGCTGATGAGCAGACTGGTCACCGTGAGAAAGTGGTTATAGAAACAAGAGATAAAACCAAGATACCTTCCATCATTGTATCAGGAAAAGATAATAAGTCATATAACTTACCAACGGGCAGCCATATTATTATGGAAGAAGCTGAAGAGGTAAGAGCCGGTCAGGTGATAGTGAAGATTCCCCGTATACTTGGTAAGCTGAGAGATATTACCGGTGGTCTTCCCCGTGTAACGGAATTGTTTGAGGCAAGAAATCCAAGCAATCCTGCAGTGGTATCTGAAATTGACGGTGTGGTGTCAATGGGTGCTATTAAAAGAGGTAACCGTGAAATCATCATCGAAGCAAAAGATGGTGTGCAGAAAAAATATCTTGTTCCTTTGACAAGACAGATTCTGGCACAGGATGGTGACTTTGTAAAAGCAGGTGTGCCATTAAGCGATGGACAGATTGCACCTTTCGACATCCTTTCTATTAAAGGCCCGTTTGCCGTACAGGAATATGTAGTGAATGAGATACAGGAAGTTTATCGTTTGCAGGGTGTAAAAATCAATGACAAGCATATTGAGTGTATCGTTCGCCAGATGATGCGTAAGGTGAACATTGTTGATCCGGGAGATACAAGGTTCCTGGAAGACGATTTAACTGATAAGTTTGAATTTGTAGAAGAGAACGATTACATCTATGATAAGAAAGTGGTAACAGAGATAGGTGATAGCGGTAAGCTCCGTGCAGGACAAATTGTATCGCTGCGGGAAGTAAGGGAAGAAAATTCAGTGCTTCGCCGTAATGACAAAAAGCCTGTTGAATACCGTGATGCAAAACCTGCCACATCTTCGCCAACATTGCTGGGTATTACCAAAGCTTCGCTTGGTGTACCAAGCTGGATTTCAGCCGCCTCGTTCCAGGAAACCACGAAGGTGTTGTCATCAGCAGCAATCAATGGTAAAACAGATGATATGCTTGGATTGAAAGAGAATGTTATCACCGGGCATCCGATACCTGCCGGTACAGGATTGAGAGAATTTGAAAGTATGATTGTAGGCAGTAAAGAGGAGTATGAACTGCTTCAGTCAACCCGTGAAGCGATGGCTTTTGATGAGGAGGAATAATCAACAGGCAATTGACAATAAACAAATTTCAATATCAGGAGCAGGGTGTAAACTTTGCTCCTTTTTGTTTATGTTTTGCCAATTGCTCATTGCCAATTGTATATTTTCTCTTTGCTGTTAAGTCTTTCATAAAGTAATCTGAATTCTTATATTTGCCCGCCTGTTCATAGTTATTTTGTAAAAAAAGAACCTGAATGAAAAATGGATTGATTATCTGGAATGTGGTATTGAGCCTTGTGGCAGGGTATCTGCTGTTTATTCATTTCAGTTCCGGGAAAAAAAGTACAACGGCAGCAGGGAAAATATCAGGTAATAATACTCCGGATACCAGCACACAGTTTCGCATTGCATATTTTGAAATGGATTCGCTGGCGGCGAATTTTGATATGGTAAAAGAAGTAAAAACGGAATTAAATAAAAAAGAGGAAGAGATGACCAGTGAAATGGACAGACTGGGTAAGTCTATTCAACAGAAATATAATTATTATCAGAACCAGGCCCAGGCTGGCAAGCTGACGGATGCACAATCAGAGGCAGCAAGCTTAGAGATGAAAAAGATGGATGATGACATGAAGCTGAGAAAGCAACAGCTTGACCAGGAGTACAATGATTTTATGCTGCGGAGGCAGAATGATATTAAGACAAAGATTGAAGGGTTTTTAAATGATTATAATAAGTCAAAGAACTATTCTTATATTGTTTCTTATGAGCAGGGATTGTTTTATTACAGGGATACGGCGTATAACATTACTGCTGATGTGATAAGAGGGTTGAATGAAATGTATAAGCCTAAGAAGAAATAGATAGGCTAAAAGATATTGAACGTCCTTCCATTACCGGAAGGACGTTTTGGTTTAGTTCAAAAAATAATCCCTTATTTTGAGGTATGGAAGATTTTAAAAAATTGTTTGATGCTTTTTCGTCTCTTAAAGTGGGAGTGATAGGGGATGTGATGCTGGATACTTATATGTGGGGACAGGTGGATCGCATTTCACCGGAAGCACCGGTGCCGGTTGTTTCGCTGCACAAAAAAGAATACAGGATTGGCGGTGCCGGAAATGTGGCGTTGAACTGCCAGTCGTTGGGGGCACAGGTTTCTGTTTTATCGGTTACAGGTGATGATACAGAAGGAATGCTCCTTAATGAATTATTTGAAAGTAATACGATTGACACTTCTTACTTAGTGAAAAGCACCGACCGGATCACCACCAGCAAAACCCGCATCATCAGCCGTAACCAGCAGATGATGCGGTTAGATGCCGAAGTTATCAACGATCTTAACGGGGAGGAAGAAACAGCTTTACTCAGCAATATACAAGGTTATATTTCGAAGGTGGATCCGGACATTATCATTTTTGAAGATTATAATAAAGGGGTATTAACGGAGAGCCTTATCAGTAAGGTAATTCAGTTGTGCAAACAGGCCGGTGTACTCACAGCCGTTGATCCTAAACGAAAAAACTTTTTTTCTTACAGGCAGGCGGATATATTTAAACCCAATCTGAAAGAAGTAAAAGAGGGTTTGAATTTGTTAATGGATGATATAACTCAGCCCCTTTTGCAAAATATTCATGCAGAACTGGAACAATTGCTGCATCACCAGATTTCTTTTATCACTCTTTCAGAGAAAGGCGTTTATTACCAGACAGGAAGCAGGTCGGGTATCATCCCTTCCCATCTCAGGAATATTTCAGATGTATCAGGCGCCGGGGATACGGTGATTGCGGTGGCCTCCATGGTGTATGCGGCTACTAAAAATGTACACCTGATGGCTGAAATAGCCAATATTGCCGGGGGGCTTGTTTGTGAAGAAGTGGGAACGGTGACTATATCCAAAGAAAAATTATTGCAGGAGTGTGAGTTATTGCTTTCCTGAATTTTTTCATCAACGCAAAGAACAGGAGAAACAAGAGCTAACGCAAAGAAGGTAGTTATTCCCTGATATTACTCTGCGATTTCTCCTCTAACTTATTTCTCTGCGCTAAAAAATGTGCAGAATAAGTTTTGAATTATGCTTATTTAATACCAGACGACAGACTACCAGATTCTTATAATGAAAATGTATCAGGTTTTCGACTTGTCTTTATTTTCGGGATTTTCCATTTCTGCCATCTTCTTATTCATCATCCACTCAAAATCAATAAATACTTCAAAAAATATTTTAGCCATAGCAAAAACAAGGATAAAGACTTTGCCAAGCCCGAAACTTAAAAACATACTTCCCAGGATTACGGTGAACTGTTGAATAAAAACCCTTCCATAAGGCTGAAACATCAGCCGCATCATAGAGATAGTTTTATATTCTGCTTTTATGATAAAAGGAATAAAGCTCCTGGCGAGGTAGCTTATTACAAACCCACCCAGCATCCAGGCAATATCTTCATTAATATATTCATACCAGTGAAAAAAGAAATACATCATTCCGCTGTTGGGCGGAGTGATGCCGGCGGCCTGTGAAAACATGGTTGTTTGTACGGCTGCAAAAATCCCAAAATGCACCAGGAAAAATAGCATGAAAAAAAGTCCGCTCACCTGTGAAGAGCTATCGCCGTTCTGCCAGGTATCTTTTCTCCGAAAGAGAGTGGCCACTCCCAATTTTAGAAAAGTCAGTATACCAATAATGAGTGTTTCCAGTGCATAGACAATAAATACCTCCACCGCACTCCAGCCAAGAAACCATACGCCGTAAACCGGTATCAGGTTTGCAACAATTATAAAAATATCAGCTTTTGTTATTTTTCTTTTTATCATGGTTATTGTGCTTCTTTCAGGAATAGCCGGCAAAATAGCTAATTTCGTTTCTAATAAAATACCCAATTACCCGTATGTCACAATATACTATAGTTGTTCATGGTGGTGCCGGTACTATTCTGAAGAAAGATATGACTAATGAAAAGGAAACTGCTTACAAAAGTGGTTTGGAAGAGGCATTACAGGCAGGTTATGCTTTATTGGAAAAAGGTGGGTCGGCATTAGACGCCGTAAAAGCTGCTGTTGTTTCGCTGGAGGATAATATTCTTTTTAATGCAGGACGGGGTTCTGTATTTGCCAAAGATGGTAGTCAGGAGATGGATGCTTCTATTATGGATGGAAAAACATTGATGGCCGGTGCCGTGTCAGCTGTAAGGAATATCCGTAACCCGGTGGAACTGGCTTATGCGATTATGACGAAAAGCCAGCATGTAATGTTGAACGGGCAGGGAGCTTATGATTTTGCTGTTTTGAACGGAATAAAAACAGAACCGGATAAATATTTCTTTTCACAGTTCAGGTATGATCAGTGGAAACAAATGCAGGGATCAGATGAAGCAGCGTTGGATCATAATGTAGTGGTGAAAGACTCCTCCTTTGTTAAAACTCCTGCCTCCGCAAATGCTTCGGCAGACAAGCCGGAGGATGAAAAGAAATTTGGAACAGTAGGGGCTGTAGCATTAGATGTGCATGGAAATATCGCCGCAGCCACCAGCACCGGCGGTATGACGAACAAACAATTTGGCAGGGTAGGGGACAGCCCTATTATCGGCGCCGGTACTTATGCTAATAATAAAACCTGTGCTATCAGTTGCACCGGGCATGGAGAACCATTTATCCGTTCTGTGACTGCTTATGATGTAAGTTGTTTAATGGAATACAAAGGGCTTTCTTTAGAAGAAGCGATGAATGTAGTAGTGCATGATAAACTGATGAAAATGGATGGGGAAGGTGGGATGATTGGGGTGGATGCAAAGGGAAATGCAGCGATGGTATTTAATAGTGAGGGGATGTACAGGGGAATGATAAGAAATGATGGAGTGGCAAAGATTGCAATCTATAAATAATTACTGGAAGCACTAGAATATAACTGCGAAACTGGAAGTTTCGCAGAATACCTGGGTAGCAATTTATAAGTAAATGATTCATGGACAAATATGCCATCATAGTTGCCGGAGGCACAGGATCAAGAATGGGAGCCAGCTTTCCCAAACAATTTATGCTGCTCAAAGCCAAGCCGGTACTTTATTACACATTGAAAGCTTTTTCAGAAGCCTACGGTGATCTACAGATAATCCTTGTATTGCCTGTTGAGTACACTAATATGGGGCAGGAAATTATTGACGCTTATTTTGATAAAGACCGTATCAGGATTACTGCCGGTGGCGATACCCGTTTTCAATCAGTAAAGAATGGATTGGCATTGGTAGATAAAGAAAGTATCATTTTTGTGCATGATGGGGTACGATGCATGGTGTCAAAAGATTTAATTCATCGTTGTTATCAGGAAGCAATAAAAATGGGGACAGCTATCCCCGCCATTGTTTCAAAAGACAGTATCCGCCTGCTTACAGAAGAAGGCAGTGATGCGTTTGACAGGAATAAGGTGATGCTGATACAGACACCACAAACATTTCACAGTAAGATTTTATTACCTGCTTTTCAAATAGATTACAAAGACAAATTTACAGATGAAGCAACCGTAGCAGAAGCCTATGGTATAAAAGTTTCATTGGTGGAGGGAGAGGAGAATAATATTAAGATTACAAGACCGGTGGATTTGCTGATTGCGGAGAGAATGCTGGAGGAACGATGATGTCACCCTGAGCTTGACGAAGGGTGATTCACAAAGGCTTCGACAAGCTCAGCCTGACACAACTCTATTTTTTGAAAAGCTTCAGATAAAAAGGAAGCCTGTTCAATTTTATTCCTGCAAATTTTTCCTCTACTGCCCCAAAGCTGCTGTAAAAAAAAGCCAGGTTGGGAATGTCGGAACCTTCAAAGTCCAGCAGTAGTTTTTTTCCTGCATTATCTTTTATAAATGCATCAATCAGTGTATGAGAAGCACCTATTGTTTTTCCATCGGGATGATTACCCACCAGAATATAATAAGCCCTGTTGTGAGAGAAGAAGAAGACACAAGATGCAAGCAACTCATTTTGCGGAGAGAGAATACCATAAGTAGTTGCCATTTTCCTTTCATGCAGGTATTGATACAGTTTACGAAAGCGGTCAATGTTCTCTTTTGATTCAATTGTATGAGATTTCATTTGCGCCACCGCCAGTTCAATCACTTTTTCTGCTTCAAAATCTTTTTGTACCGTGCAGCCGGCCTGCAGAGCTTTTTTTATATTTCGCTGAATGTTTTCCCGGTAATTACTATAAAGCTGATCATAGGATTTGTTCAAACTGAGTACATAATTACTTCGCTGGTATAAATTAAATTTTTCCAGGGCGAATACATTTTCATGGTTGAGATAAATATCCCAGTATTGGAATTTTGCAGGAATAGCTTTTAAAAATAATTCCAGCATTTCTGAGTTAATGTTATTGCCAAACAATCCCAATTGTGCAGTCAAAAAAGGCTGGTACAAATAATGAATGCCATATTTCTTATTCCATGTTAACGGCATCACTGCTTCATAATCATTCAGCACCAGGGCATCCCAGTTTTTTGCCATATGGTCAAGATAGAAAGAGAAGCCATAAATAAGTCCGTTGCCTGTTTTTTCAATACAATTATCCCATTTACTTTTATCAATCTGCTGATTGGTTAAGTAGTGTATGTTAGCGGTGCCGCTCATCAGAAATCAAAATTGCGGTCAATTTTCCGGAAGCTAAAATTGGAGATATCAATGGAGAAAGATATTTTCTTCCATAGCCGTTCCTTCTTAACGATAGTTGACTGCAGGTAATCCCGGTAAACACTGCTGTATAGTAAAGGCACATAAATATTTATTGTTTCCTTCAGTAAGGAGATCTGCAAACCTGCATCAAAAAGAAAACGATCTGTTTCCGCATTTTGTTTCCAGGATTCAGCATAAGTGCCAATGTCGGCAAAGATCTTTAATGGGATTTTAAATGGCAGCATACTCAGCGGATTAATAGTGGAAGGAATAGTAGTGCTGAAGTTGGCCGCAATCAGCCAGTCATCTGTTTTGCCCACTTTATCTGCCAGCAGATCGGTTCTTACTTTAAAAGCCCCGTCCCTCACCATTATTTGCTGGCTGGCTATGCCTTCAAATTTGTTCCGCCCGATAAAATAATCGCTGTAGGTATAATCTTCGTAACCATTGGCCCCGGTCATGTTCAGATGATACCGGTCTGTAGCAAACTGTTTGGAAAAAGTTTTAGAACTGGTATA
>JANPMI010000341.1:0-4611 GCA_031422725.1 Chitinophagaceae bacterium | reverse complement strand
ATAAACTACAGTTGAATGATGCATCACTGACGTATGAATTAGAAACATCACAGGCTCTTGGTTTTGGTTTCCGTTGCGGCTTCCTCGGTTTGCTGCATATGGAGATAATACAGGAACGATTGGAGAGAGAGTTTAATCAAACGGTTATTACGACTGTTCCCAACGTTAGTTTTATTGCCTACACTACAAAAGGAGAAAAGATAATCGTTAATAATCCTACTGAGTTTCCTGACCCGGTAAGAACAGATCATATTGATGAACCCTTCATCAAAGCACAGATCATCACCAAGCCGGATTATATCGGCAATATTATGACGCTTTGTTTGGGCAAGAGAGGCATACTGATGAATCAAAGTTACCTGACTACTACCCGTGTGGAGTTATTGTTTGAAATGCCATTGACAGAAATTGTATTTGACTTCTACGATAAATTAAAATCGCAAACAAGAGGCTATGCTTCTTTCGACTATCACCCAATAGGTTTCCGTGAAGCAGACATTGTGAAGATGGACATTTTACTGAACGGTGATAAAATAGACGCTTTAAGTGCATTGATACATCGTGGCAAGGGACAGGAGTTTGGGAGAAAGCTTTGCGAAAAATTAAAAGAATTAGTTCCCCGTCAGCAATTCCAGATTGCGATACAGGCAGCTATCGGTGCCAAGGTACTGGCAAGGGAAACTATCTCAGCAATGCGTAAAGACGTTACCGCTAAATGTTATGGTGGTGACATCAGCCGTAAACGTAAACTTTTAGAGAAACAGAAAGAGGGTAAAAAAAGGATGCGGCAGATAGGAAATGTGGAAATTCCGCAAGAGGCTTTTTTAGCCGTGTTGAAATTAGATGATTAGAAAAGTTGTTGCCACAACTCATAAATTTTATCGGGTGAAAAGCGTTGCACATTTGTAAAAGCTTTCTCACCCATTTTTTTTCTTCTTCCTTCATTTGTGATAAGTGAAGAAATGGCTTCAGCTAATTTTGCCGGATTTTCTTTTTCTACTAACAGACCATCTTCATTGTTGTTAATTATGTGACGGGGCCCGGTTTCACAATCAAAGGATATGCAGGGTAGTCCGACACTCATGGCTTCAAGCAAGGTCATCGGGAAGCATTCATTGCGGGACGTCATTACATATACTGAAGCATTTTTGTATTCTGGGAGTATATTATGATCAACTGGTAGTTGAATGATAAGTTTGTTTTGAAGATCTTCTTTCTCAATAAACTGCATTATTTCTTCTTTCATGTCTCCGTCGCCAATGATTTTCCATTTCCAGTCTGGGTGCTTTTGTAAAACTATTTTTGCTGTTTGCAATAGATGGTCAGTCCCCTTTACAGAAGTCAACCGGCCAACAGTCAGGATAAATTTGTTTGACAGATCTGATGGGAGGGAAAGGGCAGGCTCAATAAAGTTGGGTATTACAAACGTATTTGAATTGATAGTTTTAAACAGTTTTTTTTCATCTTCATTTAAGCACACTACAGAATCAAGCCTGGGATATGTTAGTTTAAATACTCTATTCCAGAACAGGTTTCTTTTTAGTTCGTAAAAATGGTGATGCTCCCATGAAACAACTTTTGATTGTTTCTTCGTACCACTTAAAACAGCTGCAACAGCAAATGGATATTCGGTTGCAATGATTATATCTGGCTGGAGTTGTTTAACCAGTTTTCGGAGTTTTAATACGTCACTCAGCAGTTTTATTTTTCTGGTAATGATGTTTCCTTCAGGTGTAATTCCAAAGGAAAGCGGCTGCTGAATAATCTTTATCAACGGATTTACTGGGTAGAAGGAATTGCTGGCTTCATCCAATATCAGTAATGTTACACTGTGTCCCTTTGTGACAAAAAGGTTCGCCGTGTTCACCACGGCTCTTTCAATGCCTCCAGGCAGATCGAGGCGGGAGCAGAGGATGACGATATGTTGGAGAGCAGACAGTTGTTATAATTTTTCGGCCAACCTGAACAAAAATCGTTTCAGCCGGGTACGTAACCTCAGCTTGTGTTTTATTGAATACAGGGATGAATTAAATTTTGCATGATCAAGATTGTCAAGGTTCTTCAGCAGATCGAAGTTTTCGTTCTGCAACGCCTGTATGTATTCATCAAGGTAGGGTTTCAGCAGTTCATCATTCCTGTTTAAAATATTAGTGATAGTATCTTTTGCAAAATGGATAAATACAGGTTCATAAATCTTATTGATCATCAATTTACCATTAATGATTTCTCTTTTACAGGTGTCAATATTCCAGGAAGCGAGGTTGCAGCCCTGGTGTCGTAATATCCCGCTGCCGGGAAATTCAACAGGTAGCAGGTCTAAATATTTTTGGTCATCATAAATGCCCAGTTCAACTTGGCGGTCCATTTTGTAATGACACATACCAGCCCACCATTTCATTGCAGGTATTCCATTTTTCGCTGCACCGATAAAACCTGCATTGAACATGCCGTTTCGCATTATGGAGAAAAGTCCATCTTCAAATTCCAGCGGATTAATATTATTCCAGTGTGGTGTAAGCAAAACAGAAGAATAATCCAATTGATTCAAAATGAAATCATAATTTCCAATAAAAAAAATATCTGGGTCTAAAAAAATAACCTTGTCAAAGTTGTTTTCAAGTAAATATCCTATGAAAACAGGTTTTAATGCCCATCGCAGATGATCTGAGTTAGTAGCTACATATTTATTGTAAATATCCCTGGCATAAGCTGTATCACCCAACTCTGAAACAGAATAAAACTGAATATTATTGTTTAGTACAGCAGGAAAATTGGCCCTTTCTGCATCTGTAACGAGGACATTGAATTTAATTTCTTTATCAAATTCTGTAATCGAAGAATAAAGAACATTGGCGAAAGCAATGTAATTACTGTCAATGATAGTGCAGAAAGAATTCATAAGCTGTAGAAAATGAAGTTAGTTAAACTGCTGACGCCAATTATTAATATTTTTTACAGGTAAAGATATATTTGTACTGAAGATTTTAGTTCCGTCAAGCCATTTCCTGAGCAACTCTTCATCATTTCTTTTAATAACGGGCAGCCCTGAATTTTTAGCCATTTCAATGGCTCTGTGGTCCACTGCCAGGATCAGGGTTGCTTTATTCTGCTGCATACACCTTATTCCTCCATGGAGCCGTGTGCCTGCATAGGTGAAGTCTTCAGTTTTTATAAAGTCATCGAAAGTGTCCAAACCGGAAGGGAGGATATTTATCAGTTCTTTATTCTTCTTGTACTGTTCCAGTGTGTTTATATATTCACTATCGTTTGCACCTTGGGGGAAAAATACAAGTTGTTGAAAATACTCTAAAAGAATTTTTATAAAAAGGTTATCCGGCATTACTTGTTTATTGTAATCAGTTAAAGTAAATAAAACAGTTTTTGCTTTTTTGCTTAAGTTAGTTTCTTTTCCATCAAGTGTCCATGTGCTGGGACAATTTGTATTTATCACTGTATAATCTATTTCTGTCCCCAGTTTCTCCTTAGTATATTCATCTCTTACTGCATGTATGTGATTGGGGGAAAGAATTTTTTTGTAAAAAAGACGGGTTTTCCAGGTACTCGTATCGCCGTAGCCTTCTCCCCAGCCCGGTCCAAATAAAATCATATTCTTTACTCCCGGAAAAAGCCATAAAAGCTTCCCTTTTCTTATCAGCAGTTGACGGTAATCTCTTAAACTGGAAAATAGTAAGTTGGACCCGCCAATGAACGAGTAAGAAGCCTTACTGATTAGTTGCTTTTGTTTGTAATCCAGGTCAGCGGCAGGAGAAAATCTTATTATTTCAGTATCAGGGAAAATATCAGCCAGGATACTGATCATACTCTTACTGATGATAAGGTCACCGAGGTTATCTGATGGTTTGCCATTTTCTGCTAAGGCAGGATCAAGGAGAACAATATATTTTTCATGATTCATGGGAGAGAAAATTATCAGACTTCCTGCCAGTCCAGCTCTTTGGAAATTACTCCATAATCAAATTCCATTTCTTCAAATTTAGAATTGACAAGAGAGATGTCGAAATTTAAAGTATCAGTCAAAAAATCAAGTGTTTCTCTTTTGTCGTCCAGCAGTGATACATCAATGGTAAATGAACCGGGTGTTAAATTTTCTGCCGGCAACCAGATAATAAATTCTTTTGAAGATTGATTCTGTAAGGACGGAAAGTATTTTTGACTTCTTAATATTCTTCCTTTTGATACCATATTCAGTCCAACACCTATCGTAAAACCATGCTGCCAGTCATTGTTTTGAACCTTTATACCAACACCAATCTTATCAGTACTGGTAAAAACAGATTTATTTTTATTATCAGCATCACAGGTTTTTATCTGCGAGATAAAAATATTCCTGGAATCAACATTTTTTAATCCTCTTATATTAACACCATTATCTAAGGAATTGATATATTCATTTGTCACCTTGCCAACAGTATCGTATAAAACAATTTTACCTTTATCCAGCAACACAGCTTTTTCACAAATATCATTAATGGCTTTCAGGTTATGACTTACAAACAGGATGGTACGTCCATGTTGCTTACTTACTTCTTCCATTTTCGAAATACACTTTTTCTGAAACTCGATATCACCCACTGCCAGCACTTCATCAAT
>JANPMI010000340.1:0-13205 GCA_031422725.1 Chitinophagaceae bacterium | reverse complement strand
GTTGAGGTTAAAAGAACTGGAAAAACAATTAGATGACCAGAAAAAACTGGCTGAGGAAATGCGCCGCAAATCTGAACAAGGCTCTATGCAATTGCAAGGAGAGGTACAGGAACTAGCATTGGAAGAAATGCTGAAAGCGGCTTTCCCGTTTGATGTAATAGGTGAAGTGGGCAAAGGAGTTCGTGGTGCAGATTGCATACAAACTGTCCGCAATAATTTTGGACAGGAATGTGGTAAGATAATTTTTGAAAGTAAAAGAACAAAAGATTTTGCCAGCGACTGGATTGAAAAACTCAGAGCCGATATGCGCAGTCAGTCTGCTGATGTGGCAGTAATTGTTACACAAGTCCTGCCAAAGGATATGGATCGATTTGGCGAAAAAGATGGCGTATGGATTTGCAGTTTTGCAGAAGTAAAAGCCATCGTTCATATGTTGCGGAATGGAATTATAAAAATGGCAACAGCATTAAAAAGCCAGGAAAATAAAGGCGATAAAATGCACCTGCTGTATGACTACCTCACCAGCCGTGAGTTTGCTGAACAATGGCAGGCCATACGGGAAGGTTTTATGAGTATGAAACTTTCTATACAAAAAGAAAGAGATGCGATGGAGAGATTATGGAAGGCAAGAGAAAAGCAATTAGAGAAAGTACTGCTGAATGCGGCCCATGTCCGTGGTTCAATAGAAGGTATTTCAGGAACGGATGTTGATTTGAATTTGCTGGGTGATGTTGCATCTTCTATTGAAGAAGGATAAATGTATTATTAAAGATATTTTAATGCCCCTCTGGCAAAATGATTAAAAATATACAACAAAAAATCATTTCATTCTTTCAGCTCTTTTCTCATCCTGAAATAAAGAGAATAAAAAGGGAAGACCTTACCTATATTGAAGCAGATGGACTTATCGCCATAAAAAAAATTATTAAAGAAATAGAAACAAAGAAAGTACCCGGCCATTTTATCGAAACCGGTTGTGCACTGGGAGGAAGCGCCGTTTTGATAGGACTTGCAAAAAATAAGGAAAGGCCCTTCTTCGTTTACGATGTGTTTGGCATGATACCTCCACCAACTGAAAAAGACGGGATAGATGTAATTGACCGTTATAAAGTAATAAAATCCGGCGCCTCAAAAGGGATCAACAATAATAAGTATTACGGCTATGAAGAAGATATTAAAAGCAAAGTGATTGATACGCTGAGCCGTTACGGTCTGGATATAAATAATAACAATATTGTTCTCGTTGAAGGTCTTTATCAAAACACCCTGGTTATAAATGAGCCGGTGGCGTTTGCCCATATTGATTGCGACTGGTATGAATCCGTAATGACCTGTCTTATGCAGATTACACCCAACTTATTCATGCAGGGTGTAATGATTATTGATGATTATTACTGCTGGTCCGGCTGCAAAAAAGCCACTGATGATTATTTTGCGGATAAAAGAGATGATTTTTTATTCCGTGAAGTAGCGGGGAAATTACATATTTTGAAAACAACCAGTCATTGATATTTTAGGACACTACCCAGGCCAGCATCAAATGTTCGAACTGCCGGTAATGAATATTTAATTCCGACTCATCTTTTGAAAAAAAACAATCTATTGTTTCAGTTCCTTCATGTTGTTGGAGTAACTGAATTTGTTTGCGGAAATCAACACCGCCGTTGCCATGCCATTTAAAGACTGATTCTTTTGCAGACCAGAGAAGAGTCGGGAGCCGGGGGTCGGAAGCCGGGACTTGAGTATTGAGCATTGAACCTGCCTGACCGGCAGGCAGGTATTGAATATTGAATATTTTCTTTTCCTGTTCACTCAGGAATTTGTTAACTATTAGCCCAATCTTTTCCACCGGTATTTCCACATCTATCCCCACCCTATTTTTACTGCTGACAATCGCCGCCGCATAATCACCGCAATGAGAAATGGAAAAATGATATTGTTCCCCTGGCAAAAAGGGTTTCCTGGTGTCTGCAATCTGCACCAGTTCGTAAGGAAAATCAGGGAAAAGAAATTGCAATAAAAACCGGCCGGCCAGGTGCTGCAACCGTTTGTGCGGATGTGTCACATCCCGGTGCTGCGGCACATTACCTTTAAAGAATTCTTCGGTTTCTTCAATTTTCCACACTCCTAACCGGGTGCTTTCGTTGATTTGATGTTGAAAAAAAACAGGCATTCCTCAGCTTTTCATGTTTAATTTGCCACCTTAATAAAACCGAAGATAGAAAATGATACTCTCTGACACCCGGATATTGGAAGAAATAGAAAAAGGTACTATCAAAGTTGTTCCTTACGACAGGGAATGCCTGGGCAGCAACTCTTATGATGTACACCTTGGCAAGACCCTGGCGACTTACAAAGAGCACATGATTGATGCAAAAAAACACAACCAGATTGATTATTTTGAAATACCGGATGAAGGCATTGTTTTGTATCCGCATATTTTTTATCTCGGTGTTACGGCAGAATACACAGAGACACATGCCCATGTTCCTTTCCTCGAAGGGAAATCATCTACCGGCCGTCTGGGTATAGACATTCACGCCACTGCCGGTAAAGGCGATGTTGGTTTTTGCGGCAACTGGACATTGGAAATCTCCGTAAAACAACCAGTGAAAGTTTATAAAGGGATGCCCATCGGTCAACTGATCTACTTCCCGGTGGATGGTGAGATTGAAATAAAATATAACCAGAAGAAAAATTCTAAGTACGCCAATCAACCTGATAAGCCGGTGGAGAGCATGATGTGGAAGAATACATTTTAACCGCTGATTACATTGATTAAAATGATTATAAGGAAACTGCCCACCTGTCGGGCAGTTTTTACTTATTTAGTTGCCAGATTGTGTAATTAAGTATCGTTGCAAAGCTCACCCAACTGATATAAGGTACCAGTAGCCATGCTGCTGTTTTACTCACCTTTGCAAAAGCAAAAATGGTAAGCAGGATGGATAACCACATTACTATTATTTCTACCAATGCCCAACCTGGTTGCTGCTGATTGAAAAAAATAAACGACCAGAAGAAATTCAACATCAACTGTACTGCAAATAAAGTTATAGCATTTTTTTTCAACGACTCACTGGCATCCGATTTCCAAACGAGGAATAAAGCAATGCCCATCATTACATACAGTGTTGTCCAAACAGGTGCAAAAATCCAGCTGGGCGGATTCCAGGATGGCTTGTTAATAGTTTGATACCAGCTGTCAACACCGGTAGCAGTAAAAAAACCGGCAGTAGCCCCTATTGCTACAGGAATAACTATCGAGATAATGAGTTTCGCAGCATTGTTCATATACAGGTAACAACTACAAAGCAAATTTTGTTTAAAGAGCTTCCAGTCCAAATTTCTTGTAATAGGCAATCAACCATGCCACCACTTCATTATAACTTCTTTTACCGGCAGGCTGGTTATTTGCTTTTAAAAAATGTCCATACCCCCACATAACAATTGGCTCGATGGGGTTTCTATACCGGCGATAAAAATCCCTGAATTCTTTCTGGTCTTTCAATACCTGCGAATGTGCTTTTTGCTGGTATGACTTTCCCAATAAAGTATCCCTGCGAAATACTTCTCCTACGGCATAGTTATACATATCGAAATACACCGAATAGCGGAAGGCATTGGAATTATAAATGCGGCAGGCAAGAAAGCCAACAAAATTTGCTTCGTTTTCTTTTCCATAGCCTAACTGGTGAGCTATTTCATGGGTGGTTACATAGGGTTCCAAAAAACGGGGAACCGTTGTATTCACCTGGCCTTCGCCTGAAAAAGGATTGTAGTAACCCTGGAAACCAAGATAGTTCCCTAAATAACTGTACAGGGAAGGTTTGATTGACCGGGGCTCATATTTCATAAAAGAATATTTTGTTGCGGCTTCTTTATAGGCTTCGACCGCACTGCTGAACAGCCTGTTTTTTTTATCAAATGAATCCCTTTGCACTTCTGTTACAAATTCTGAATAATAATTAACCCGCCTTTGCATTGCATCAGTCAGTGTATCCAGGTCAGCGAGGCTATATTTCTTTACATTTAAATCTAACTGATAAGCAATTCCACGACGGTTGTAGTTCAATCCCCAAAGCAAGTTGAAGAAAACATACATAAACAATAAAATGAAAATACCCTGCTGCAGGGCCACTACAAAATACCGGCGGTTCAGTTGCTTCCTCAGAAGTAACCTGAAAAATTTGAACACCTTGTACAAAACGATTATAATCAGAAATGCATAGAATAAATCTCCAATACTGAAAGATATCCAGCCAAAAAGAAAACGCTGCACTTTGGAGATGACAGGGTACACTCCCTGGCTGTAATTTCGTTCTACCCACCCTGGATACCAGGAAGCCCATTTGATAAGGATAGTGAGTAGTATCAGCAATACCCAACTCCGGCTTTTCATCAATCGGGTAAATAAACGGGAGAGAAATTTTTGCAAGTAATTAGTAGTTAGGGATTAAGGAATTGAATTACAATAGCAAGATTCCGATAAAAAAGCCCAAATTCCTAATTACAGATTCCTCCATTTCCCCTACCTTTGCAAACTCTTTTAAAAAGTTGATAAATGGGCCGCCGCAGGGAGTTTGAGATAGCTTTTGTAGGGTTGAAACCCGGGGTTCATGAGTATAACTATTCAATTGATGATAAGTTCTTTGAGGCATTCCAGGAGCAGGACTTTCGCCACTGCAAAGCCAATGTAAAACTATTGCTTGATAAAAAGAGCGGTTTTATGCTGATGAAATTTGAAATTGGCGGTAGTCTTGAGGTAACCTGCGACCGTTGCAACAATAATCTTCCATTAGACCTGTGGGATGAATTTAACATCACCGTGAAAATAGTGGAAGAACCGGAATTGATGAATGAACAGGAAGAAGATCCTGATATGTATTATATCGCACAGGGCAACAGCCATGTGGATGTAGCCAACTGGATCTACGAATTCATCAATCTCAGTATTCCTTTTCAAAAAATTTGTGTTTTTGAAAAAATGGATGGACCAAATTGCAATGCCGCTGCGCTGGATATGCTGAAAAAAATGGAGCCTGAAGAAAATAAAGTAAATGAGAACCCAATCTGGAAAGGATTGGAAAAATTTAAAGATTTAGAAAGTGAATAGTCAACAGTGAATTGTGAATATTATAATCGCATCACTAAATTGACTACTCATCATTAACTATTCATATTTAATACCTGAATTATGCCAAATCCCAAACGCAGACACAGTCAGCAAAGAACTGCAAAACGCAGAACACATTATAAAGCTACTGCTGCCACATTAACAACCGACAGCACAACAGGTGAAACACATGTTCGCCACCGTGCCCATGTAAGTGAAGGAAAACTTTACTACAAGGGAAAAGTGGTAGCAGAGAAAGCACCTTTAAGAGCTTAATAATACTGCTGCTAACCAGCATATTTTTAAATTCCAAATCCATTTGGCTAAATTGCCTGAGTGGAATTTGGAATTTGTTGTTTTAGAATATGATTTATTACTATATATGCAGATAGGCATTGACATGATGGGTGGAGATTTTGCCCCACTGGAAGCTGTGAAGGGAGCTCAACTTTATCTTTCGGGGCATAATATTCCTGCTGGCCTGGTGTTGATTGGTGATCAACCACAAATAGAGCAACTGCTGAAGGAACACCAGCTACCCACCGCACATATCCAGGTAATTCATACCGAACAGGTGATTGGTATGCAGGAGCATCCTGCAAAAGCCCTGAAGGAAAAACAAAAATCATCTATTGCAATAGGTTTTCATTTGCTGGCCTCCGGGAAAATGGATGCTTTTATCAGTGCGGGTAATACAGGAGCCATGCTGGTTGGTGCATTGTTCAGCATTAAAGCATTAGAAGGGGTAATCAGGCCTACGATTTCAGCTATCGTTCCCAAAGCAGATGGTGGTACCGGTGTGTTATTGGATGTAGGATTAAATGCGGATTGCAAACCCGAACAATTGAACCAGTTTGCAATCATGGGTTCTGTATATGCAAAGCTCATATTAGGCATAGAAAATCCTAAAGTTGGTTTGATTAACATTGGCGAAGAAGAAGGAAAAGGAAACCTGCTGGCCCAGTCCACTTATCCCCTGTTGAAAAAAAATAAGCATATTAATTTCATTGGCAATATTGAAGGCCGTGATGTATTACTGCATAAAGCAGACGTAATGGTGTGTGAAGGCTTTACAGGTAATATCATTTTAAAACTGGCAGAGTCATTATATGAAATCACCCAAAAGAAAAAAGTGAAGGATGATTATTTTGAGAAATTCAATTTTGAAAACTATGGCGGTACCCCCGTACTGGGTGTAGCCAAACCCGTCATCATCGGGCATGGCATCTCCGGTGCCAAAGCTTTTATGAATATGATACATCTTGCCCAGCTTATGATTGAAAAAGATGTGATGCAGAAGATGAAAGAAGAACTTTCCTGATGTAGCCACAGATTACACGGATTAGCACAGATTGTTGAAAACTGCTTCGCAGCTTTTTTAGCCACTAAAGCACACGAATTGCCACGAAAAAATATACTATTGAAAGCTGTATGCTAACCTGTATTTAATTTGTACCAATCCGTGTAATCTGTGACTTGTATTTTACCTGCCATCCTGATATCATTAGTGGCTGCCAGAAAAAATACCACTTTCAGGGTATAAAAAATAAGTCCTGATAAACTAATTTTGGTACAAACAACGAACCTTGAAGTTTCTGACCGCCATCCTTACTATTTTATTTTCTTCCACATTACTTGTCGCCCAAACAGGGGATAATAATATTACTGTAAGTAATGCTGTCTTTATTCCTGTAAAAAAAACTATTTTTTATACGCTGGGCGACAGAACAATCCCCCTGCAAATAGTACAATACGGCGAAGCAAAAGATATTATTTGCATAAATGTGCATGATAATGAAACAACATCGGTAGAAGCCGCAAAATCAATACTCGAACAAAAAGGCGGTACACTTATTAAGATAGATAACAAGGGGCAACGGATCATACGGTTCAGATTAAAAGGTATTCGTTACAGCTTTGACCCGAACAGAATGTTTTCCAGGATTGGAATTGAGCAAACACTCAGAGATAACAGGAAAATCAGTAATGCAGCAATAGAGGAGGTAGATAAATTTGCCCATCGACTGCTAGAAATAATACCCGATAGCACTTTCTGTATTATTGCCCTGCATAATAATACAGAAGAAGCTTTCTCCATAAAAAGCTATCTGCCGGGTAGCGACAGGCAGTTTGATGCAAGAGCAGTGTATGTTGATAGTTTGCAGGATGTGGATGATATTGCTTTAACCACCGACAGCCTTCTCTATCAAAAAATGGCAGACAATGGTTACAATAGCATCTGGCAGGATAATGTGAATGTTCGTAAAGACGGTTCTTTAAGCGTTTACTGTGGTGAAAGAAGCCAACGTTATATTAATATAGAAACGCAGCATGGAAAAGTGAAACAGTATGTGGCAATGCTGGAAAAACTACTGAACATACTGGCAGATGAAAATAAAGAATCCCCCGGTAAACCGGGGGATTCTCAGTGATCCCGCTGGGACTCGAACCCAGGACCCCAACATTAAAAGTGTTGTGCTCTACCAACTGAGCTACAAGATCAACGCCTCCCTTTTTGGGAGTGCAAAAATACGGTCTGGCACCTTTCATACCAAAACTTTTTCCAACACTTACTAACAGCGTTGCACACAAAAACATACTCTATCCTGCATCAGAAACCTCTTCTTTTCATATTGCACAATTTTAAAGTAGGTTTGTGTGAATAACAGGTAAATAATGTCAGCTTATTTCAAAGATAAGGTTGTAGTAGTCACCGGCGGAACGGACGGCATTGGCAAAGCCCTTGTGGATGCCTTATTAAATATGGGTGCCAAAGTAGCTACCTGCGGCCGCAACCATGATAAACTTTATCGCCTGCAATCGGAATATCCTTCTGCCTATTTACACACTATGGTAGCGGATGTAAGCAGTGAAAATGATTGCCGGCGTTTTATGGAAACCACCGTTAAAGCTTTTGGTGGTATAGATATTCTTATCAATAATGCCGGGGTTTCCATGAGAGCATTATTGAAGGAAACCAATACGGAAGTGATTCAAAAAGTAATGGACATTAATTTTTATGGTACTGTCTGGTGTACTAAGTATGCCCTGGATTCCATTATTGCAAGAAAAGGAACTATTGTGGGTGTATCATCCATTGCCGGTTACAGGGGTTTGCCCGGAAGAAGTGGTTATTCTGCCAGCAAATTTGCCGTGCAGGGATGGTTAGAAGCAATCAAAACAGAACTGATGGCGGATGGGGTACATGTGATGTGGGTGTGTCCGGGTTTTACCACTTCCAATATCCGTAATGCGGCATTAAGCAAAGACGGAACATCGCATGGCGAAACACCAATGGATGAAAGTAAGATGATGAATGCTGAAGCATGTGCTGCTCATATTTTAAACGCCATCAGAAAAAAGAAAAGGACACTTGTATTGACGTTTATCGGGAAAAGAACCGTGTTTATGCAAAAATTCTTTCCGAAATTGGCGGACAGACTAACTTATAAATTTTTCTTTAAGGATGGAAAGCTTATTAAATAAAGAAGCGGATGCCTTAACTATAAACCACAAACCATAAACTATAAACTGCCTTGCCTCTACTAACCCTTACATCTGATATTGGCAGTCCCGACTACTTAGTGGGGGCAATAAAGGCGCAGCTATTACAGATAAATGCTGAATTTAATATCGTTGACATCTCTCACAATATTCCACCCTTCAATTATCCCCAGGCTGCCTATGTGTGCCACAGTGCTATAAAAAATTTTCCTGATTACACCTATCATCTCATCCTGGTTAATTTATTTGAAAAAAAACCGGAACAATTATTACTCGCATTTCATAATAATCAATATCTAGTTTGTGCTGACAATGGATTACTGACAATGATACTGGAAGAAACGCCGGAAATAGTAATCGGCATCCCGCTGGAAAAAACAGCGATAAAAAATACCATCTACCTCACCTCTGTTATGGGGAAAGTGGTCAATCAATTAGTAATGGGAGAATCTATACAGAATATCGGGACCTCTGATGTGCTATACCTGGAGAAACGTCACCTGAGACCTATTCTTGAAAACAATTCCATTGAAGGCCAGATTATTTTCATTGATAGTTTTGAAAACGTTATTGTCAATATTACCCGTGACCAATTTGAGGAACAGCGTAAAGGAAGGAGCTTTCGCATTATTTTTAAAAGAGATGAAATGATTGACCGCATCAGCGAAAGCTATGCAGATGTTTCCGAAGGTGAAAAACTGGCTCTCTTCAATAGTGCCGGTTACCTGGAAATTGCCATCAACAAAGGAAATGCTGCGGGCCTTTTTGGCCTCAAAGGTTTCTCGGAGAAACTCAGGCAGGGACAACTTTCCTACCAAACAGTCAAGGTGTATTTTGAATGAGCAGTCAGCAGTTGGCAGTATGCAGTCTCTGCTTTGTAATTTGTAATGTTTTGTCAAAAAAGTCAAGGTGCTAATCAATGAAAGCACTATACACTGCTGACTGAGAACTGCCGACTGCCGACTGCCAACTGTGTACTGAATATCCCTATTTTTGCTTTCTTTCAAACCTGCGCAAATCCACTCTCACCAGGCTGAGTTCGCTGCGGGGATAATAATGGATAAACCCAATTCTTTAGTTTATGAATTTCAAAAAAGTCAATAACATCACAGGCTGGGCCGTATTTTTCATTGCCTTCCTTACTTATTTTCTTACCCGTGAGGCAAGAGCCAGTCTTTGGGACACCGGTGAGTTTATTGCCAGTGCGGATAAAATGCAATTGCCCCACCCTCCCGGTGCACCGTTATTTGTGCTGCTGGGTCGTTTCTTTATAATACTGTTTGGAGATAACGGAGGTACCGCTGCCAGTGCTGTCAACTTTATGAGTGCATTGGCCAGTGCCGCCACCATTCTTTTTCTTTTCTGGTGTATTACCCATTTTGCCCGCAAAATGTTTGTTACTGTGGGTGAACAATTAAATGCACAACAATCATTTACTGTAATGGCGGCGGGAGCCGTTGGTGCTCTGGCTTATACGTTCAGCGATTCATTCTGGTTCAGTGCGGTGGAAGGTGAAGTATATGCGTTATCATCTTTCTTCACTGCATTGGTATTCTGGTGTATGCTGAAATGGGAACATGCCGATGAACATGCCGGCAATGATCCTTATGCAAAAGCCAGGAGTGACCGTTGGATTATTTTTCTGTTCTTCATGATGGGCTTGTCTATTGGTGTTCACTTATTGAACCTGTTGAGTATTCCGGCCATAGTAATGATTTATTATTACCGCCGCTACCAGGCCACTACTAAAGGGGCCATCATTGCTTTTGTCGTTGGTTGCGTTATCACCGGGTTAATACAGTTAGGCGTTATTCAATACTCGATGAAAGCTGCCGGACAGTTTGATGTTTTCTTTGTGAATTCATTTGGTCTCCCCTTCTTTTCCGGATTTACTATCTATTTCCTTGCCCTGGCAGCGTTGATTACCTGGGCACTTCGTTTTAATGAAAAAACTATTTCACAAACCAAACTGATTATCTGGTTTGTCTTATTCCTTTTTTTGTCGGCCTTACCTTTTATCATTGTTCCGGGAGCAGGGTTGAAAATTTTCAGATTCTTATTGCTGGGTGCAGCAGCAGCGGCAATTGGTTATTTTTTGAAAGCATCAGCACTTAAGATTATTAAACTGTCGCTCTGGTGTTATGTATTTATGATGCTGGGATATTTTATGTATTTCACAGCACTGATCCGTTCCAATGCCAACCCGGCCATTGATATGAATAATGTTGACAATCCCATCAACCTTGTTTATTACCTGAGCCGTGAACAATATGGAGAGGCACCGTTAGTTTATGGCCCTCACTTTGCCGCACAATACAGGGATGCTGATGGCGATAATATGGTGGACCTGGAAGATGGCGACATGAAATATGTAAAAGGCAAGAATAAATATATCCCTATCGGGCGGGAGAAAAAACCATTGTATGAAAGCAGCGACATGCAATTATTCCCACGGGTATGGGATGCAAGTAACGACCAGTACCATGCTGACTTTTATGCTGAATGGCTGAGCCTCGGCCAGGATCAGCAATCAGGGAAGTATGAAGCTCCTACTTATGCTGACAATATCAATTGGTTCTTTAGTTACCAGATGGGCCTTATGTACTGGCGGTATTTTATGTGGAATTTTTCCGGTAAACAAAATGATATCCAGGGTCTGGGCAATAAACGGGATGGTAACTGGATCACCGGTATTTCTTTTATTGATAATAAACGCCTCGGCGACCAGGACAAAATGCCTGACAGTTTAAAAAAGAACAAAGCAAATAATAAACTTTTTATGCTGCCATTCATACTTGGCATCATAGGTTGCGTATATCAGTTTTTGAGAAACAAGAAAGATTGGGTGGTGAGTTTTCTTCTTTTCTTCTTTACAGGTATTGCCGTTGTGCTGTACCTGAACCAACCGGGTAACCAGCCCCGTGAACGGGACTATGCCTATGTCGGTTCTTTCTTTGCTTTTGCCATCTGGATTGGTCTTGCGGTTGTAGGTTTTGTACGTCTGGCCAGGGAAAAAGCAGATAAACTAACTTTTAAAAATACACTGGTATATGGAAGTGTTCTTACTTTCTTTATTGGTTTAATGAGTGCAGCCCCCGGTCCTTTTGGCGATATGTTTATGACGGCTGTTTATGCTACGGCACTTTTCGCCGCTGTTACCGCAGGAATTACTTATTTAATACGGGCCATATCCTCTAACGGAGAAAATGGAAGAGTATTGAATCTTGCCGCTACTGCTATCTGTCTTATTGCTCCATTAATAATGGCACAGCAAGGTTGGGATGATCATGACCGCAGTAAAAAAACAACAGCACCGGACATGGCGAAAGATTACTTGGAAAGTTGTGCCCCCAATGCAATTATTTTCACTTTTGGTGATAACGATACCTATCCGTTATGGTATGCACAGGAAGTAGAAGGTGTGAGACCCGATATCCGCATCATCAATAACAGTTTGCTGGGTATTGACTGGTACATTAACCAGCTTCGCTATAAAGTGAACAATTCAGATTCATTGGATGTGCTCTGGAGTCCGGAGCAAATAGAAGGACATAACAGGGAGTTTCTGCGCTACCGGGCACAGGGAGACCCCAATGAATATTATGACCTGTATGATGTAATGAAAAATGTGCTGGGCAAACCGAGTATTGATCCCGAAACAGGAAGAGATGTGGGCTTTGGAAGTTTTCCCGTAGGAAAATTCAGGTTGCCGGTGGATGTGGACCTGGTAAGAAAAAATGGTACGGTGAATGCTGCGGACAGTGTTCTTTCAGAACTTCGTTTTGATATTCCACAAAGCAAATTGGATGGAGGTCTTGTACGAAGTGACTTTATGATATTAAATATCCTTGCGTCGAATAAATGGAAACGGCCGGTTTATTTTACTTCGCTTTTTGGAGAACTTGGGTTTGCCCAATACTTACGCAAAGATGGTTTATCGTATCGTCTTGTTCCTGTTGCAACCAAATCACCTCAGGCAAACTGGATAACGGATCAAACCTTGCGGCAGGTTCGTATGGGTGGTACTCAGATCAGGGACAATAACACGGATACGATGTACAATAACCTGATGACCAAATATGAATTTGGCGGTGCTAATAAGAAGGGTGTTTATTATGACGAAGAGAATCGCCGGCATATTCTCAACCTGCGGGCATTGTACAGTGAAGCAGCAGGCAACATGGCCGATGCAGGCAGAAAAGAAGAAGCACAAAAGCTGATTGACAAAGTAGAAGCAGGCATCAATCCTGAAAATTTGCCTTACGCCATGGTAAGCAGGTATAATAGTCACAACCAAACAGCTCTTCTTTACCTCGAAGCTTGCTATAAGGCAGGTAAAACCGAACTGGCAGAAAAAGTAAGATTGGTTATCCGGAAAGACCTGGAGCAGCAGAAAAAATATTATGATTATATCAGGGACAGCAAGCCGGAGTTATACGGTGGCTTTGAAAGATCAGAAGCTCCCATCAATGAAGCCATGCTGATAGTGCTGGAAGCGGTGGAAAAGCAATATGCCCCACAAACACAGCTGAAGCCGCCAACTGAAGGGCCAACAACTATTACCAATTCAGCAAAACCTGACAGT
>JANPMI010000339.1:0-8853 GCA_031422725.1 Chitinophagaceae bacterium | reverse complement strand
TATTCATCTATTATTTGCTGGTGAAGACGAATGCTTTCTTCATTGCGGCCGGTAAAATCTGTCCAGAAACAAATTTTATACAAGGCCTCTTCATTATTCTGTTCATCTTCCAGAATCATTTTCAGACAATCAAATACCTTGTCAAAATCTTCGTAATCATCATACACATCTGCCAGCTCAAACAGCAACTCAATTTTTTCCTCCCCATCAAATAATGACAAAGCCTCTTCCAGCAATACAACAGCTTTTTCCTGCTGATCAAGGGCCAGGTAAGCATCTGTTTTTAAGATATAGAGATTAATGTCGCCCCCATCAAGAATTGATGCCTGGTCCAGCATATCAAGTGCATCCTGGTAGCGGCGGTTAGCTATTAAAATATCCGCTTTTTTAATAAGGAGCATGGAGGAGTAAGGAAATTGCTCACTGGCTATTTCAGCAGCTTCCATGGCCTTAGTCAGGTCTTCTTTTTCCTGATAATAATCTATGATTTTTTCAAAAGCATCTTCTTCAATAAAGGAGTGGCCACGGCCATTTTTGAAGCTTTCGTATTGTTTAAGCAGTTCCCGAAGCTGTTCCCGATCTTCCCGGTAAGGGTTGTTTTCTTTCATCTATCGGACGTTTGGTGAGCAAAACTGTTAAAGAGCAGCATCAGACAGCAAAATCCCTTTGCCCCCTGAAATGTGTATGATCCAACAAGTTAAATCAAAAAAAGTAAGAACTAAGGACCCTACTTTTCCCCATATGTGCAAAATAGTATATAATTTAATCAACCCTGACGTAACAATTTGCGTCTCTACGGCGTTAATGAACTATTAAAGTTCTGGATAAACGGTTTGTTTTATATTCTTTTTTGTGTTTATTTTTGTAAAGAATGACCCACCCCAAGCTGACTATATTATTTAAAATGCTTTCCAGGAAGCTGGCTGTAATGATTTTGCTGGCTGTTTCAGCCGGAGCTTTTGCCACCCTGGGAGACGGAAAGAAAAAATCATCTTCTTCAAAGAGTTCATTATTATCTTATAAGCCCGTAGCAAAGCCTGGTTCATTTTCTCTCCGCTCTGGTTACACTTACCGTGGCAACGAGGTAATAAATACATCCGAAAAAAAATATATCCGCCTTAATACCACTGTTACATTACAAAAAGGGAATACCACTTACATTGTTCCTTTGAAAAAGAAAGTGATCCTTCAAAATGTAAAAATTGATATCGGTAACAGGCAGTTTAAAAGAAATTGAAATTAATTCCCTCCTCCCTTACTTTCTTCAAAAGTCATTATACGGTAACCAGCTTTTGGCAAATCAAATTTTGATTGTGCCACAGGATTAAAATTAATATTTGAAACAGTATAAGTAACAATCATTTTACCGAGGGTAGCTTCATACTCCATGGCCAGACCGGGAAGATTTCTATTCAGGTATTGAAAATCTTTATTTACAGGAACCAGTTCTTTCGTAAAATAAACAGTAAAGCTGGTACTATCCTTTAACCTTCCAACAGCCTTCTGACAATTATACCCCTGAATAGTTTTAAATTCATTGGTGTATGTAAAAATGATTGCGTCATATTTTTTATTGGATTCCTTCCAGTTGTCCGGTGTCATCTTAATCATATATTTCTGCTCCCCATAATCTTTCAAAATAGTAATATTCCCGGTCTTCCCATCAATAATGGTGGACTGTGTGCCTAAAGAACTCACCATCTCCGAACGGCTTGAGTTACTCTTTAAATAAATAATACTTGTTGCACCATCTAACAGATCGGCTGCCTGTGGTTTAGCGTTACTTGTATTGATAACTATATCATAAGATATAGTAGCCTCGGTTAACCTCCGGGGTGTTTGAGCTTCCACTTGTGTAAATACAGAAAAAAGGATAATAGCAGTAAGTATATAAGTATATTTTTTCATGTTCAGTTTTAATCTCCTTATGTATGTAAAAGACGTGCCAATTTAACCAATAAGTTGCAGCCTCTCCACTTTGTGGGGAGGAACTTAAAAAACCGGGTGGCTAAAGGCCAAACCCGGTTTTTCTTAAGAATACTTTAACGAATCAGCGTTTCTTTTTTTGCTGCATTTCTTTCATCTTCTTTTGCTGGTCCTGCATTTGTTCCATCCGCTCCTGCCACTTTGATTTGGTCTTTGGTTTTTTCCTGTTCTCTTCGATTTTCGCCAATATCTTTTTATTGTCAATAATATAATTTTGAATAATAAACTGCAAGCCCAGGGTAACAATATTGGAAACGGTATAATACCATGTTAATGCCGAAGGAAGACGGTTGAAGAAGAACAAAAGAAATACAGGAAAAATATAAGGCAGGTATTTCATGACGGGATTGCTCTGATCCGGCGTCATACTCATGCTGTAGATGGATATCATGAAGCTGGTTATTACAGCAGCAATATTAAAAAGACTGAGATGGCTGCCAAGCAAAGGAATATGAAAGCCAAATTTAATCGGGTCATCGAAAGCAGAGAGATCGGTTGCCCACAAAAAGTCAGCTCCCCTTAATCCAACATCTGCATTGAAGAGACTAAAGAGGGCAAAGAATATGGGTATCTGTAACAATGCAGGCAAACAACCTCCCAATGGATTTACACCTGCTTCCTTGAACATTTTCATCTGATCCATACTCATTGCCTGGCGGTCATCGCCATGCTTCTCTTTTAGCTTGGCAATTTCGGGCCTCAGCACTTTCATTTTCGCACCGCTCAAATAACTTTTATAAAGCAACGGAGACGTTACTAATTTTATAAAAATGGTAAGCAGGGCAATAGCCAATCCCATGCTCCCGGCAATATCCTTTAACCCATCAAATATGGGAAGAATTATAAACTTGTTTATGGGTCGTACAAAAGAATAAATACCCTGTCCAAGGTTTACGAGTTTCTCAAACTTCATATCATATTGTTTCAGGATATGATAATCTGATGGGCCATAATAAATATTAAATGGAACGATAGATGGATTACCTGCCGGTACGGCTACCTTCATATCAGCAATAGACCGCACCAGGGTTTTTGCAGAATCCGGCGGGACAGTCCATTCCATTCTGCCTGACGTAAAATTATTCTTAGCAACAAGAATGGTAAAAAAGAAACGTTGCCTTACTCCTACCCAATTTACCGAGTTATCAAAATTCTTACTGCTCTTGCGGCCGATAGTGTGGTAATCAAAACTGCCATCCTTTACATATCCTACCTGGGTGTTCTGTTTCTCAAATGAAATATCTGATTCCTGCTGGGCTGCTGCATACTGCCACGACAAGTTCATGGTTCCCTGTGTAAGGAGGGTATTGGCTCCATTCATCTTTACATTGAAATCAATCATGTAATCGTTGGGCTTCAGGGTAAATTCATGAGTGATATACGAGCCACTGCTATCAGATGATTGCAGTGTAAAAGAAACTGTTTTGTTCCCGTCTTTTGAGGAAGAATCAATTTTTGGGAAAAACAAATCACTGGTTTGTGCACTTCCATCGTTATTGCCTTTACCGGTATTTATGGTGTAACTTATTTTATCAAAATCAGTGCTTGCAAGCTTTAAAGGAGTACTGTCCTGTCCCCTGAAATTTTTTAATTCTACTTTCTTTGGTTGTCCTCCCTTTGTAGTGAAAGTTACTTTGATCAGCTCATTTTGGAGGGTGATTAGTTGCTCTGAAGCTATAGCGGTATCCTGGAAAATACCGGTCATATTTTTTTGGGTAACAGAATCCCTGATTTTATTCAACGAATCCTGGATGGGCTTATTAATTTTTGCAATTGAATCCTGGATAGTCCGTTCCTTAGCCAGTTTTTGTGCCTGTTGTTTCTTATAGGCTGATTGCTCTTTATTCGTATAAAAAAAATACCCAAAGAACAGGGCTGCCAGTATCACAAAACCAAGCAAGGTGTTTCGGTCAAACTTCATTCGTCATTTTTTTGGAGTGGGCAAAGATAGGGTAATGAGTCGGGAGTCGTTAGTCCGTAGTCGGGAGTAGTAAAAAATGCCAACCCAGAATTACCCGCTCTTGCCTCCAGACTAACGACTCTGGACTCCGGACTCATTATATCATCTCACTTTGTAACAGCGGATTTTTCACCTCTGTTTTCTTTTCGGAGTAAGCCTTAGTTGCTTTTATAAAATGAACGAAAATGGGCTGGGGATTTTCTACTGTGCTTTTTAATTCAGGATGATATTGAACACCGATGAAAAATGGGTGATCAGGCAACTCAATAATCTCAACCAAATCTGTTCCGGGGTTTTTTCCACTGGCTTTCATACCGGCATTTTCAAACTGATTAAGGTATTTATTATTGAACTCCCAGCGATGGCGGTGTCTTTCGCTGATTAATGCTTTACCATAAATGGTGTACGCCAGGGAACCTTCTTTTATCTCGCAGGGATAAGAACCAAGCCGCATGGTTCCTCCTTTGGCTGTAACTTTTTTCTGCTCTTCCATCAAATCTATAACAGGCTCTTTAGTATCAGGATCCATTTCGGTAGAATGAGCATCTTTGAACCCTAATACGTTTCTGGCAAATTCGATAGCAGCCATCTGCATACCCAAACAAATGCCGAAGAACGGCAGTCCGTTTTCCCTTGCATACTTCACTGCCACTATTTTTCCTTCTACACCACGGTGACCAAAACCCGGAGCTACAAGCAGTCCATCAAGACCAATGAGTTTTTCAGCTACATTATCATCTGTAATAAATTCACTGTGTATATTGATAATTTGTACCTGGCATTCGTTCATTGCCCCGGCATGTATAAAAGACTCCAAAATGGATTTATAAGCATCCTGCAGTTCCAGGTATTTTCCAATCAGCCCGATAGTGACCTTGCTTTTGGGATATTTCAGTTTATCCAAAAACTCTTTCCACTTTGACAATTCCGGTTCTTTCTGATTAGTGATATTGAGTTTCTTCATGCAGATAATATCCAGTTTTTCCCGCATCATCAGTAATGGTACTTCATAAATAGTTGCCGCATCAATAGCCTCAATTACGGCTTCTAATTTTACATTGCAGAACAAAGCAATTTTTCGCCGCAGTTCGGGCATCAGCGGCCTCTCCGTTCTGCAGACAAGTATATCAGGATGTACACCTTCCTGGCTGAGCATTTTTACACTATGCTGGGTAGGTTTGGTTTTTAATTCTTTGGCTGCTTTTAAATAAGGAATTAATGTAAGATGGACTACAACAGTATCTTCGTCCGGAAGTTCCCATTGCAACTGGCGGACCGCTTCTACAAAAGGTAAACTTTCAATATCACCCACCGTACCACCGATTTCAGTAATTACAATATCATATTCACCACTCTGTCCAAGCTGGAGCATTCTTCTTTTTATCTCATCTGTAATATGGGGAACAACCTGTACCGTTTTTCCCAGGTAAGCCCCTTCTCTTTCTTTATTAATAACGGTCTGGTAAATTCTGCCCGTAGTCACATTATTGGCCTGTGAGGTAAAAATATTGAGAAACCTTTCATAGTGGCCAAGATCTAAATCTGTTTCGGTCCCGTCTTCTGTTACATAACATTCGCCATGTTCATAAGGATTCATTGTTCCCGGATCAACGTTGATGTAAGGATCAAATTTTTGAATGGTTACTTTCAGCCCTCTTGCCTGTAATAGTTTGGCAAGTGAAGCGGCAACGATGCCCTTACCCAGGGAAGAGGTAACACCGCCGGTTACAAAAATGAATTTAGCCATACAAAATGGTTATTTGTTTAATTCAACAACTAAAATGATCTGATGAAAAAACCCCAGCCAATTTCTGACCAGCGGATACTTCGACAAGCTCAGTACAAATTGAAAGAATTTCCGGGAGGTCATGCAAAGCTAAAAGAAATTTCCGGGTCATAAAAATCGAATATCACTGATGTGGAAAAAAGCAGGTAGTTTAGTCAGGAAATCATAAGCAAATGAAAAAAACTCTTACCCTCGCCTTTACATTATTGATTTTCCTCAACCTTACCGCACAAAAAACCTATATCTGGTGCGGTACTTTGATTGACGGCATTTCCAAAGAGCCCCAAAAAAACATGACGGTTGTAGTAGAAAAAAATAAAATTATCACTGTTGAAAGTGGTTTTTCGAAACCCGGCACGGCAGACAAAACCATAGACTTAAAAACTAAAACAGTAACACCCGGATGGATTGATATGCATGTGCACATGGAACATGAAACTAATCCCAACCGCTACATGGAAACATTTACTTACAATCCTGCTGATTATGCTTTTCAATCTGTAAAATTTGCTGAAACAACTTTGATGGCTGGTTTTACAACGGTGAGAGACCTGGGTGGAACCGGGGTAAACATTTCGCTTCGTAATGCCATCAATAAAGGTTTGATAAAAGGACCCAGAGTTTATACAGCCGGAAAATCTATTGCTACAACCGGTGGTCATGCCGACCCAACGAATGGCTATCGCAAAGAACTGATGGGTGATCCCGGTCCTGCTGAAGGTGTTGCTAATGGCACTGATGAATGTCGCCAGGCAGTTCGTCAGCGGTATAAAGATGGAAGCGACTTAATTAAAATAACTGCCACAGGTGGTGTGCTGAGTGTAGCCAAAAGTTCCAGCAATCCTCAATTTACAGACGATGAGATAAAAGCCATTGTAGAAACTGCAAAAGATTATGGCTTTAAAATAGCTGTGCATGCACACGGCGCCGAAGGAATGAAAAGAGCTATCCGTGCCGGAGTGCATTCCATTGAGCATGGCACCAATATGGATGACGAAGCCATTGCACTCTTTAAACAGCATGCCACCTGGTATGTACCTACACTTACTGCCGGGGCAGCGGTGGCCGACTCAGCGAAGAAACCGGGTTATTATCCTGAGCTGGTAACACCAAAAGCATTAGAAATTGGCCCAAAGATAAAAGCCACTTTTGCGAGGGCTTATAAGGCCGGAGTAAAAATTGCATTTGGCACTGATGCCGGCGTTTACAAACATGGCATGAACTGGCTTGAGTTTGTGTATATGATTGAAGCCGGTATGCCGGCGATGGAGGCTATAAAAGCTGCCACTATAAATGCCGCTGACTTATTAGGCGAAAAAGATAGACTCGGTAGCATTGAAGTTGGTAAGCTGGCTGATATTGTTGCAGTAGATGGCGACCCGTTAAAAGATGCGAAGGTTTTTGAAAAAGTGGTTTTTGTGATGAAGGATGGAGTTGTGTATAAAATGCAGAATTAAGAATATCGAACAAAGAAATAAAACGCAGAATTGTACATACTTCATCAATCAATATTTCTTGTTCATCTGTTGGACATTTTTCTAATCCTTCGCAATCTTCTTATAACTCGCCACAATTCCTTTTATCAGCGAAGAACTAAATCCCTGGTGTTCCATTTCATTCAATCCGGCAATGGTGCAGCCCTTCGGTGTAGTCACTTTATCAATCTCCTGCTCGGGGTGGGTGCCTTTTTGCAATAATAACTCCGCTGCACCTTTTACTGTTTGTGCTGCAATCAATGAAGCTGTTGCAGCATCAAAACCGATTTCAATGCCTCCCTGTATATTGGCACGGATATACCGCATGGCATAAGCAGTGCCACAGGCGCCAAGAATCGTAGCGGCTTCCATCAGTTTCTCATCAATGGTTACTACTTTTCCCAGCGTACTGAATAATTCATAAACATATTTAATGTCTGCCGCACTTGCCTGATGACTGCAAACACAGGTCATACTTTCCTGTATGGCAATGGCCGTATTCGGCATAGCCCGGAAAACTGGCAGTTTTTTCTTTATAATTCCAGCCATCTCCTGTATGGTAACCCCGGTTACTACTGAGATAAGCAATTTGCCGCTAGTCAGTTCCTTTTTAATAACATTCAGCACATCGCTTACCTGGAAGGGTTTTACCGCCAGTATGATAACATCACTGCTCTTAACAGCCGCTGCATTATTATCAGTTATTGCAATTCCTTTTTCTTTTAGTGATTTGAGTGTGGTAAAATTTCTTTTGGTAACAATAATTTCTGAAGCCTTGCTGAATTTGCTTTTTAAAAGTCCTTCGGCAATTGCCGTTCCGAGGTTACCCCCTCCTATAATGCTGATTTTTTTCCCCATACTACTATTTTGGTAAAGGTAATGACCTGCCAGAATACTTCTTTGTTGCAGAAAAAAGAGTTCATATGGTGATATCCCTGAACAAAATAAAAAAAATTACAATTAAAATCCGGGAACAATTTTTGTCCGTATCTGTTCTTCATTAATATTCAACTAAACCAAAAACAAATTTTATGCAAAAGAACATGTTTTCGCTGCTGGTGGCCGCAGCTCTTACAACGGCTACATTTATTGCCTGTAATAATGAATCTAAAACTGAGAAAGAGACCACCAAAATGGATGACACCACTAAAATGGATAATACAACAATGCCTGAAGAGCAGGGTGTGATGGTGGGTGGTGCAAATATGGTTCCTTCCAAAGACATTGTGGACAATGCTGCCGGATCAGCCGATCATACAACATTAGTTGCTGCGGTAAAAGCTGCCGGCCTGGTAGAAACATTAAAAAGTGCCGGTCCTTTCACCGTATTTGCGCCTACAAATGCTGCTTTCAGCGCATTACCTGCCGGTACAGTTGATAATTTACTAAAGCCTGAAATGAAAGGTGATCTTACTAAAATTCTTACTTACCATGTTGTTGCCGGTTCGTTCAAATCAACTGATCTGAAAGATGGTCAGAAATTAAAAACAGTTCAGGGCGAAGATCTGACAATTCATTATAAGGATAACAAATGGATGGTGCATGATGCAAAAGGTGGCATGGCCAATATCACTATTGCTGATGTGATTTCAAGTAACGGCGTTACTTATGTAATAGATGCAGTGTTGATGCCAAAGAAATAATTT
>JANPMI010000338.1:0-10626 GCA_031422725.1 Chitinophagaceae bacterium | reverse complement strand
TCTTGAAATAAGACTGAGACCGGGTTTTGACAGCAGCAAACTCACAAAATATTATATCGGTAACGTAACCGTATATTCTGATTTCAACACTGATACAACTAACTATACCCGCAAAGAAGAAATAACAAATGGTATTAAAGTAATTTCTTACCGGAATACATTTAAGTCGAAAATTTTTCCACCCAATATTTATTTTAAGCAAGGTGATCTTTATAACCTGAAAAAATATATTAAAACAATCAACCGCCTGAATTCATTGGGTTCATGGCGGCTTGTTAATATTGAACAGTTGCCAAGATACGGTCAGGATACTACGGACATGACCATCCGGCTGACACCGGCAAGAAAATATTCTTTTACTTCCAACCTTGAAGGAAGCAGGAGCAATAATGCTTTATCCGGCAACTTGTTTGGTATTGCAGTAAATGTGGGATTGCAAAACAGGAACTTTGCCCGTGCAGCCAACCAGGCCAATACTAATATCCGTTTTGGTATTGAAACAGGCAAAGACACTGCGACTGATGTTAAGTTTATACAGACACGGCAGGTAAGTTTCAGTCACACTATTTATTTTCCCCGGGTGATGCTGATAAACCGGTGGGTTCCGCAGAAACTAAAAGAAAATGCCCGGACAATATTTTCTTTTAATGCAGCGAGTACAGAACGAAGATCGTTGTATAACCTTACGACAGTTAACGGATCCTGGGGCTATGAATTTCAATGGAACAGAAATATGTTATCATTCCGTATCCCGAATATTGAATATTCTTATTTAAATCCCAGGCCTTTGCTGGATAGCCTTTTTAAAAATAACCCGGCTCTCAAAAATATTTTTACTGATGGTTTTATTTCCTCCGTCATCGCCGGCTATACCAGAAACGGAGGGAAAAAAGAAAACCTCAATTTATTCCGCTCCAATATGGAAATATGCGGTTTGCTGACGGGTTTGATAAAAGGCAGCAAATTCCTTGATTCAAACCTGTATCGTTTTATAAAATTAGATGCGGAATTTGTACAAAAGATAAAAATCAATAAATCCGCTATTGCTTTACGTTTTTTTGCGGGGGCCGGATATGAATTCAACTCAACAGTTCATCCCGATAAGAAAGCAAACCTTCCTTTCTTCAAACAATATTTTGCAGGTGGTCCTAATAGTATGCGGGCATGGGCTTTACGTAAACTGGGGCCGGGTTCAGGAATAAAAAGTTTTGCATCGAATCCGGAACGGTATGGAGATGTGCAATTGGAATTTAATGCAGAGTATCGTTTTCCGCTGGGTAAACCGTTAGGTGTTATAGTGAATGGCGCCTTATTTACAGATATTGGCAATATCTGGTTTTTGAAAAAAGATCCACCTGACCGTCTCCCCGAAGAGGTTTTTAATTTCAGCCGCCTTTATAAAGATATTGCCATTGGTGTGGGTGCAGGGCTGCGGATTGATTTTACTTTCTTTGTAATCCGCTTTGATTACTCGTACAAAGCAAAAAATCCATCCCCTGATAATATCGCCGGTCAGAATAAATGGTTTTATGGGGCTCAGCTTCTTAGCGGGCAGTTTCAGTTAGGAGTCAGTTACCCTTTTATTTTATAATACCAATTAGACATTAATAAAAGACTGTCATCCTGAGTTTATCGAAGGATGATTCAAAAGGCTTCGATAACCCTTCGGTAAACTCAGGGTGACAAGCCTGACATTCCCTTTCAGCACACTTTTAATGTCTAGTTGGTATAAATCCTCCTTTTATTTTTTCCTCAAATGATTCAATACTCATTGCATCATCTGTAGAGTACTCTCCAATTCTTGTGCGGCAAAGACTGCTGAGATAAGCTCCGCATCCTAATGCTTCACCAAAATCATAGGCCAGGCTGCGGATATAAGTTCCGGTAGTACAAACTACCCGAAATGTAATAATGGGTAATTCGATTTTTATTATTTCAAATTCTTTAATCGTTACTTTTCTTGGTTCCATTTTTACTTCTTTCCCTTGCCTCGCCAGTTCATACATTCTTTTCCCACCTACTTTGATGGCAGAATGGGCTGGTGGCACCTGTTGTATTTCACCGGTAAATTTTGAAGCGATTGCTATAATTTCTTCTTCGGTTATATAGTCAAATGGTTTGAAATTTTCCGGCTCACTTTCCAGGTCGTAGGTGGGTGTGGTGGCACCGAGTGTAAAAGTGCCGGTGTATTCTTTTTCCTGCGCCATGTATTCATTTATCCGCTTTGTAAATTTTCCGGTGCAGATAATCAATAAGCCGGTTGCCAGCGGATCCAATGTTCCTGCATGACCAATTTTTCTTATATGGAGGATGCTACGGAGTTTTTGCACCACATCAAACGAAGTCCATTGAAAAGGTTTATTGATGAGCAATACTTGTCCTTCTTCAAAAATGTTTACCGGCGTTTCCATTGCGGCAAATGTAAAGCTTGTTGCTGGTTTAAGCGTCTGGCCGCTACCTATTTAAGCATCTGGCCGCTTATCTTAAATTTTTAACTATAGGAATATTAGTGGCCTGATGCGTTAAACGGCCAGACACCTATACCAGCAACTTAAATAGACATCCTCGTTTTCAATTCCAGGTATTTATTCACCGTATTGACGGTTAGATTTTCAGGAGTTGTTAGTATGGAAGGAATTCCATTCTTATGCAGCTCTTTTACCATCTGTCTTTTTTCATAAGCAAATTTCTCCGCAATGGTTTTTATATAAATATCTTCCAGCGAAGAAGCTTTGCCTTCCAGCAATGATTTTAATTCTGTATTCTCAAAAAATACGATCAGCAGCAAATGATATTTGGCAATCTTCTTCAGCGCAGACATTTCCCTTTGCAGGCTTTCTAATGATTCAAAGTTGGTAAATAATATCAGCAGGCTTCTGTTGGTCACCCGATTCCGGATAACAGAAAACAATTTTTCAAAATCTGATTCTAAGAAATCTGTTTTTTGCCGGTACAGGGTTTCCAATATCCTGTTCATTTGTCCGGCCTTTTTATCGGCCGCTAAAAAAGTGTCCAGGTTTTTTTCAAAAGTGATGATACCGGCTTTATCCTGTTTTACCAATGCCACATTGGATAATACCAGTGATGCATTGATGGCATGATCCAGCAATGTCATACCCTGGAAAGGCATTTTCATCACCCGGCCTTTATTGATAAGGCAATATATCTGCTGGCTTCTTTCATCTGTATAATTATTAACCATCAGTCCGTCCTTCCGGGCCGTAGCTTTCCAGTTGATGGTGCGGTAATCATCACCCCGCACATATTCTTTTATTTGTTCAAACTCCATGCTGTGACCAATCTTCCTGATCCGCTTCACCCCTGCTTCCTGCAACCGGTTACTTACTGCCAGCAACTGGTAGCGGCGCATCTGTATATAAGAAGGATACACTTTCACCACCTGTTGTGAGGTAAAAATGTATCGCCGTTTTACTAATTGCAAAGGGGCATGAGCATATACATTGATATCATTAAATATATACTCACCTCGTGTTGTTGGTTTAAGCAGATAGACAAGTTCCTCCTTCGCATTACTTTTAATAATGGTTTTTCTTATCCATTTTCTTTCCTGGAACTGTATGGGTAATTCATCAATAATGCTGATGCGGACAAGAAAACTGTACTGATTTTCTAATTGCAGCAATACTTTATTATCGTCACCGATACTAAACCTGTCTGAAACTTCACGCCTTGCTTCCACCCCATTTCTTTTACTGTATATCAGGAGAGTGTCAACAGCAATGGCGATACCCAATAATAAAAGCACCAGTCCGGCTATCCTGAACAATGCAGGGTTAAAGTAGCTTAATACGAATATTACTGCGGCAGCTCCGGCGATGTAATAAACGATGTTATTTAAGTAGAATGTTTTGATCATAAAATGAGGTCTGAAATCGGAGGTCTGAAGCCGGAAAGAAAATACATCATAATTTAAAGTGTTCTCCAGTTTTCGTGAAGCTTATAAATTTTTGCGCCACATTCGTCTAGTTTTTTCTCAATATTCTTAAATACATCTTCATCTATATACAAACAGTCCTTGCTAAAATGTAACCATACTTTTGTTTCTTCTAAAGACCCCATTGCATACACAAGATGCCTTTTAAAATCATTCTCATATATTCTTTTTCCCCATCCTTCTGCAATATTTGCAGATACAGAACGGGAAGAACGAACTATCTGATCAGTAAGAGAATATCTCTCCTCCTTTGGAAAGTTTCTTGTCATATTGAAAATGTCCATAGCAACCTGGTAAGAGAGCTTGAAAACTTCCAGGTCAAAAAATGTTTTAATCATAATTAGAATTTTAGTAATTAACAAACATTGAATCAGGTGGCACATTCTCAGACCTCAGACCTCTGACTTCCGACCTCTGACCTCCGGTTCACCTCGGCACATCCATCCCCTGTATAATCTGCTTTATCACATCATCTTCTGTTATCCCTTCCATCTCCTTGTCCGGAGAAAGAATAATCCGGTGACGCAGTACAGGTGGAATGACCGCCAGTATATCTTCGGGAGTTACAAAATCCCGTCCCTGTATGGCAGCCATTGCTTTTGATGCATTCATGATTGATAGCGATGCCCGTGGCGAAGCTCCGAGATAAATAGATTTGTGATTCCGGGTCTGATGAATGAGTCTGGCAATGAATTGCAGTAACTTTTCTTCAATGATCTGTGTTTTTACCTGGCGGCGCAGGGAGGCAATTTGTTCAGATCCCAATACAGGTTTTATCATCTCCATAGCAGAAATATTTCCCATACTATGAAATTGAGTGAGTATGGCAACCTCTTCAATTTCGCTGGGATAAGGCACTACTATTTTAAAAAGAAACCTGTCTAACTGTGCTTCCGGCAAACGATAAGTGCCTTCCTGCTCTACGGGGTTCTGCGTGGCCAACACCATAAAAGGTGAAGCCATCGGGTATGTTTTCCCATCTACCGTAGCTTGCCTTTCCTCCATAATTTCCAGCAGGGCAGATTGTGTTTTCGCAGGGGCCCTGTTAATTTCATCCACCAATATTATGTTGCTGAATACCGGCCCTTTTTTAAACTCAAAGCTTGCTTCTCTTGGGTTAAACACCGGAGTACCCAATACATCCGAAGGCATCAGGTCGGGGGTGAACTGGATACGGGAAAATCCCGCATTGACGCTTTTTGCCACCAGCTTTGCTGTCAGTGTTTTCGCCACACCCGGCACACCTTCAATCAACACATGCCCGTCTGCGAGCAATGCCGTTATGATAAGTTTTACCATTTCATCCTGGCCCACAATGATTTTTTTTATTTCATTGCGGATAGATACGACGGCTTCGTTCAGGGCGGTAAGATCGGTACGTTGCTGAAAAATTTGTTCTTCCATAATTATACTTTTTGATAGAATAGTTCCAATTGTTTATGAAAATCCGACAACTCTTTATCACTTACCGCCGGTGCATCGTCTGCATACTTAATAAAAGAAACAATACCCCGGATGGTTGACTCCTCCGCCCCTGATTTATATTGCAGGGTTTTTACAAATTCATCATCCAGGTTTCCCGTTGCTAATTTATACCTGGTGCGGACATGTTCTAGGAAATAAGCTCCCATTTTGCGGGAAAGGTTTTTATGATCGCTTTTATCATAATATAAACGTCCGATAGTTTTTACAAAATTCAGCGAATCATTTTTTGGCTTTCCCACTACCGGAATATATCGTTGTTTTCTCCGCATTTCCAGCAGCACATAGAATAATAAACTGAAAATAGCCGTAAGCAGCGCAGCCCGCATGGCAGGATAGCTGAACAACACCGTTAACCATCCTTTCTTTCCCTGGTTATTTCCATTGCCCTGTCTTTTATTCAGATAGTATTCATCCCATACAATTTTAGTTACTTCCGGATTAATAACTGACAAGGCTTTTTCATAGTAGTCCATGTTTTTCTTATGCAATAAAAAATAATTGCTGAAAGCTAATGGTGCCAGGTGAAGATAAAAATTTCCTTTGCCGGTCCGCAGATGGATAAAACCGGGTCTGCCCTGTTTGTCTTCTCCCAGTATGCTGGTAACAGTGGTATCTAGTTCATTAAAAAAAGTACTGAATTTTTTTCCGGGATAAGTATAAAAATTTTTTCTGTCAAAAGGCGGACTGTTTAATACAATATGAAGACTGTCCACCATTTCATTTCCGGGTACATCATCAAAATCAGCAATCACCTCCGAATTCCCTTTGTTGAGTATCATTTCTTTTACATCATAAGAGATGGCTGCAGCACTTACAAACACATCGTTTCCATTCTCCACAAATTCCAGCAGTTTTTTCATTTCATATTCATCTGCATTAAATGTACCTGTTACTGCAATATAGGCCTGGCCGGGGTCAGTAAAAGAAAGGGAATCCCAGTAACCCGGCTCTGCACGACTGGTGTAAATGCTGGCTGCCGGAAAAAGATAGGGAAGGTTTTGAAACGCCACATACATTCCGTAAGGTATTTTATCCTGCCGGCGCAGCGTAATTTTTTCATTCAGGCTGCGTTTCTTCATGTTGTTACCGGTTACGAATAAAATAATTATCGCCGCAGCAAATACCAATGCAAGAATATGGGAGATGTATTTTTTCAAACCTGTCTTAATCCGTTTTCAAAATGATCAAAATCGTTGCTGATAATCCGGTAGGATTTCTCACTAATATCAAATTTTCCGTACCAGCTGTATTCATAATTGCGGGTAATGCGGAAAAAAGCAGTGGAATGTTTTGTGGAATGAAGCTGCAGCAGGTAATCCAAATTCGTCTTGTCCTGCTGGTAGCGGATAATATTTTTCTCTGACATGTTTTTTAGCAGCCGAAGAAACATAAGGCGTACAGCCAGCCGGTAATTACCCGCAGCGGCGGCCTTCTCAATTTCTTTCTGGTAATTAATAACAAAAATATCATCCGTGGTCACTTCTTCTTCGCCAACATTGGAAATTTTATTTTTCCTGCGAAACAAACCTATATTACTGCCGGAAAGATATATCATCAGGAAAGCGGCAAAGCCACCGATAATAATCAGCCATATCAGTGTTTGAAACCAGCTCCGCTGTCCTATTGGAACATAAGGGTCAGCATCAGCCGTCGCCTGTTGTGTTTTCTTCTTTTCGGGTATGGCATTGGCATACCAAAAATTATCATCCTCCTGCATTTTTTTAACAACGCTGTCCGGAACATTTCGTTGCGATGCAAGACTGTCCCCCTTGAAAGACTGCTTTTTTAAAAACCAGATTTTGTTCTCTTTATCTTCCTGGTCAGGGTATTCCTCCCCTACAGCAGTATCCGTAGTTGTTTCTTCCATCACCACAACAGAATCTTCTTCATACTGGGCACAGGCGAGCAACGGGCAAAAAAATAAAAAACAACCTAACAGGATTTTAGCGACGGGATGTTTGCTCATATTCTTATTGGGTAGCCGCACTTATACCTCCTCCTCGTTTAGCGGTACGGATAATTTTTTACTGAGCCGGACAGGCCAGATGATAAAATACCAGATTACAAAAAGAACTGACAGCAGGAAAATTCCCGTGGTCAGCCATGAAATATCATTGTAAAGTCTTGTGATAAATCCTTCAAAAAAAGCAGCCAGTGCAAAAACGGGCATCATGCCGATCATTAATTTCACCCCGTCTTTGGCTCCCTGTTTAAAAGAATCTATCCGCCGTATCGTTCCCGGAAACAGGAAACTTTTTCCTAATACAATACCAGCCGCAGCCGATACAATTAAAGCTGTTATTTCCAATGTACCATGAACAAACACCACTAACCAGAAATCAATACTAAAACCCCGTTCGGCAAAAAACTGGTCAAAGATGCCCACCATAGCACTTGTTTCGCAAAGTTTGTAAATCGTTGGGATGCCACAAAACAATCCCGCCGTAAACATGATGAGTCCTACTTTGATATTATTTATCATAATGCCCAACCAGCTGAGAAAAGGATTCTCCATTTCATAAATACCAAAAGGATTTCCTTTTTCAATATTGCCTTTGGTAGTTTCTACATAAGAATCACCAAAAAAACCTCTTGCCACATCATCATCCTGTTGCGAAGTAAAAAAACCTATGGCAAAAAAAATAGCAAAAACAATTAAGGAGAAAAGTAAAACGCCATGGTGCTTCCGTATTGTTAAAGGCAGATCATATTTCCAGAAAGTAAAAAGGCGGTTTGATTCTTCTTTCCTGTTCTTATAAATATCAAGATAAATTTTTGAGGCCTGTGCATTGATGAACTGTGTGACTTTGCCGGAGGGATAAAATGTTTTTGCATAGGCCAGGTCATCAATCAGCTGGGTAAAATCAGCAGCCATTTCATCAGGATCGGTCTGAGATTGGTTTTGTATCCGGTGCCAGCGGTCTTTATTTTTTTTAATAAACAATGCCTCTCTCAAAATGGGTAAGTTTGAGTTGTAAAATAATGTTTTTTATAACTGTAAAACGTATTGCTGTCATTTAAATATTCAAAAAACAGTAATTTAACGGCCTGATAAATAATGACTGAATGGGGATCATAAAAGTACCTACCAATTTCAATATCGAGCTGGAGTTTGAAGTACCCGAGTTTTACAAGCGGTTCCTGGCTCTTTTAATTGATATGGTGCTGCAATATTTCTACCTGCGGATTGCCGCTGAAATATATTCTTCCACCGATCACAGTTCCGATGCACTGGGTTCAGGCCGGTTGCTTCTTTTACTACCCATAATGCTTTATCATATAGTGCTTGAAATTACTATGAACGGGCAAAGCCTGGGGAAAAAAATTATGGGGCTCCGGGTGGTGGACGAAAATGGCGGCAGGCCTTCCATCAGCCAGTTTGTTATCCGCTGGTTGCTGCGGTTATCGGATGTCTGGATTGTTCAAATATTGCTCTATGTATTGTATGTAATAGTGACTGACAATGGCCTTCAGAGTGCAGAGTTAATATTCATCATCATTTTTGCTTTAGGTTTCCTGATAACGGATATTGTGCTGGTAGTTTCTTCCAGAAAAGGACAACGTATTGGCGACATCCTTGCAAAAACAATTTTAATCAGTGTAAGAACGCAGGGAAGCATAGAGGAAACTGTTTTCCAGGAAGTAGCCGACAACTATATTCCTTCTTTTCCACAGATCATGCAATTAAGCGATAAAGATATTAATGCCATTAAAAGCATACTGCAAACGGCCCGCAAGAAAGGAGATTTTAATATGGCGGAAGCTGCGGCTCATAAAATAAAATCCCACCTGAAAATAGAATCAGCCATGCCGGCCTTTGATTTTTTGGATGTGTTGCTGAAAGATTACAATTATCTCTCGGTAAAATAAAACCCCGTTTCATTTTTGAAACAGGGTTTGGTTTATTAGTAATTATATCAATCAGCTTCCCAAAGCTCCCAATAAAGAAATTAATACCAATAACAACATCAGGATGATCATAATGGCCCAGAAAGCAAAATAATTCCTTGCACCCGCAAACCCTGCATTTAAGGTTGCCTGGTCGTTTGTCTTTAAGCCGCTGCTGATTTTATTACCTGCGTTAAGAGCAAAGAGGGAGCTAACCACAAAAATCAATCCCATAAGAACATAAGCGGCCAGTCCCATATTTCCTATAGACTTAGCACTGAAACCGGAACTCCTGTAACTGTCATAGGCACCTGAATTACTTACGGCCTGCTGCACCACTATTCCTAAAATGATAAATAAAATTCCCATTATCATTCCTACTATGCCCAATACTTTAGCCCAGGTGGCGGCACTTCTTAATGTATAGCTGTTCTGTGCATCAAGGTTAAGCTGGAATAAGGAGGTGTTTTGATTTTGTTCCATAAAAAAGTTGATTTTGGTTTATATAAATGTAGTTCCTTTCCCGGATAATCAAATTTTCTTTCTATTCTTAATAGGCTCTTGCAAATAATACCCGCTGAACAGAAGGGTTACCCGTTAAAATACACTTACCATCTTCCTGCGGATTTTTTAATGGTATGCAACGGATAGTAGCTTTTGTTTTTTCTTTAATGGCTTCCTCCGTTTCAGGAGTGCCATCCCAATGTGCTGAAATAAAACCGCCTTTTTCATCTAATAGTTTTTCAAACGCTGCCCAGCTATCAGCAGGAGTAATATGTTCATCCCTGTAAATTTTTGCTTTGTTGAACATATTTTGTTGTATTTCTGTCAGCAGAGCTTCTATATATTGAGCAATACCATCCAGGCCCACCACTCTTTTTTCTTTTGTATCCCGGCGGGCTATCTCTATTACATTTTTTTCCAGGTCCCTTGCTCCGAGTGCCAGTCTTACCGGCACGCCTTTCATTTCGTACTCAGCGAATTTCCAGCCCGGCCTGTTATTATCATTATCATCATACTTCACCCTTATTCCCAATGCTTTTAATTCCTTAATGATTTCATTTGCCTTCGCATCAATCAATGCTTTCTGCTCATCCCCTTTATAAATAGGAACTATCACCACCTGCTGCGGGGCTATCCTCGGCGGTAATATCAATCCCTGGTCATCGCTGTGTGCCATTACCAATGCACCCACCAGCCTTGTGCTTACTCCCCAACTGGTAGCCCACACATACTCCTGCTGATTTTCTTTATTGGAAAATTTTACATCAAATGCTTTGGCAAAATTTTGCCCGAGA
>JANPMI010000337.1:0-8441 GCA_031422725.1 Chitinophagaceae bacterium | reverse complement strand
AAATTTATAAATGGTGGTTTAAAACTGAATTGTTCCGCACTAAAATAAATTGATTTTTGAAAAAAAGAGAACCCCATGGACTTTATTCCCCACATAGAGCAATGAACTTCCAAAAAGGTTGTATGACTTGTTAAAGTCCGGATACACCGGCTAAAACGGTTATTGATTAATATAAAAGATTTCATTCAGGTACAATATTACAGTAGGGGAAGATAGCGACATATACCCACAAAGGGGTATATTTTATACAATGTATTCCGGGCTATTCTTCATCATCGTGTATTATTGGAGTTTTCCGGTTCTTTGATCGGGTACCTCTTCATAAGTTCTTTGTATCCGTAGAGCGGCCTGAGAATGGCAAAATAATGATCAGTTGCCAACTTATCATATATCATCCTTGCTTTTGCAACATCCCCCCGTTCTGATATGGCTGAAAGCATCTGACCCATATTTGTCAACGCCTGTGTGGTGTCGTTACCCTTGCAGAAATACCGGGTATAATGCCAGTAAAATTCTATATCATAACTTAACCTTTTTTTAATATCCAGGCCGTCACGAGGCATAGCAAGCATGCCTGCCTTAAAAAAAGCCGCACATTCTTCAGGATAGTTTAGTGAATCTGCCAGACCAATAGCTATAAAAAACAAATCCATATAGAAAAAATATGGTGCCTTGATAAAAGCATTTACAGCTTCTGTAAAATATAATTTCGCACTATCTGTTTTTGCTTCTGAAAAATATAATTGGGCCATCTGTACTTTGGGTGCTACTGTCGTATCTATAATGACTGGGTTGTACTCGTAAAACCGCATTCTCCGTTTTAGATTGTCGACAAAAGGTTGAAACAACGGATCAATATCAATGGCTTTTTTAGAATAAAACAATGCGGAGTCAGAAAATGTCGGAGGACCGTAGACGGATGAGTAATAATCGCCTAGTTTAATATAAGGATAAACAAAAGTTGTATCTGACTGAATGGATTTCCAATAACATTTCCTGGCGTCATCAGTTTTGCCTGACAATAAATAGAAGTCTCCCATTTTGCAAAGTGCTACCGCTTCAAATTTCTTATCAATGGAGGCAGCCTTGCTATAATTCCTGATGGCCATTTTATAGTTGGCGGTTATCGCTGAATCAAGTCTATGCTCAAATTCTGCTCTGTTAATTATTTTTTCTGAATTATTATTCCACAGATTAACAAGTTCTTTTAGAATAAGTAAATTAAGATCCCCCATCGCCGTGAACAACCTTGCATTGCCAGTATCTTTTTTTGATGCAGTCATTAAATTATCCAATAACTCCTGTTTATTTTCATGTTGTATCTTTCTAAACCCGAATCCTTTCTGATATTTTTTATAAGCAGCCGGCCACAAAGTTTGAAATTTATATATTACACTATCCCTTCTATACTTATGAAACGAAATATCAAACCTGTCAATAAAAGACCGTAATATCCATTTATAGGAATTAAGTGAATCATTTTTGGAGGCATTCATTGCAGCACTAAGTAGGAATTCCGGTGCCTCTCCTATACCTACATTTTGATAAACCTGTAGATCAGCCAAGCTAAATGTATGAGAGTAAGTGAATAAATAGTTAGAATTAATATTCACTTTTTGATCAATGGTATACTGAACAAGGCTGTCACGAATACCAGTCTTTACGAGCATACTACTGTATAACTCTGTTAAAAGACCCTCCCTATCCGGCAAACGGCTTTGAAGAAAGTAAGGAAATGATTTCCTGTTCAGGTAAGTTGCTGCATTCTCTTCTGAAAACCCTTTTGCTGACCTGATAAAACATATTTCAGCTTCTTTATGTCTGCCTGACGCTGCCCTGATGCTACCCATCAGCAAGTAATGAATAGAAAAGTTTTTTTCTTCAAAAAGATATTTTTTAACAACATCCTCGGCTTGGGTAAACTTACTCCGTATTAAAAGGTCTTCAACTATTTGTTCAGTGAAATACCCTGTTTTATAAGGATTTACATTAACCCTGAGGCATAAGCCATAATAATAAATGGCACTGTCAGTATTCTTTTTTTTCTTATATAAATCTGCAACTGTTTCATACAGGAAATTATACTTAGTAGAATCAAAAAAAGCTGCCAGTTTGTAAAATTTTATACAAGAGTCTGGGTCAAGCCATCTATAAATCCGGCCAATATTGTAATTGATATACGACAATGAGGGATTTAACCGCAGGGCATTGTAATAATAAATAGTGGCCATGCTATCATTTACCTTGTTATACCCGGCATAATCCTGGTAATAATTTCCAATAGTATTAAATAACTCAGGGTCAAGAGGTCTTGCAGCAGTGGCTTTCTTAAAGATATTTTCCAAGCTCCGCCGGTCTTTAATCTGGTCATAGAAACTGGCAAACAATTTTAGATTATCCAGGTTTAAGGGGTCAATATTATAAGCTCTTACGTACCAGTCTTTGGCCTTTAGTGTATCTTTTTTATAGGCAAGGAAAATTTCACCTATAGCTCCATACGCAGGAGAAAATGTTGGATTTTTTTTGATACAGCGATTGAGATAAAACAAGCTGCTGTCAATGTATTTCTTTTGCCCGGTGGAATCAAATAAAGTATTATACAGGTACGCCATTCTGAAATAAGCATAACCGTACAAAGAATCACATTCAATTGCTTTTTTCAGGTAAGAAATAGCAAGAGGAGCATAGATTTTATCGCCTCTGCGAATTGAATCTTTGTACAACCTGCCGAGATTGGCATTAGCATATGCATTACAGGGGTTAATTGATAATGCCTTATAATAGTATTTTTTTGCAGAATCTGCCTCACCCATTTCATGATAAATGCTGCCAATATTCTGCCATCCGGCGGAATATAAAGAATCGAGTGCTATAGCTTTTTGATAATATTCCAGGGCTACGGCACTGTTGCTTTTTGATGAGTAAAAATTGGCAAGTCCGTTAACGGGGTAAGCCCACCGGGGAGCCAGTGCTATTGCTTTTTCAAAATAGCCAATACATGAATCTTCACCAAGACTGCTGAGCAGATCACCCACCAGGTAATAGTTGTAAGCAGCAGAGGGATCCATGTTAATAGCCATCCTTCCATATTTCAGCGCATCTTTAAACTCTGTTATATTTTCATTGCTTTTTTCATTAATAGCCTGCGCCTTTAAAAAATAATATTTACCATAGACTTGCTCCAGTAATTCCGGATCAGTTTTCAGCAGCCGGATTGCTTTTTCCGTCATATCGGCAGCAACATCAAATCCTGTTATGGCCAGTGCTTTCATTTTTGTAACCTGTTCGGCAACACCCGGTGGAAGTTTTACTGAATCCTCAGCATTTTTATCATTCTTTGCAAGAGATGAACTGTCTTTATTTGTTTTCCGGTATTGTTCCTCTAATGTCTGTACATACGTTATTCCCTTTCCATTTAGAAATAAATTTATTTTTTGTTGCCCAAAGTTGATAAACTCTGAAGCCAGTGAATACCTCGCTTCTTCCGTAATATCATTCCCCGGCCACCTTTTTTCCATTTTAGTATAAAAAGTTTCAGCCGACTGTTCTCCGGTCAGCTTTCCCTGTTTTTGTGCACTTATAAACTGGTTGTAAAGAGCTATAAGGGCGGTGTCCCTGTTTTCTGAAGCCCCTTTAGTTCCTGGTTTCTTACCTGCTACAGCAAATAAATTTTCATCCCCCGTCAGCTTATTCAGGTTCTTAGCGGATACCCAACTATTATAGGTATTACTATCAACTATTGCAATTGTTGCTAAATCTTTTTCCGGGCAACAGAAGACAGGTACCTGGTCTGTTTTAAATATTTGTTTGGCATCTTTCTTTACTTTGTTTTTTACCCAGCTTGAGATTTCTGAGAAGGATACAACCCCGTCATTATCTGCCGCATCACCTTCCTTATCAGCCATTCCGCTTAAACCATCTATCAGGTACCAGGTAAATAAACCATGCCCATTGCCGATCTTGGGGCTTTCGACAGAAACTTGTCCGGCACCGGTTGAAAGCATAATGATCTCACCCTGCTTTTGCTCAGCAATACCCTGTACATAAGTGGCAAAATTTTTCTGCCCCTCCTCTCCTCCCGGCAATTCGTTGGTACGACAAGCATCAACAATCAGTAAAACTTCCACTCCTTTGGCCGTAAGCGGTTTAATAAATAATGTTTTTACAGAGTGCATATTAATATTGCCGGTTCCCAGGTAGTTGTTATCGTCTTTGCTTGGCGCACAATCATAGGGAAGAAAGAAGTAATTGTCTTCGTTCATCGCATCGCCATGCCCTGAAAAATAGATGTACAAACGGTCACCCGGTTTCAATTCCTTTTCTTTTACTTTTCGTTTCAGCCAGCCATATGCCTTTACATTAAAATTGGCTGCTTTGGCACTATCGTTTATAAGTATGAAAATATTTTCCTGCTTTGCATTACCACCGGCTGGTGTTTGTAAAAAGTCACGGAATAGCAGGGCATCTTTATCGGCGTATTTTAATGGCTGTATGCCGGGGTAATTAGAAACGCCTACGATAATGGCATAGGTTTCTCCTTTAACCGGGCTTACTGTTTTCTTCACGGCAGGCTTAAGTCCTTTATTTGAAGTAGTATCCTGTGCTTTGAGAACTGACAAGGAAAACAAAAACAAGGAAAAAAGAAAACAGCGTTTAGTCATAGCGGATGTAATTGACACCTAAAATACTAAATGTATCCGGTACAATTCTAATAAGTAAGAAGATAACCCGGTTAATCCTGAGGATTCAACGCAATTGTTTTAAATCAGAACAGGCTGCTAAAATAAAAAACCGGTAAGATAATATCCCACCGGTTCTTTTTCTTTTATGAGTCTTCTATGGGGTTATGTCTTAATCTGTAAATCCATACGAATCCTTCAATACTTCCTTGTATTCAACCGGCAATCCTGCATGGTGGTAAGCCTTCTCCGCAAATGATTTTGCCTTGGCTTCATCACCCGCCTGGGTATAGCAAATCATTTGCATCAGGTAGAGCCAGAATTCTTTCCCTTTATCCAACGGACGCAGTTTGAACAGGGCAAGCTGGGCATTTATTTTCTGAAAATGTTCTGTTTCAAAAGAAGAGGAGTAATCCAGCAGCCATCCCGCCAGGGCATCAACACCTATTGGTTTTTGTGTATCCTTCAGGTATTGTATTAATAAATTGGTGGCTTTACTGATATCCTTGTCAACAAAAACAGCCACCCGGAACAGCAGATCCTTCACCGCATAATTCTCTTTTTTAGGATCAAACTTTTTTATGAGGGCTCTGAACGAATCAATTTTGTTACCGCTTCTTTCATATACTACCGCAGCCTGCCTGAATAATTTTTTATATAATACGGCGGATGTTCTGTCTGCATCCCATTCCATCAGTTGTGCTATTTTAGTTTGATTGCTGTGCAGGTAGGTCAATTGCTGATCAGTCAGTTTATCGGTGTACATCAGTACGGTATTGGCAATGTCTTTATTTCCCAAAATGTCAGACTTGCTCTTTAAATAAGCGGCAATGATCCCTTCTTTATCGCTGTCTTCTAATTTATCAGCCTGCGCAGCCCAGCCACTGAAATCTGCATCGGATAAACTGAGTTCTTTTGCTTTGTCTTTCAGGGCAAAATATTGTTTGGAAGGATCTTTGGCATCTTTACCAAGATCAATAAACTCCAATGCATCCATTGCACCTATATATTTATGTACCAGTTCACCTTCTGGTGAAAAGAATAACAGGGTTGGATAAGAAGTGATCCCCAATTCTTCTGCGAGGGTAATTCCTTCACCGTCTTCCATATCAAATTTTACATTGATGTAATTAGCATTGTAATAACTGGCAACCGCATCATCGGTATAAACTTTATTTTCCAGGTATTTGCAAGGGCCGCACCAGGTGGTGTAGGCATCAAAGAATATCATCTTTTTCTCTTTGGCTGCTTTTTCTTTGATTTGTTTCCAGGTAAGGCTTTTGACAAAGGTTATCTCAGTGGCAGCAGCACTGAGAGTAAGCAGAAGGGTTAGCAGGAGGCCGGTTAGTTGTTTCATACATTCGTTTTTTGGTTTGTGACAAATATTAATTACTTACCTGATGCTGACCGGGTTTGTTATTCGCTAAACAACGTTGTTAAATAAACGATAAGGACAGAAAGACTGCGTTTGCAGCTATGATAAAGTGCTTTACTCCCTCACATATAACATTTCCATCATACTGTTTTATCTATTTGCCTTTAAACATTATTGGTGAATATTTTTCAGATGACTATATTCGAAAAAATAATAAAATGCTTATCCGGCCCCTTTTACTATTCAACTTTATTGTCCTGTTTACTACTGTTGCTTTTACCCAGCTTAAGCCGGTATTGAAACAACAGACCAACCTTGATGGTGTCACCGAAGTGGTTTCAAGCAGTCGCCAGAATACTTACCTCGCCAACAGTCTATCCGGGTATATATTAATTGATCAGGCTTCGAAAATCCAATTGGGTTCTTTGCCGCTAAATTTAGAACGGCGGGATGTGCCGGGATGGGGCAAAACCTGCTTGTGGGGCGACAGCAGTTTTATTATTTCAACCGGAACGGAGCTTTTAGAAGCAGATGTGATTTCAGGAAGAGTGGATACTTTATTCAACGGGGTAAAATTCCCGGAACTTATTATTAATTATACACCCTGGCCCGGCGATGAAAATCTTTTGCTGATTGCCGCTAAAACCTATCCTTTGGCAAAGGATGGAACGATTGCAATTTCCAAAACTGACAACCAGAAAAAAATTGTTTATGACGACAGTAAGAACTTCCGCCTGATTTTATTTGACACCCGAACAAAAAAAATTATTAGCTCTGCTGTTACACCCCATGCCATTACGGTATTTGCCGAAGATCTCTTTCAGAAAAATGTGCTGGCAGGTACCTTCCAGGGAGATGTAATTAAAATTGATGCGGCTCTTTCGGCAACTACCGTTTTTCATGCTTTTGATATTCCTGTGCATAGTTTACAGCATCAGCAGGATATAATATTTACTGTACCGCATAAGGCCCCGAAATATATCAGCGATTACGGTGATGGCAGCATATATATTTATAACAGCACCATTAAGGAGAAAAAACAAATTAAACTTCCCATCCAAAAATCAATTGCGGAAGAGGAAACCGGGATGACAGCTGTTCCCACCAATCATATTAAAAGAATATTTTCCAGGCCCAAGGATAAGAGCATACTTATAAATTATGCATTCAGAGGACTGCTAAGAATTTCAATACCCGATCTCGATACCTCCAGCTACACGGTTCCATTTAATGAAGTAAGTTTTTATTGTTTTAACAAAGACAGCACACAGATATTATCAGCAACTTCCGGCCAGATAGGTTTTTTTGGATCAATCGGTGAATTGGCAGCTTACGACCTGGAGCGGAAAAAATTCCAAACCTCGTTTAAAAAACCAGCCGGTAAGGAAAAATATGCCAAATTGTATAAGCTGTTTGACAAAGAAGGCAACTATCATTTTATTGGCCTTAAAGCAGAGACTTATAATGATACCCTTGTTATTTATTCCAGCAACAAAACGTCTCCCACATTTCTTATCAGCCATAGTGGTGATTTTATCATTAATGAAAAAGATACAGGTCTTATTATTGAAGACGGGGGCAAAGCCATTTACGGCAGCCTGCAATTGGAAAAACTCAGGCAGGATAAATATGTATTTAACATTGATAATTACTATGACAAGAAAGATACAGTGCACCCTGAAATTTATACAGTAAAGCTGGATACCCGGAAATTACCGGAAAAAGATATCCCCTACGGCATCACTGGTATCCGTGACATGAGCCATCAACGGAAACTGATAACCGGCTATATTCCCCAAAAAACCGGGAACCTGTATTGGATACGGGTAGTTGATTCAGCTGGTAAAGTAAAGTTTGCCATACCCGATTTCAAAATATGGATTGAACCTGAATTTTACAAGATGGCACCTTCCGGAAACCTGTTCGCTTATTATTCCAGAAAGAACAATACAGATATACTTGAAGTATGGGATGTGGACGCTAATAAAAAAATATTTACAAAAACATTTTCGGGAACTACATCCTTAGAATTTTTTGTATTTGATAAAACCAAAGATGTATTGTGGTTTACACAATCAACAGGCGATAAACCAACCGAAATTTTTAAAGTAGATTTAATGGCCCCGGTTATAAAAGAATCTTTCTTCTTTGCCAGCTACGGCTTCCTTTCATTTCAAACGGATATTGCCAATAACCTGGTTGCGTCTGAATCTCTTGATGATCTGTATTTGTATCGCTTATCCGATCGCAAGTTGCTGTGGAGCCATATTCCTTCTTCTTCTTATTTCAACGTTTTTCATCACCCGGGTGGATTCGGTTTTGCTTCAGAGACTGAATATCATGTAATCAACAATGATCTTAGCTATCTCTATTTTACCTCCTTTGAC
>JANPMI010000336.1:0-3847 GCA_031422725.1 Chitinophagaceae bacterium | reverse complement strand
ACGGGCAAAAAAATAAGTTTCATTGCCGAATAGTTTGTGCTTATCAGTGCTTAACAACAACACTAATGAATCCATCATAATTCTTTTCTCCTTCCTTAAATTAATATAGGTCTCAAGCCGGGCAGTATCTGTTTTCAAATCCTGAATTAATGAACGGACATATTTTTTTTCCCGCTGGTTTTCTATTACATGCTCCAACTGGTATTCTGCTAAAAATCCGCAAAACACAGCAAGGAACAACATTAAAAACTCCCAGAAATAATGGGTCCATTTTTTTCGGGCGGTGTGGGTGTGTGCATGTACTTCCATAAAAGCTATTTAATATTATATTCCTTCTTTAAAAAAAGCATAATTCCAACCGCCCTTTCCTTTAACCGGTGCAGGCGGACAGCATTCAGCCTGTCACTGCCTTTTAGCTGGTGAACAGCATAAATAAAATCGAGAATGAATTCTTTGGTTTTTGTTCGAAGTGCAGGGTTACCTGAAGGAGGAGATATTATTTCCCCGTCAACCATAGTTTCAAGAATATTTGGGTCCATGAGCTTTCCCATCATGAGCCGGATTACAGCAATTTCGTCCTCTTGCCTGGATTGTGTCAGCAATATTCTTTCAATCGCCTGATCGTATGCCATGATGCTGTCAGATACCTGTTGATTTTTAATTAGCCGGAGACCGCCAGAACTTATCAATTGCTTTATCGTTCCGTCAGCAGGCATGAAACTAAGGCCCCTGGTTAATTGACGGGCAAAAAAGTAAATTCTGTTTCCATATTGGTCGGGATCGGTGGAATTAAGATACCGGATAAGTGAATCGTATTCTTTTACTTTTTGGTCTTTATTGTTCAGATAGCGGGCAATAAATAAGGTATCGGATTTAAGGTCTTCTATAAATGACCGGATATATTTTTTTTCCCGCTCTTTTTCAATCTTATGCTCCAACTGGTACTCTGCTAAAAAACCGCAGAACACAGCAAGGAACAACATGAGAAACTCCCAGAAATAATGGGTCCATTTTTTTCTTGCAGTATGTGAGTGTGCATGTACTTCCATAGATAATTTATTTACTGATTCTATTTTTTAAAGTGATATTCATCTTCTATCTGTATCATTAATGATTCAGCAGCTTCTTTTGCCCAGCGCATATAGGAATTATATTCTTTCATTGCTTTTTCTTTTAATGCAACGTCATTATATAAAAGCATCAATGCCTTAGGGTCTGTGTTTAGTAAAACCAAAGGGGGGTTACTGTACAGCGGCCTGTTGTTTTTTTCATTTACAGAATCCGGAACTGGCTTGTCATGCTGTATTTCTGTTTTAACCATTTCATCAAACGGTTCATAATAAAAAAACTGTAAACAGGATACATCCAGTCTTTCAGATATTTTTCGCAGGTATCCCTCTGCACCTTCAGTTGCAGATATTTTCCTGTCGTAATAATCAATAATTACTGTTACAAGAGAATCATTTTTAATCAGGCGTAAACTTCCTGAATTTGTTAATTGGCTGATTGCTGACCGGTTGAATACAACCTGGCTAAAATCCTGACATTTAAGCCATAAATCATATAAACGATTGCCATGTATATCCCCTTTTATTGCTTCACTGATTTCTGCTCTGAACGTATCCATTTGTTCTCCCCGCAATACGTTTGATTGCAGATTTCTATTATAGCGAATGGTATCATATTTTAAGTTTTCTACCATGTCATGCATATATTTTTTTGCTCTTTCCCTTTCAATTTTATGTTCTAATTGATATTCTGCCAAAAATCCGCAGAACACAGCGAGGAACAACATTAAAAATTCCCAGAAATAATGGGTCCATTTTTTTCGGGCAGTGTGAGAGTGGGCATGTACCTCCATAAAATATTATTTAAGATGGTATTCTTTTTTCAATTGAATTATAAGTTGAGCGGCATTTTCTTTCAGGTTCCGGGCCTGGTGCCGCAAGGTCTTATTATAAATTGACAGCATATGCAGCCGATAATTCAAACGAAATACAGCATCTTCTGTCTTCCGGAAAGGCGGATCGTAATCCGGCATGGATACATTATTGTCTTCGTCTCTCATCGCATTCAGCACACGGCCATCAAATACCGTTTCTGCAATGTTCCGGTAGGTATCCATTATTTCCTCTTCGTCAAGATTGCCCCATACATATCCCCGGTTCACTACATCATAGGCTATAATACTGTCGCTTACGGAGCTTTTTCGAATGAGCCGCAGGTTACCGCCATTCTTCAGTTGCTGCATGGTGCCATCTGCTGGTGTAAAACGAAAAGCCACGCCACGGGTAGCATAGGAATTAAAATAATAAATAGTGCGGCTGTATGCTTCAGCATCTGGTTTATTGAGCAGTACCATAAATGAGTCGAGCATGACTGCCCGTTCAATACGGTGATTTATAATTGTGCCCAGCCGGTTTGTATCAGACGAAAGGTCGCTGATGAGTGAACGGATAAATTTTTTCTCCCGTTGATGTTCTATCATGTGTTCCCGTTGGTTCTCTGCCAAAAAACCGCAGAACACAGCAAGAAACAACATTAAAAACTCCCAAAAATAGTGAGTCCATTTTTTGCGAGGTGTATGTGTGTGTGCATGTACTTCCATAAAAATTTATTTCACATGGTATTCCTTTTTCAATATTTCAATTATCTCGGAAGCTGCTTTCAATGCTTCCGGATACAATTCTTCAATAAATCTTGTATTTCTCGCTTTTCTTTCCAAAAGATTGTTTAAAAATTCCTCTATAATACCTGTGCTGCCTGTTTTTAATGAAAGCTGCTGTAACATCAGACTATCGACAATAGGATGGGGCATATGTCCTTTCATTTCTTTTGAAATATTCAGCAAAGCAAAGTCTTCGAAATATCTTACTGCCAGCAACTTGCTGCGGATTTCAATTATTTTATTCCGGTTCAGGTTATCTGTTTCGTTATTGGCCCCTATTATACCTTGTAACGCATGGTATTTATTTATTTTATTTACCATGTCCTTATTCTTAAAATACCGGAGATTTCCAGACTGAATAAGTTGTGTAAGAGTTGATCTATTCCAGTCTATTGCATAGCCATTACTAGAAAACCGGGAGTAATAATAAAATTTGCCAGGTACGGTTGGCTTATCAATATTTTTCTTCCCAATGGAAATACAACTATCAAATGTTGAAATCATAAACCTATTCTGACGAATCCCTCCACTTATCTCTGCTGTATCTTCTTTCATATCACTCAACAAGCTTTTTGCATATTCCTTTGCACGAAGACCCTCAACATAATGTTCCCGCTGATTCTCAGCTAAAAATCCGCAGAACACAGCAAGAAACAACATTAAAAATTCCCAGAAATAGTGGGTCCATTTTTTTCGGGCGGTATGGGTGTGTGCATGTACTTCCATATAGATTTATTTGAGTTTATACACTTTTCTTAATTCTTCAAGCATTTGAGTATTTAACTTTTGATAGTCGGTATACTGCTTTACTGATGCTCCCCAACACCTCAATTGATAAGACCCTGTAATATTCACAGATTCGGTTTTATCAAACTCTTCCGGCTTACTAAAATGGAATGGAAATAATTCCCCGCTGTTTTCATATTGTGCTAAAGCATTAAAATAAAATAATTTGTAACGGGTGTTTATGGTATCGTAAAATTCTATGTCATTATGTTTTATCAGGTACGGTGTCAAATACAAATCCAAAAAGTTGGTTTCAAATTCATTTCTTGTTCTTATGTTGGTAATGGCTTCAGAAAGGCCGCCGGTTAATTTTTGCAATTCCATGTTTTTAAAATAGCGTAAAGAGCCAGAATTTTTTAACTGGACAAGAATAGCATCTTTTGGTTCAAAAAG
>JANPMI010000335.1:0-3418 GCA_031422725.1 Chitinophagaceae bacterium | reverse complement strand
ATTCCGGTTTGGATAGCAAGTACACATCAGAAGGTTTTTTCTTCACCTGGTGACCGGCTATTTTAATTGCCATAAGAACCTTGTCGCCTTCTTTAATAAAGGTGACTTTTTCTTTTTCGGGATTGATAAGTTTTAATTGATGTGATTGTGAAAAAGAAAATGAAAAAGTAAACAGCTGTGTCAGCAAAAAAATCTGTTTCATAATAAATTGGTTTGGTAATTAAAGAAATGAAAATGATCTTTAATTTTAAAAGCTTATCACAAGAAAAACATTGGATATTGTTAAAAGTATTGACACAGGAAGTACGACAATAGACCTTCTTTAACTTATTTGCTGTTGAAAATAATATGCTGACGATAAAAAACATAACAGGCAGATTTAAAAAAAGGATTACCATTTTTCTTCTTCCGGCCATTTTTCTTTTTTCCTGCACAAATAACAAAGAGCCGGACAGCAGTGATGAAGTGGATACCGAAGCTATTTATTTTGATTACCAGGTTCGGGGGGAAGAAGGCAATGATTACATCACGGTATTGTTGCAATTCAGATATGGCGGAGAAAACGGCGGCACCCTAACATTAGAAGAACCGGGCAAAGTTGAACTGGACGGACAAGTAATTACCCCTGACAGTTCAAAAATAACAGGTACTTATTATGAAATTCAAAAACCAATTGAAGTTTTTACAGGTAAACACAGTATTGTTTTTACAGGCAGCGATAAAAAAATATATAAGAATGAATTCGATTTTCAACCTCTTTCATTAACAACAACTATCGGGGACACTTTGCGCAGGAGTGACCTGTTAGTTGATCCAATAGTTATCGGGTTTAATGGACTTGCCCCCGAAGATTATATAAGGGTATTGCTCACAGACACTTCCTTTACCGGTGATGGAATTAACCGGCTGGATACTGCCAGGGATGGTCAGTTATTGATTACAAAAAAAGATTTTCAAAATCTTATAAATGGCCCCGTACAGCTTGAATTTGTAAGGGAGCATGAAAGACGGGTGAAAAATGGAACGGGAGAAAGGGGAAAGCTGATGATTACCTATAGTCTGAAAAGGGAGTTTATATTGAAGGATTGATATGGAGCAGACTACCCGAGATTTATTTTTTCAACAAAAAGAAGCAAAACAGCCTCCACTAATTTTCAACCCAGGTATGGATTTTTAGCCCCAACCCCGTACTTTTGCGGCCAATTCAAGAAAGGCTATGGCAGGACAATTAAAAGAGGTTCGTAATCGCATCAAATCAGTACAAAGTACCCAGCAGATCACCAAAGCCATGAAGATGGTAAGTGCTGCAAAACTTCGCCGGGCACAGGATGCCATTATTCAAATGCGTCCTTATGCACAGAAATTGCAGGAAATGCTTAGTAATATTGTGAGCAACAGCGAAGGTGGTGATTCAGGTATGCCGCTTGCCATTGAGCGGCCCGTTGAAAAAATATTATTTATCGTTATCACCAGCGACCGTGGTTTGGCAGGTGCTTTTAATGCGAATACTATCAAACTTACAAAAGCAACCATTGCAGAAAAATATTCTGACCAGTATAAAAAAGGAAATATAACCATCTGGAACGTCGGTAAAAAAGGATATGAGCATTTTGCCAAAAACAATTATAAGGCGGATGCTACTTTCAAAGATATTTTTCTGAACCTGACATTTGCCAATGTTCAGGAGGCTTCTAAAGCAGCGAGGAAAGCTTTTGAAGAAAGACAATTTGATGTGGTGGAAATGGTCTATAGCCAGTTTAAAAATGCGGCTACCCAGCGGTTCGCTGTAGAACGGTTTCTGCCGATTCCTAAAATGGAGAAAAAAACCGGTGCTGCCAAAGCCGACTTTATTTATGATCCTTCCAAAGAATTGCTGATTGCAGAACTGATGCCCAAGATACTCAACACCCAATTATACAAAGCAGTTCTTGACTCCAATGCCTCTGAACACGGTGCAAGAATGACAGCTATGGATAAGGCCAGTGAAAATGCCAATGAAATGCTGCGCAGCCTGAAGATTTCTTATAACCGTGCAAGACAGGCAGCCATTACTACTGAATTGACTGAGATAGTGAGTGGTGCTGCTGCTTTGCAAGGGTAAAAACCCTGTCCCTAAAGGGAGCTTAGATTAATTAGTCATTATGGTTATCCAGTTTCATCATAACAATATGTTGATAATTGTGTTTTCAATCTAATATTACTGATTGTACATTCGTTCAACGTAGTTAAATTCTTAATCAATTTTTATATCATTTTTCAAATAGGCAAAAGACATTTTTACTATAGTGAAATAAAAGCTCCGCCAACCGGCGGATTGGGGTTTATGTATGGAAATAACTAACCTGATACCACATATCGAAGCATTAATTTTTGCCAGCGACAAACCTCTGACGACTCTTGAGATTGTCGAACTGGCGAATAATGCCCTTGGTTTTATGGACGATAAGATTTCATTGGACCAGGTAGAAGCCGCCCTGGAAGGAATTACGGAAAAATACAGCGCCGATTTTTATCCGTTTGAAGTAAAACAAAGTGGTGGTGGCTGGCAATTTCTTACCAGGAAAGAATTTCACAAAACAGTAGCCCAGCTGAATGGCGATAAATTCCTAAAACGATTATCAGCGGCTTCCCTTGAAACACTGGCGATCATTGCCTATAAACAGCCCGTAACAAAAGGAGAGATTGAAGCTATCCGGGGAGTTAGCTGCGATTATGCGGTTCAAAAACTATTAGAGAAAGAATTAATCATCATCAGCGGACGAAATGAAAAAGCACCGGGACAACCATTGATTTACTCTACGTCAAAAAATTTCATGGATTATTTTGGTATCAACTCTGCTGATGAGTTACCTAAAATAAAAGAGGTTCTGGCTGAACAGTTGGTAGAACCAACGGTGATGAATACAATAAGAAGTACCGAAGAAAAAACTGAAGGTGCTGATGATGCCAAAGCATTAGCAGTAACGGATAACGGAGAATTGATTGTGAGCCTGCCTGCCGGACAGGCAGGTAAAGACCCCGGAGAAGGAGAAGAAGGCTGAATCAATTAATTGAATTTTATACTTGCTATGCCATTCCGTCCGGGGATGGCATTTGTTTTTCAAGAGGATGACAGGGTTTGGAACCATGCCACCCCTTTAATACCTTCGTTACTATGCCGGACAAGTTATCAAATGAACAGTTAATTGGGGCTGCCCGTCAATTTGGTACACCGCTGTATGTTTATCATGCAGAAAAAATAAAAGAACAATATAAAAAACTGACGACTGCTTTTTCAGCATTGGACACCAGGTTTTTCTATGCCACCAAAGCCCTGACTAATATTAATATTCTCCGGTATGTTAAAGAGATGGGATGTAATGCAGATTGCAGTTCCATTAATGAAGTAAAATTGGCGTTGCATGCCGGTTTTGAACCG
>JANPMI010000334.1:0-2836 GCA_031422725.1 Chitinophagaceae bacterium | reverse complement strand
AAAACGGATTTCGAGGCTATCGGCATTATTAATAACCCGCCACATTTTTTCCGGATTTCCGGCCGTATTATATATCCAGTAATGTGTTTCTGCCTGGTTAAAATCATTGGCAGCATCTTTCGTGCTGTTTTGTACTTTGGTTATTTTACCGGCTGCATCATATTCATAGGTAGTTACACTTTCAATGGCGGTGGAAGAATCTGTCATGCTTATCAGCCTTCCCTGGGTATCAAATTTTGAATAAATAACTGTCTTATTCAGGTTGGTGACAGCAGAAAACTTCAGCGCCATTCCATTTTCTTTTATTTCCTGGAACTCTGAGAAATCTGTTGCCTTTGTACCCCGCTGATCATAGCCGGTTGCTGTAACAGTTTTCACTTTATTTGCCAGGTATGTTTTCATCTGCCGGTTGGCTTCGAGGGTGCCAACAATATCGTTGTAATAATATTGTGCCTGTATGCCGGAAGAAAAAAGAAGAGAAAGGAATAATAAAATGGTTTTCATGCGGTGATATTGCTTTTGCTGTTCAAAGTTACCTTAATTGTTCAGTAACGAAAAAGAAAGGCTTCTTGTATTTTTTTGTACTTATTTTTAAGAAAAAATTATAGTGTCTCATATCCCTCAGCGAGAAGAGAAGGATTGCCTGAATTGCGGTACGATAGTGCAGGGCCGCTATTGCCAGCAATGCGGGCAGGAGAATGTAGTGCCTAAAGAAACTTTTTGGCACATGGTTACTCATTTCTTCTATGATATTACACACTTTGACAGTAATTTCTTTCATACGGTACATCATCTTCTTTTCAAACCAGGATTTTTATCCAAAGAATACATGAAGGGACGCCGCACCAGCTACCTTCACCCGATCAGGATGTATGTATTCTCTTCAGCAATTTTTTTCCTTTTGTTTTTTAGTTTTTTTAACCCGGAAAGCACCTTTACGGTTAACCCGGATGAACCAATATCCACTACTGAGAGGGCTGAATACATAAAGACGTTGCAGGAGAAGCTGAAGAAGGATACAGGAAATGTTTTGCTGAAATCAAAATTAATTACAGCCAATGATACAAGCCGGGCCGTTACCGCGAAAGATCTTTACTCCGTAACTGATCAGGATAAAGGAGTTATCCAATTCGGAACAAGGAATTATAAAACCCTGGATGAATACGATTCTATCCAGGCTACACTTCCTTCTGCGGAACAAGATGGCTGGTTTATGCGAAGGCTTACAAAAAAACAGATTGCCGTTAACAACAAATACCGGGAGAATCCGGATGAGGCATGGAATAAGTTAGGGAATAATATTTTGCACAAGCTTCCTTACATGCTGTTTATTTCGCTACCCTTATTTGCCCTGATTCTGCGGTTGGTGTATATACGCCGCAAGCAATTTTATTTTGCTGATCATGGGGTGTTCACTATTCATCTGTATATTTTCACCTTTCTGCTGCTGCTGGTGGTATTTTATCTGAATAAACTGGACGACTGGCTGCACACTGGTTTTATAGGTATCCCTATTGCCGGTCTTTTTATCTGGTTATTTATTTACCTGTATAAAGCAATGCGGAATTTTTACGGACAGGGACGTTGGAAAACCTTTGTGAAATTTTTGCTGCTAACCTTTTTTTCATTGCTGATGATGCTGGTATTATTTATATTATTCATTTTGTTTTCGGCCTTCACCTTTTAACGTTTAGACCATGAATAGAAAATCTGCGGATGCGTTTCTTCGTTTAGTGGGTATTATGGATGACTTGAGGGAAAAATGCCCCTGGGATAAAAAACAAACCATTCGATCGCTGCGGCAAATGACGATTGAAGAAATGTATGAACTGGCTGATGCGATAACCGAAGAAGACTGGAAAGGCATTAAGGAGGAACTTGGTGATTTGCTGCTGCATATTATTTTCTATGCAAAAATCGGAAGTGAACAAAAACAATTTGAACTGGATGAAGTAATCAACGGTATTTGTGAAAAATTAATTGCCCGTCATCCGCATATATATGGCGAAGTAAAAGTGAATGACGCAGATGATGTGAAAAGGAACTGGGAAAAACTAAAATTTAAGGAGGGGAAAAAATCCGTTATTGAAGGGGTCCCCAAATCATTGCCAGCAACGGTAAAAGCTATGCGGTTACAGGAAAAAGCAAAGCAAGTGGGTTTTGAATGGGATAATAAGGAACAGGTTTGGGAAAAAGTAGAAGAAGAGATACGGGAGCTTCAGTCAGCAATTGGCAGTCAACAGTCGGCAGTCAGCAGTAACGATAAAGAGGAACTCCAGAAGTATGTAGAGGAGGAATTTGGTGATGTTGTCTTCTCTTTAATTAATTATGCACGGTTTTTGCAGGTGGACGCCGAAAATGCACTGGAAAAGACGAATAAAAAATTTATTCACCGGTTCACAAAGATGGAACAGCAGGCTTTGCAAAGCGGCAAAGATCTTAGTAACATGACCCTGCAGGAAATGGATGCCATCTGGGAAATCATCAAACAACAACGGCAGGAATAGTGAAGCTACCTTTAAAAAATATTCTTTCAGGTAAGTATCTTTTGCTGATACTTGCCATACTGCTTTTCACTCTTTCTTTTGCGTTTAATACAATCTACAGCAACCGTTCCTCAGTGGCAAGAGAAGTACGGTTGGCGGAGAAATACATCAACCATCAGTATGAAGATTTCAATTCTTTTTGTAATGACACTGCATTGATCAACCGGCTTCTTGCCCAGGCAGAACCGCTGAGTGAGTTTAATCACCTGTCTGCAAAAAAATATGGCATTTTTATTTATTCAGAGAATGTTTTTGGTAATACGGACATGCGGTTCTGGAACGATCAACTG